>DUUT01000185.1 GCA_012841405.1 Chloroflexota bacterium
CACGCTTCACCGAGGGCACGCATCACAAGGACCAATGCCATGATCTATTTCGACCACGCCGCCACGTCGTGGCCCAAGCCGCCCGGCGTCGTTGAGGCGATGATCGCGTCCATGACCGAGGCCGGGGCCAACCCTGGGCGGTCGGGGCACCGCATGTCGGTGGCGGCGGGGCGCCTGGTGTACGAGGCGCGGGAAGCACTGGCCACCCTCGTGGGCGCCGACGACGCACTGCGCATCGTGTTTGGACTCAACGTTACCGAAGCCCTCAACCTGGCGCTGCGCGGTCTGCTGCACCCGGGCGACCACGTCATCACCAGCGCCATGGAGCACAATGCCGTCATGCGCCCGCTACGCGCGCTGGAGCGCCAGGGCGTCGCCCTGACGGTGGTTCCCTGCTCGCCCGAGGGGGCGCTGGACCCCGCCGATGTCGAGGCGGCCATCACCGAGCGCACGCGCCTCATCGTCATCAATCACGCCTCGAACGTCGTGGGCACGCTCCAGCCTTTGGCCCCCATCGGCCGCCTTGCCCGCGACCATGGACTGCTCTTCCTGGTGGACGCCGCCCAGACGGCCGGCGCCTATCCCATCGATGTGCACGCCATGCACATCGACCTGCTCGCTTTCACCGGGCACAAGGCGTTGGGCGGCCCCATGGGTACCGGCGGACTGTGGGTGGGCGAGCGGGTCGATACCCGTACGATGGAGCCGCTCAAGCGCGGCGGCACCGGCAGCCTGTCCGAGCACGAGGAGCAGCCCGGCTTTTTGCCGGATCGGTACGAGAGCGGCACCGCCAACACCCCGGGAATCGCCGGTCTCGGGGCGGCAGTGCGCTGGGTCCTGGCCCAGGGCGTCGACGCCATCCGCGCCCACGAGGTGGCGCTCACGCGACGGCTCCTTGCGGGGCTGCTCGCCATACCCGGCGTCACCGTGTATGGTCCCCAGGACGCAGAACGCCAGACCGCCACGGTCAGTGTGAACATTGACGGCATCGAGCCCTCGGAGGCGGCGCTGTGGTTGGATGACGAGTACGAGATCATGTGTCGCTCGGGGCTCCACTGCTCGCCGGCCGCCCATCGCACCATTGGCACCTTTCCCCGCGGCACCGTGCGCCTGAGCATGGGCGTACACAACACCGCCGAGGAGGTCGACACCGTCCTGGACGCCATCGGCAGGCTGGCTAGCAGGCGAAGCTAGAATGGTGGTGGCTGTCAGCGATCCGTTGTCCTGTGATGCTCGGGGTGGCGTGCGAGCACACCGCTGGAGGGGTGCCAACTCCTGCCAGCCCGCGCAGGCGGGCTTGGTCGTCGCCGCGCCGGGCTTGCGCCGGCGCCGCCCTGCGCTACGCGGCGGACTAGAGTCCCGAGCCGTAGCATCGTCGCTCTAGCCCGGTCACGTCGGCCTCCGCCGCCGTGACGACTGATCACCGATCGCTGACACCCCCTTCCTCCTCGACGCCATCGGCCCTCCGTGCTATAGTGAGCGCGTACTAGCAATCGCCCTCACATCCCAGAACCCCCCCGGGAGGTACGACGCTCGATGCTCAACGGTAGCAAGCGCTCTCGTGTGGTGGCGTTTGCCGGGACCCAGGGCCTTGCGATGCTCCTGACAGCCTGCAAGGGAGCACCCTGGGACATGGTGGCCGTAGTTCCGCCAGCCAACGCCGGCGCCGCCTTTGCCCAACTGCACTCTTCCATCGGCGCCTCAGCGGACGAGGTCCTCATCCCGACGCTGGACCGCGTCGAAGTGTGCGCCGAGTTGACCGATTCCAGCCGTCTCGTGGGCGAGCTGGCCATCATCCGCGGCAAGCCGGGTGCGGCCATCCGTCGCGTCTATCTCGTCTCCGAGACCCTCGATGAGCCGGTGACGGACTATCGTCCCACGCCCGAGGTCCTGGCAGCTCTGAAGGAGGCGGATGCCATCGTTATCGGCCCCGGCTCTATCTATACCAACCTCATCCCCGCCCTGCTCACCCGCGAGATCAATGAGACCATTCGCGCCAGCAACGCGCGCAAGATCTTTGTCTGCAACCTGATGACGCAGCCCAACCAGACAGAGGGCTATTCCATCGCTGAGCACGTGCGTGCCATCCAGGGGCACTGTGGCTTCCGCTTTGACTATGTCCTCGCGCATCGTGGCGACACCATCAGCAGCGAGGTGCTGGAACGCTACCGCAGCACCTCGGCCGACCTCGTCGGCCCCCAGCTCGTCAGCAACGACGACACCCAGGTGGTCATCTTTCCCGATACGCCCCAGGAGATGGTGCTCGTCGAGGGTGCGATCCTCATCCAGCGCGACCTGGCGACCGAGGTGATGGCCGTCGATCGTTTCACCGGCCAGGAGCGCCTCATGGTGCGCCACGACCCGGTCAAGCTGGGGGACGCGCTGCGCTCGCTCCTCCACGACTATGCCCTGCAGGAGCAGCTCTCGGTGAGCCGGGCCATCTTTCGCGAGTACGATATTCGCGGCATGGTGGGCTCTGAGCTGACGACGACGGCGCTGGAATCGATGGGCCGCGCCTTTGGCACCTATATCCAACGACGGGCGGGGCGCAAGCAGGTGATCGTGGGGCGCGACGTGCGCCCCAGCTCGGGGCCCTTTGCCGAGGCGGCCATCAAGGGGTTGATGGCCTCAGGATGCGAGGTGATCGATATCGGCCAGGTGCCCACCCCCCTCACCTCGTTTGCCGTCAACCACTTTTGGGTCGACGGGGCCGTCCAGGTAACCGCCAGTCACAATCCCGCCGAGTTCAACGGCCTCAAGCTGCAGGTGGGCATGGAGGCGCTGGCGGGTCCCGAGCTGCAAAAGGTAGAGCGCCTCATCGCCAGCGGCAACTTTGCCAGCGGCGAGGGGAGCCGCCTGGCGCGCGACGTCGTCTATCCCTACTTGAACTGCATCCTGCACAAGGTGCATCTCTCGCGTCGACTCAAGGTGGCGGTCGATGCCGGCAACGGCACTAGCGGCCCCCTGGCGGTCCGCCTCCTGCGCGAGTTGGGCTGCGAGGTCTTTCCCCTCTACTGCGAGCCGGACGGCACCTTCCCCAACCACGCTCCCGACCCCAGCGAGGCGGAGAACCTCGTCGAGCTCGCGGAGACGGTGGTGCGCAACGCGTGCCATGTGGGCATCGCCTTTGATGGCGACGGCGACCGCATCGGCATCGTCGACGAGAAGGGGCGCGTGGTGCCCTTTGATACCTGCCTGCTCCTCTACACCCGCGAAGCGCTGCGCGCCGGTCCCGGCAAGGCGGTTTTTGAGGTGCGCTGCTCCGAGGCCCTCTTTGACGGCGTGCGCAAGTACGGCGGGATCCCAGTCATGGCGCGCTGCGGCAACACCTCCATCCTGCCGCGGATGCATCAGGAGCGCGCCGTCATCGGGGGGGAGCTCAGTGGCCACATCTTTTTCAACGACCCACCCTTCGAGTTCGATGACGCCCTCTATGCCGCCGCGCTCTTGCTCCGATACATGGATCGCGACGGGCGCCCCCTGAGCGAGATGCTGGCCAGCCTAGTGGAGGGCCTGCCCGTCTATGTCAGCTCGCCCGAGATACGCATCAACTGCCCGGATTATCTCAAGTGGGACGTGGTCGACGCCGTGCGCGAGGCCTTTGCGGGCCAGTATCGCATCATCGACATCGATGGTGCGCGCATCTACTTTGACCGCAGCGACTGGGCGCTCATCCGCGCGTCTAACACCTCCCCCAAGCTCTCCCTCCGTTTCGAGGGACGCACACAGGAAAGCGTCGACCGCATGAAGGAGGAGATGCAGGCAGAGCTGCTCAAGCACCTGCGAGACGTCACCCTGTAGGGGCAGGGATCATTGGGGGTGGTGGGCCACTGGGAGGCGTTGCCAACTGCCACCTGCAGGTGGCCCTCCGTGGGCTGTCCTCTCCCGACGCCCGAGCGCACTGTCGTATGCCGTGCTCTAGGCGCGCTAGGTAGTGTTTGAAAAACGCACCCGACGGAGAAACGATGTCGCCCCGAGCATACGCGAGGGGCCTTGATGCCGATCGACAGGGTTTCTCGCCACGCTCAGAACGACGCTGTGGCCCTTTTTCCACACACTACCTAGGCGCCGTCCGTCAACACGGCGAGCACGTCACCCAGGCGCGCGACGGGGGTTACCTGCGCCCCCAGGCGCCGCTCCATGTCCGCCACGGTCATGTCGTCCAGCGTGAGGCGCCCTTCCGCCTCGAGCATGGCGCGAGGCACGAAAACGCGTTCGCCCAGAGCGCGCCCCTCCAGGGCAGCCAGCACGTCGGCGCCGGCCAGCAAGCCAGAGACGGTCACCGTCTCGCCAAAGAGGCGGTTAGCCACAGCTACTACCTGGAGGTCTGCGCCCGTACGCGCGGCGAGATCGGCGGCCAGCTCGGTTAGCGTCGGCGCAATGAGGCTGCCGCAGACGAGCGTAGCGCGGCGCCCGGCGAACGCCCCAGGCTGGGCACGCTGGCGGGCATGCTGCCAGTCATCGAGCAGGTCGCGCACCAGTCCCACGCCGTTCTCGCGCTGGGCATCACTGTCATAGAACGACGCGGCGGGCACCGGGCGCCCCGCCAGAAGGAACAGCTCGTCCGACGGGTAGAGCCACGTCCCCGCGACCTGTCTGCCGAGCGCCTCACGCCGGCGCGCCACGCGGTCCAGCGTGTCGCGGGCCTCGGCAGGCGTCATCAGACGAACGTCACAGTGCTGCAGACGCGTCAACCCCACGGGCACTACCGCCAGGGTGCGGACGATGGGCCAGAGGCCGGCCACCTCTTCGATGGTGCGATCCAGCGCGTCGCCGTCGTTCATCCCCGGCCACACGACGATTTGTCCATGCACCGTGACGCCCAGCGCGCCCAGCCGACGGAGCTGCGGGACGATATCGGGCGCCTGCGGGTTCCCCAACAGCGCGCGACGCAGGCTCGGCTCAGTGGCATGGATCGACACGTACAGCGGCGACAGGCGCTGCTCACCGATGCGGCGCCAATCCTCCTCGGTCAGGTTCGTGAGGGTGATATAGCTGGCCTGAAGGAAGGAGTACCGATAGTCGTCGTCACGTACATAGAGCGAGGGGCGCATGCCGCGGGGCATCTGTCGGACGAAGCAAAAGGGGCACTGATTGCGGCAACGACGCATGCCATCAAACACTGCCTCGGCGAACTCGAGGCCCAAATCCTCGTCATAGTCTCGCTCGACGTGCACGTGGTGCCGCGCGCCAACGCGATCGATCTCGAGGAGCAGCTCCTCCTCGGCGCTGTAAAAGTGATAGTCGATGACATCGCGCAGGGCGTGGCCGTTGATGGCCACCAGTCGGTCCCCGGGCTCCAGGCCCATCTCGTCACCGATACCGCCTGGGAGCACGCGCGCGATGAGGCCGCCGCTAGCCATCGGCATCGCCACCATCCCGTTTCACGCGGGCCAGGGCCTCGCGCACCAGCGCCTCGGCGCGGGCCACCACCTCCCCGATCGTCATGCGGGTGCTATCGATGCACACGGCATCCTCCGCCGCCCGCAGCGGCGCCGATGCGCGCGTGCTATCGATGCGATCGCGCCGCTGGAGGTCGGCGAGTACCTGTGCATAGTCGGAGGGCTGCCCGTGCTGCAGGTTCTCCTGGTGGCGCCGCCGGGCGCGCTCCTCGGGACTGGCGTCGAGATAGATCTTGACTTCGGCGGAGGGCAACACTACGGTACCGATGTCGCGGCCGACCATCACCACTCCCCCCGCACCACCGATCCGTCGCTGCTGACGCGTGAGGGCCTCCCGCACCCCGGGGTACGCCGAGACCGGAGAGACGTGGCGGTTCACCGCGTCGCTGCGAATCGCCCAGGTGATATCTACTCCGTCGGCGAGCACCGTGTACTGGCGCCCATCATCGGCGGTCGGGCGTAGCACCTCGATGAGGAGCGCCTCGGCCAGTCGCGTCACGGCGGCCTCGTCCTCGATGGGAACCCCCTGCTCGAGGGCAGCCAAGGTGACCGCTCGGTACATGACACCGGTGTCAAAGTAGAGGTAGCCCAGCCGCTCAGCGAGGGCGCCTCCGATGGTGCTCTTGCCCGATGCGGCGGGGCCGTCGATGGCAATGGTGATCTTGCATGGGGTAGCGGGCATGGCGTAGCCTCACGAATGCTGGCAATGGGTCGTTGCGGCGGCTTATCACCACATTCTACCGTTCCTCGAGGCAGGGGGCAATTATCGGGGGAACATCCCTCTCGGCCGCGACGAGCGACGCCACCCGGAGGCGCCGCCTCACAGGCCGACCGACCGGCGCAAGTCGCCGGCCTGGCGCTCGTTGAGCCAGTAGCCCTCCCCCGGCTGTAGCTCGCCGAGGGACAGCGGGCCCATGCCCACACGAATCAGGCGCAGCACCTCGATCCCCGCCGCCTCGAACATGCGCCGGATCTGGCGTTTCCGCCCCTCCCGCAGCACCACCGTCACCCACTGGCTCCCCTTGGGGGCAGGCTGGTCGCGCCACGTCCAGCCGCGAGGGTGGGTACGCACCAGGGCCCTGGCGCTCACCCCCTCCTCCTCGAGCTGGATGCCACGCCGCATCCGCGCGACGATCGCCTTGCCCACATAGCCCCGCACCAAGACGAGGTACTCCTTCTCGTGCTCGTGCCGTGGGTGCGTGAGGCGCTCGGTGAGCGCGCCATCGTTGGTAAAGAGGAGCAGGCCCTCGCTGTCGAGGTCGAGACGCCCCACAGGGAACAGCCGCTCCCGAGAGGGCACCAGATCACGGGCTGTTCGGCGGCCGCGCGCGTCGCTCACCGCGGAGAGATAGCCGGGGGGCTTGTAGAGGAGGTAGTAGCGCAGCCGCACGCGCAGATCGATGGGGCGGCCGTCGACGCGGATGTCATCGACCCCCGGTCGCACGCGGGTGCCGAGCTCGGTCACGACCTGGCCGTTCACCTGCACCCGGCCGGCGGTAATGAGCGCCTCGCTCGCGCGGCGAGACGCCACACCGGCGCGAGCCAGCACCTTCTGGAGACGCTCGCCCTCAGCACGAGCCTCCTCAGCGGGCATACATCGGCACCTCGGCCACGGGTACGCCATCCAGCACGATCTCGAGGGCCCCGACGGGCTCGGATGGATCAGGATTGGGGCTGAGGGTATCGATGCGTCGGTAGGCGCGCGCCGAGCCCACCTGCCAGGGCTTGATCAACATGGCAAAGGGCTTTTCCAGGCGCAGGCCGTGCCAGTGCCCCTCTTCGTCGAGGTAGCGGTTCTGATCCGTCGGCGGCAGATCGATGGTGAGCACCGCATAGTTGGCATAGTAGTAATCCATCAGTAGCCTCGTATCGAGAAACCGATCCTTCGAGCCCATGACGACGGTGAGGGCTTTGCCCGGCACCCGATCCACCATCGCGGCGAGGCACTGACCGGCGCGGTCGGTGGTACCCGTCTTGACCCCCACGGCGCCGGGATAGGTCCTGAGCAGCTCGTTGGTCGACACGATCCAGTGGTCGGCGATGACGGCCTCCGAGTAGCGGACAATATCGGCAAAGACGGGGTTGGCCATGGCGTTGCGCGCGGCGATGGCAATGTCATACGCCGTTGAATAGGTCTCCGCGTTGTCGAGGCCGTGGGGATTGCCAAAGTGCGTGTTCGCCATCCCCCACCGCGCGCTGAGGTCGTTCATCCAGCCAACGAAGGTGGCATAGTCTCCGGCCAGTCCGCGGGCGATGACCATGGCGGAGCGGTTGTCCGAGGGCACCAGCAGCAGGAACAGCAACTGGCGCAGCGTCAGTCGCTCCCCCGTCGTAATGCCGGCGACGCTATCGACGTACAGGTCCGCCGTGGCGACGGTGATCTCTTGATCCTGTCTGCCAACCTCCAGCGCCACCATGGCCGTCACGATCTTGGTGAGGCTGGCGGGCGCCCGACGCTCGTGCTCGTTGTGCGCGTAGAGGATCTGCCCAGTGGCCACATCCGCCAGGAGCGCCGCCTCCGCCTCAATATGCGGGGGGGCGGTGTGGCGCACGGCAGCGAGCTGCTGCTGTGTCACCCAGCGCGTCGGCACATCGGCATCCGTGAGGACCGGCGGCCCAAAGCCGAGGCAGCTCAAGCTGAGCAGGCAGAGGAGCCACAGTGGGGGGTGTTTGGACGACATCGCCTCACTCATTACGCGCGGTGGATGGTAGACGGCTAGATTCTAGGGGCAGAGGCGCCGAGCGTCAAGTAGAGCATGCCTGCCCTGGTAAGGAATCACAGTGGGCTGGAACCAACTCGAGAAGCGAGCCAGTCGGAAGCAAAAGACCAGTGAAGTGAAAAAAGGGCATGGCGAACGGGTTGACCTCGACTGAGATTGCGAGTATAATGGTGGATAGGATTTCGTCTGACCCGGGCAGCACCCGGCTGTCGCACGACGCTTGCGTACCGATGTCGATCATGTCGATCGTCGTTCCCCAAGGCGTTCATGGATCAGGCAATCAGGCGTAGCGGCCTCGCACACCGCCTCGTCTGAACCGTCCAACCACCCGCTCCACAACTCTCAGTTAGTCGCTACACACCTATACCAGCAATGTCGCCGGTGCGGCCGCAACCCCACACTATGCGAACTGGAGAGGCCAACTCGTATGTTGGAAAACGTACTGCAGAACGCAAAAGCACGAGGGTACATCACGAGTAAGGAGGTGCTCGAGCTTTATCCGCAGGTGGAGCAGTACGTACAGCAGGTGGATGAATTGTTTGCCAAGCTGATTGATGAGGGTATCCAGGTGCTCTTTGATGACGAGACCCTGGAGGACGCGGCAGAGGCGGATGATGACGTTGCGGGGGAGGTCGGGGCCGACGGCGAGCCCTTGGCCATGGATGATGAGGAGGAAGCGACCGACGCCGAGCTCGACGAGGAGGATCTCCTCGAGCGCGACGAGGGGACCAAGGCCAACCTCGATGACATCTCGGCCGATGACACCGTCAGCCTGTACTTGAAACAGATGGGGCAGGTGCGCCTCCTCACCGGGGCTGAGGAGGTCATGCTGGCCCAGCAGATCGAGGAGGGTGACAAGGCCCGCGCCCGGTTGCGCGACAAGTCCCTCTCCCCCGAAGAGCGCGCTCGCCAGCAGGATCTCGTCGATCTCGGCGAGCAGGCGCGTGTCAAGCTCGTGGAGGCGAATACGCGCCTGGTGGTCAGCGTCGCCAAAAAGTACATCGGCCAGGGTGTCCCCTTTTTGGACCTGATCCAGGAGGGCAACATCGGCCTCATGAAGGCCGTGGAAAAGTTTGACTACCACCGCGGCTACAAGTTCAGCACCTATGCCACGTGGTGGATTCGCCAGGGCATCACGCGGGCCCTGGCCCAGCAGAGCCGCCTCATCCGGCTGCCCGTCCATGCAGGCGACCAGATCCGCCGTATTTACCGCATCGCCGAGCAGCTGGAGCAAGAGACGGGCCGCCGCCCCACGCCCGAAGAGATCGCCGAGCAGACGGGCCTCACCCCCACCAAGGTGGAACGCCTGCTGCGCATCTCGCGCTATCCCGTTTCCCTCGAGCGCCCCGTGGGCGATGACGGTGATACCGAGTTTGGCGATTTCATCGAGGACGACGAGTCCCCGCCGCCAACCGAGGTGGCCTACCAACAGCTCCTGCGCGAGACGCTCGAGGAGGTCATGACGGCCCTGAGCCCTCGGGAGGCGCGCATCTTGCGCTTGCGCTTTGGGCTACGCGACGGCCGGGCCCATACACTCGAAGAGGTCGGCGAAAAGTTCGGCCTCACCCGTGAGCGCATCCGGCAGATCGAGCACCAGGCCCTCGATCGCCTGCGCCACCCCCACCGTAGCAAGCAACTGCGCGATTACCTGCGCTAACGAGAGATAGCACGCCGAGAGCACAGGAGAGAGTCACGGCGCCCCCTCCCTGTGCTCTCTGTTTTTGCCGCCAGGCGCTGTCCCCTCAGCGTCCTCGGACCAACCGTACCGCTACCTCGACGGCCCGCTTGAGGCTCGTCGCGTCGGCCGTGCCCTTGCCCGCCTTGTCAAAGGCCGTGCCATGGTCCACCGAGGTACGAATGATGGGCAAGCCCAGCGTCACGTTGACGCCCTCGGCAAAGCCCAATACCTTGGTGGGGATATGCCCCTGGTCGTGGTACATGGCCACCACGGCATCAAACTCCTTGCCGCTGGACATGCGGTAGAACACCGTGTCCGGGGCCACGGGGTAGGGGTAGACATCGATCCCTTCGGCGCGGGCGGCATCGATCGCTGGCTGGATCTCTTGGGCGTCCTCGTGGCCAAAGAGCCCCCCCTCCCCTGCATGGGGATTCAACCCCGCCACGGCCAACCGCGGCGCGGCAATGCCCATCCGCAGCAGCGCCGCGTGGGTGAGGTGAATGACGTCGAGGACGCGCGGCTTCGTGACGCGATCGATGGCCTCACGCAGCGAGCAGTGCGTGCTGACGTGGGTCACCCGAAACGTGCCGGCGATGAGCATCATGGTCACGCTCTTGGTGCCCGTCAGGGTGGCCAGGATCTCGGTGTGGCCATCATAGTGGTAGCCGGCCAGGTTCAGAGCCTCCTTGTGCAGCGCCGAGGTGACGATGGCATCGATCTCGCCCCCCAACGCCAGGTGGATGGCCCGCTCGACCGCCTCGTAGGCGGCCCTGCCCGACATGACCTGCACCGTGCCGAACTGGAGCCGCGCCAGATCGACGTTGTGCAGGTCCAGGACGTCCAACACGCCCTCGGTGTAGCGAGCATCGGCGGGGCTCTCCACGCGGCGCACCACACCGTCTACGCCAGTGATGCGCATCGCCTGCGCGATGCAGCTCGCGTCACCGATGGCCAGCCAACGGGCCATGGCAGTCATGGTAGGGTCGGCCCAGGCCTTCACCAGGATCTCTGGGCCGGTCCCACTGGGGTCGCCCATCGTCACGCCGAGTATCGGTGTATCGGTCATCTGTTCCCCTTATCGATGGCGTCAGCCTAGCCTCGCAACGCCGGCTGTATCGCGGCTCGTTTCGCACGGAGCGCCTCCGCCGAGCGTACGCCTCCCGCGTCGGCGGCGCCCCCATCCCGGGCATGTCCGGAACTGCAGGCGTTCAGTCGGGTGAGGCGATGCTGCGCTCACCACGCCAACCTTCGCGCCGTTCTCCCCCCCGCGGCGAGACGCTTGGCAGGCGGCGTCCGCCGTGCTACAATTTCGCACCGGCCCCTGACTGGATCTCTGCGTCGGGCGCCCCGCTTCTCGGGGCAGCCGGCGCCCTCTGGAGGAGCTATGGAGCTAGTTCCTGGTCTACACGTCATCGACGCCCCCTTTGAGGGGACCCGCCAGATCAACCTCTTTCTCCTGCGCGGCGAGCGCAACCTTCTGGTGGATTCTGGCGTGGCGGGCGTCCCCAGCGCAACGGTGCTGCCCTACCTGCATTCTGTGGGGCTGGACGCCTCGGATCTCGCACTACTCGTCAACCTCCATGCCCATGCCGACCATGTGGGCGGCAATGCGGAGCTGCTCGAGGCGTCAGGAGGGACGCTGCGCATCGGCGCCCACCGCATGGACGCTCCCGCTGTGGCCGATCACCGCCTGCTGGCCACCCAGATCTATGGCCTTACCGATGCGGACCGCATCGCCACGCTCATCAAGCGCTGCGGCGACGATGTGCCCGTCGAGGAACGCTATGCCGGTGGTGAGACGATCGACCTCGGCGGCGGCGTCTCCCTGCAGGTGCTGCACATTCCGGGGCACACCCCTGGCAACATCAGCCTCTACTCCCCCACGCATCGCGCGCTGATCCAGGGCGAGTCCGTGATGGGCGCCAGCCAGGAGGACGACGAGGGCTACCGCACCGCCCCCTTTGGGACGGATCCAGCGGCCTACCGCCAGGGCCTGGAGGCGCTGCGCGCACTCGACTTTGAGTGGTTCCTCTCCTCGCACCGTCCGCCGATGCGGCGCACCGAGGGGTTGGCGCTCATCGACGCCAGCCTCACCGCCCTCGACGAGTTCGAGGCCACCTGCCGTGCTGCTCTGATGGTGGGCGTCACCAGTGTCGATGAGCTCGCCCATGCCGCCGCCATGGGAGGCAGCTATCGCCCCGACCCTCGCCTCGTGCAGCAGGTCTCACGCCTGCTCGAGGTCTGGATGCAGAGCGGCACCATCCGCCGCACCAAGGCGGGCGAGTACCGTCTGAACTAGGCCCGTGAGACGCCGTCAGGCATCACGCGGCGGGCAGCCATGGAGATAGTCCAGCGCGTCGATCACCGCCCGCGCATCGCCAAAGCCGCCCGCTTTGGTGACGACCCACAGCCCGTCACGCACACCACCGACGAGCTGGCCGCCGGGAACCCCCGGCTGCACCTCAGCGGCGATACGGAGCGCCTCCACCGAGAGGGCGCGGCACGCCGCCACGGCCATCTCGCCGCCGGTGAGGAACAGGCCGCCCACCCGTCCCTCCTCGGCGACACGGCGCACCACCTGCGCCAGCAATCGCGCCACCCGGTCGCCGCTACCCGCAATGAGGGGGGTAAAGGAGGCCGTCAGCACCACGTCGCGCCCGGCGCTCAGCTCGACACGCACGGCGCGCGTCAGGCGTTCCAGCTCGCGCTCGCCCTCGTAGAACCCGCGAGCATCCAGGTCCACGCGCACGAGGCCGCGTGCATCGCAGGCCACGCGGAGCTGCGTCAGTGAGGCGTCGTTGCGGCTCGCCGATACCACCAGCACCGCCCCGCCGCTCTCCCGGGGGCATGGGTCTATGGGCGTACCCGTCGGCGCCAGCGCCGCAAACCATTCCTCGGCCAGCCCCGCCGAGCCGCACGGCAGCCATGCGGCACCAAGCCGCGCCAGCGCCCCGCCGAGAGTACGCAGGTGCCCTTGCGCCAGGGCATCAACGACGATCAGCGGTTCGCCGGTAGCATCCAGGCGCTCCGCCAGGGCTTCCGGTCCCGCCTCCACGGCCTCCAGCCCGATCTGCGCCACCTCCATCCCTGCCTGCTGCGCCAGCAACGTGGGAAGGTGGGATTCGCGCATCGGCCAGCGCGGGTCGTTGGCGAAAAAGGTCAGCTCTAGCGGCTGCCCATCGACACGCTGTGTGCCCCACAGCGTTGTGCGCCCGCCGGAGGGAAAGGCAGGGGCCACCACGATGGCCCGGGGACGAAGGACATCGCGCAGGGCGCGCAGCTCATAGCCCACATTCCCACGGCAGGTGGAGTCGATCTTTTTGTACAGGCGGCGCCCCGCCAGCCGCCCGGCCGCCTCGGCCACGCGCCGGCGGGCCTCTGATGCACGCGCCTCGCGGCTGTCGGTATCCACCACCACGACCTCGGCCTCGGGTACCCGGCGCTCCGCCATCGAGACGAGCGTCTGCAGGCCCCGCTTGGCGCACTGCAAGCCGGTATCCATGGCCCCGGTGAGATCGTCGGCGATCACGGCAAGCCGCACCTCCGACGGCACGCACGCGCGCGAGCCGACCGTCCCTGGCGACGCCCCTGACGAGGGGCGTGCGTCACGGGCCTCCGCCGCATGCGCAGCGATCGGCGTGCGGCTCTTCATCTCAGGGGGTGAGGATCACCTTACCGGCATTGCCGCCCCTGGTGAGCTCGAGGGCCTCGTCAAAGGCGCTCATGGGGAAGCGATGCGTGATCACCGGTGTCGGGTCGAACGCCCCCGCCTTGAGCAGCGCGTCCACCTGGTACCAGGTGTCCCACATCAGCCGCCCGGTGCTACCATAGACGACCGCCTCACGATAGATGATGGCGCCCGTCATCTCGAGCGTGATGGGTCGCGAGGGGAGCCCCACCAGGCTGACGCGCCCGCCCTTGGCGAGGATGTTGAACGCCTGCTCCGTTCCGGGCTGGCTGCCACTGAGCTCGATGGCCACGTCCACCCCGCGTCCCTCGGTTGCTTCGGCGACGATCGCCTCCACGTCGTCCTCCAGAGGGTTCAGCACGGTCGCTTCGGGCACAATGCGACGCGCCATGTCGCGACGGTAGGCGTTAATGTCGGTGGCAAAGAGCTGCCGCGCACCCGCCGCCACGGCCAACTGGGCGCCAAAGATACCGATGGGGCCACAGCCGATGATAGCCACGCTGGCACCATCGATGCGATCCTTGAACAGGCCGTTGGCGGCCACCCCGATCGGCTCGAGGATGGCTCCGAGCTCGGGTGACGTGCCGGAAGGCAGCTTCCAGGCGCACGCTACCGGCAGGGCGGCGTACTCGGAAAAGGCGCCGTCCACGTGCACGCCGATGATGCGCATCTGCTCGCACGTGTGCTGCCGTCCCGTGCGGCACTGGTAGCACTGCAGGCACGGGATGTGCGTCTCCGCCGCCACCAAGTCGCCCACCTGCCAGCCGGCAACGGCCGAGCCCACCTCGACCACTTCACCGGCGTACTCGTGCCCAAAGATCATCGGAGGCGTGACGCGCTCCTGTGCCCAGGGGGTCCATTCATAGATGTGGTTATCGGTGCCGCAGATGGCAGCGGCCTGCACCTTGACCAACAGGTCATTCGGTCCAATCGTTGGGATGTCCACGTCGCGCCACTCGGCACCCTTGACGGGGCCCGGCTTGACCACGGCTTTCATAAGAGACCGCTCCTTCCAGTGACATGAGCCCGCACCCGCTCCGCCGCTGCCTCGCGGGGTTCGCTCCCGCAGAGCCGCTGGCGGTTCGCTCTCTTTCGATTATAGCGGGCCGTATTGCCGGGTCAACCACACCCCGTAGCGACCGGGCCGGCCGAGAGATTGCCGCTGGGACCCGTTTGCTGTATCATGGGCGCACGATAGGACACCAAGCCATCCGGGAGTACTGCAAGCCGCCCATGATGCGATTCAGGCGCCTACTCAACGTCGTCCTAGTGTTCGTGTGTGCCGTGGCACTGGGGAGTTGCGCCACGGCAACGCCCACCGCGGCCCCGCCTCAACCCACACCGACGGACACGGTGGTCTATGACGTGCCCACCGCACCCACAACGCCCTCGGAGCCGCGCCCCACGACGGCCGCCCCCACCCTGCCACCCGCCGTGACCGGCGCGGTGACGGTGCCCCCGCCGGAGGAGCGCGGCCCCCTGCCCGAGACGCGGCTGACGATCATGCACACCAACGACACACAGGGGTACCTGGATCCCTGTGGTTGAGGTATCCCCCGAGGGGGAGTGGCCCGGCGGGCCACCGTGATCAACGCAGCGCGCCAGGAGCCGGGGCAGACGGTGCTCGTGTTCGATGCCGGCGACTCGCTGCTGGGGCAGCCCGTCGCGCTCCAATCGGAGGGCGCGGCCATCGTCGAGGTGATGAACGCCATGGGCTATGACGCTATGGCTGTGGGCCGGCTGGACCTCTCCAAAGGGGTGGGCACTGTGATGCAGCGGGCGCAGGAGGCCCAGTTCGCCATCCTCTCGTGCAACTTGGTGCTCAAGGGCACGCGCGATCCGATCCTGCCGGCGTTCACCGTCCTTGAGCGGGATGGCCTGCGCTTTGGCATTCTCGGCGTCACCGAGCCCGAGGCGCTCCAGTCGCCCGGCGTGGCCGACGTGGCCGAGGTGCTCGATCCCGTCGAGGCCGTCCGCGAGGCGCTGCCCGATCTCCAGGCGCGCGCCGATGTCGTCATCGTGCTCTCGCACCTGGGGCTCGACATCGACCGCTCACTGGCGGCTGCCGTGCCCGGCATCGACATCATCATCGGCGGGCGCACCCGCGAGTTGCTCAAAAAGCCCGAGATGGTGGGCGATACCATCATCACGCAGATGGGCTATGATGGCGAGTTCGTGGGTCGGCTCGACGTGACGGTGACCCCAGCGGGGCGCCTCGACGACCCGCGCGTCACGCTGATCACGCTCACGCCCGACGTGGCCGACGATCCGGCTCTGACGAGCCTCGTGTGGCGCCTCAAGAGTGCGTACGGCGCCCCGACGCCGGCCACATCCTAGCGAGCGCTGGGAGGCGATCATGGAGGCACGGCGCCTGGAGGCGCGGATGCGCGCCAGCGCTGCCGGGCAGGCGGCAGGGCACCGCGATGGCGCGGGCACCTTTCGCCTTCCGGGAGAATGGCGCCGCTCGATGGTGTGAGGAGGCGTCTCGGTCGGGGTCCACGGCGGTGATTGTCGCCACGGCAGCCCTGTGGTACCCTTATGTGAATGGAGACACGGAAGGCACCGAGATGACATCGAATGGATACTTGCTCCAGACGGTTGACCTGCGGGTAAGCCGTGAGAATCGCGAGATACTGCGCGGCGTCAACCTCGTCATACAGCCGAACGCGGTGCACGCCGTCCTGGGCCTGAACGGCTCGGGCAAGAGCACCCTGGCCTACACCCTCGCAGGCTCTGGCGGGTACACGCCCTCTCGCGGCCAGATCCTGTTCGAGGGGCGCGACATCGTGCCCTTGGGGATCAGCGAGCGCGGCAAGCTGGGCATCACCCTCGCCTGGCAAGAGCCGGCGCGCTTTGAGGGGCTGACGGTTGAGCGTTACCTCGGGTTGGGCATGCGCGAGCCAGACCACCAGCGTGTCGAGGAGGCCCTCGAGGCGGTGGCCCTCGACCGCAGCTACCTGCAGCGCTACGTCGACGATACCCTATCTGGCGGCGAGCGCAAGCGCGTCGAGTTGGCCGCCGTCTATGCCATGCGGCCCAAGCTCGCCATCCTCGATGAGCCCGACTCGGGGATCGATACCCTCAGCCTGAACGACATCGCCCAGCTCATCCACCGCATGGCCACCGAGGGCACCTCGGTACTGCTCATCAGCCATCGCCATGAAGTCGTTGCCATCGCCGATGTGGCCTCGCTCATCTGCGAGGGTGTCATCGTACAAACGGCCGATCCGACGACCGTGTGCGACCGCTATGCCTGCTGCTGTCGTCCCTGCGACCACGTTGCGCCCGTCGAGTCGGAGGCCGAGTATGAGCGACTTTGAGACCATCGTCGAGGCCTACGAGGCCTCGGGTGGCGATCCGAACCTCCTGCGCTCTCCCAAGGTGGCCAGCCTGGTCGTCAGTGGCAACGAGGTCCTGGGCGCCAACGAGATTCCCGGCATCACCATGACGGCGGAGCAACTGCCCGATGGCGTCAAGGCGCATCTCGTCGTCGCGCCGGGCACCCGCGTAGAGTTGCCCGTGCACCTCTGCTTTGGCGTCATCCCCGCCAAAGGCATGCAGCGCATCGTCTCCTCCTTTGACATTGGGGCCGGCGCCGACGTCGCCTTTATCGCGCACTGCACCTTCCCGAACGCCACCCACGTGCAGCACATCATGGAGGGCACCATCCACGTCCGGGAGGGCGCCACCATGCGCTACACCGAGACCCATTTCCACGGCGAGACGGGCGGCGTCGAGGTGCTGCCCAAGGCGCGCATCTCCGTGGACGCCGGGGGGCGCTATTACTCGACTTTTGGCCTGAGCCGGGGCCGGGCGGGCAAGGTCGACATGGACTATACAGTCGATGTCGCCGCCGACGGCGTCGCCGAGCTGGACGCCAAGATTATGGGCTATGCGGATGACGTCATCACCGTGCGGGAGACGATTCGGCTGAACGGCGAGCGGGCCCGCGGTATGGCGAAATCCCGCATCGCCGTGCGGGATCGCGCCCACAGTGAGGTCATTGGCACCACGGAGGGCAATGCGCCCTATACCCGCGGCCACGTGGATTGCGTCGAGATCGTGCGCGACCAGGCAACGGCCAGTGCCGTGCCCATCGTGCGCGTTACCGACCACCGCGCTCAGGTGACCCATGAGGCCGCCATCGGCACGGTAGACAAGAAGGAGCTCGAGACCCTCATGTCGCGCGGGCTCGACGAGGATCAGGCCGTCGACGTCATCGTGCGTGGCATGCTCGGCGAAGAGTAACGCGTCAGCCCTTTGGCACGCACCGTAACGCACGACCGCGAGCAGTAGCGGCACCACCGGTGCCACCCACCATCGGCACGACCTGTCCGGGCGGGCGCCCCGGCCCGCCCCCCCCTACTACAGGAGACACAGCGCCCATGATCCTCATCATCGTCTGGGACGGCCTACGCCCCGACATGGTCACCGCCGAACACACGCCCTACCTCGACGCCGCCGCCAAGCGGGGCGTATTCTGCCCGGCGAGCCATGCCTCCTTCCCCACGGCCACACGCATCAACGCCTCCTCCTTGGCCACCGGCTGCTATCCAGCCCGCCATGGCATCGTCGACAACGAGCTGTACATCCCCGTTGTCGACCCCACCCGCGCGACGTCGTGCGCCGATTGGAGGGCGCTTCAGCGCATGGCCGACGCCGAGGGCGGGCCGCTGCTCACCGCCCCCACCCTCGGCGAGATCCTCCGTGACGCCGGGCTCCGCCTGGCGTGCGTGGGGTCGGGCTCTCCCGGCACCACCTACCTGACGAACTCGACCGTCGCCGGACCGGTCGTGAACTGGGCGGTGGCCTGGCCTTCGGGATTGCAGATGCGCATCAACGAGACCCATGGCGCCATGCTGCCCGAGACGTCGACCTCTGTGGAGCGCACCGATTTCGTGCTGCGCGTGCTGCTGGACGTGCTCGTGCCCGAATATCGCCCCGATGTGGTCGTGGCCTGGCTCACCGAGCCCGACCACGCGCAGCATGCGCACGGGCTGCGTTCGCCCGAGGCACTCGAGGCCCTGCGCTACCTCGATGGCGCGCTGGAGCAGTTGGTGGCCAAGCTCGAGGCGGCCGCGCCACGCGGCGCCCTGGACTGCATCCTTATCTCTGACCACGGCTTTTCCACCATCGCAGAGCCCATCGATGTGAACACCGCCCTAGTCGACGCCGGCCTCAAGGGAGCGCCCGACACGAACGACATCGTGTGCGCCTCGAACAGCCTGTACCTGAACGGCAACGCCCGCGATCGCCTTGCCGAGGTGGTCGAGTTCCTGCAATGCCAGCCGTGGATCGGCGCGGTGCTGCTGCGGGATGATCTGCTGCCCGTCGCTCCGGGCTCGATGCCCCAGAGCGCCGTGTTTGGCTATCACCCCCGCTCCGCCGAGGTGATGTACGCCAACCGTTGGTGGGATGGCGCCAATGTCTACGGGGCCCCCGGCAGCATCGTCCAGGGATCGTCCATGGCGGCAACCCATGGCTCGGCCAGCCCCTACGACATCAACAACACGCTCATCGCCTGGGGTCCCTCCTTCAAGGAGAGCGTCGTCTCGAGCGCTCCCTGCGGCATCGTCGATATCGCGCCGACGGTGCTCCACCTGCTGGGGTTGGCCGCCGCCCCGTCGATGGAAGGGCGCGTGCTCCAAGAGATCCTGCGCGATGGCCCCGAGCCCGACAACCTGCCCGTCACCTCGTCGGCACGAGAGGCGCTGCTCCTGACGCCGGACGGCCTGCGGCGCCAGACGGCGACCTACAGCGCTGTGGCGGGGCACACCTACCTCGATCAGATTGCGCTCACCGAGCCGCACTGAAGGTGAGACCGCGCCGAGCACAGGAACAGGAGGCAACGATGCCAAGCGATGCGGTCTGGACTCTAGAACGTCTCATCCGCTACCCCGCTGCCTTGGAGACGGACGTCTCCCCGGACGGTTCGCGCGTCGTCTACACCGTGCGCGAGCCGGTGCTCACCGACGAGGCGTCCAAGTTCGTCACCCACCTGTACCTGACGGACGCGCGCGGCGGCGCGCCCCTGCGCCTCACCTACGGCCAGACGCGCAATGCCATGCCCCGCTGGTCGCCCGATGGGCGCTATATCGCCTTCCTATCGGACCGTGCCAACGGCGTACGCAACCTCCATGTCCTCTGCGCCGCGGGCGGCGAAGCCTGGCCGGTGACGGCCTGCGAGCGCGATGTGGTCCGCTTTGCCTGGTCGCCCGATGGCACCCGGCTGGCGTTCGTCATGGTGCCCCCCGAATCGGAGGAGCGCAAGGCAGCGCGCAAGGCCGGGGATGACACCATCCGCTGGGGCATCGACTATGAGCGCGCCCACCTGTGGGTGGTGCACCTGGTGACCGGCGGCGCGCCACCGGCCACGCCCCAGAACCTGACGCCGGCCGATGACCGCCACGTGGGTAGCATCGCCTGGGTCGGTGCCGGCCGGCACCAGCCGCTGGGCATCGCCTACACCTATCAGCCCACCCCCAGTCCCGACGTGTGGTGCGAGACACGCCTGGCCATCGTCTCCCTCGGCGAGCAGCCAGAGACCCGCGACCTGGCCCGCGTGGCATCGTGGAACCCCGAGATCGCTGCCTGTGGCGACTGGGTGGCGTGCCCTACCGCCGCCGAGCCGGTGCGCTGGACGGTGAAGGAGCGCGTGATCGCCTATCCCGTGACGGGCGGCGCGCCCAAGGCGCTGGCTCCGACGCCCGACGAGCGCCCCTACATTCTGGGCTGGTCGGCCGATGGGCAGCAGGTGCTGGTGCTCGAATCGAGCGGCATCTCCTCGGCCATCTACGCCCTGCCGCTGGACGGTGGCGCGCCCACCACACTGTGCGAGGGCGAGGGCTATGTGACGGCCGTGCGCACGAACGGCCGGGACGCCTTGAGCCTCGTCCATGAGGACGTCGATTGCCCTAATCGCGTGTGCCTGTGGCCGCCGGGCGAGCGCTCCTGGCGCGAGATAGCCTCCCCCCTCGGCGCCGACTGGCCCCTCGAGGCCACGCCCCGCACCGAGGTAATCCGCTGGCAGGCGCCCGACGGCACCGAGGTAGAGGGGCTCATCACCCTGCCGGTGGGCTATACGGCGGGCCAACGCTACCTCACTATCGTCATGGTGCACGGCGGGCCCATGAGCCTCTATGCGCGCACCTACGTGGCCACCGCGAACATGTACCCCATCGCGGCGTTCGCCGAGCGCGGTTATGTCGTGCTGCGCGCGAACCCCCGCGGATCAGGCGGCTATGGCGCCGCCTTTCGCGCCGCCAACGTGCGCGATTGGGGCGGTGGCGATTTCGCCGATATCATGGCCGGCGTCGACGACGTCATCGCCCGCGGTATCGCCGACGCCGATCGCCTCGGGATCATGGGCTGGAGCTATGGCGGCTTTATGACGAGTTGGGCCATCACCCAAACGACGCGCTTTCGCGCCGCCTCAGTGGGCGCTGGGGTGACGAACCTCATGAGCTTTACCGGCACCACGGACATCCCGAGCTTTGTGGCCGACTATTTTGCGGCCGAGTTCTGGGACGATCCCGAGGCCTACGCCACCCACTCGGCGCTGTTCAACGTCCGCGGTGTCTCCACCCCTACCCTCATCCAGCACGGTGAGGCCGACGAGCGCGTGCCCTTGAGCCAGAGCAAAGAGCTGTACAACGCCCTCAAGCGTCAGGGCGTCCCCGTCGAGATGGACATCTACCCGCGGCAGGGCCACGGTCCGTCGGAGCCGCGCATCATCATGGACATCATGCGGCGCAACCTCGAGTGGTTCGACCGCTGGGTAAAGGCCTAACAACGACGCGGCGCAAAAAGAGCGGGGGCCTGGCCCCCGCTCTTTTTTTCCTGCTCCCACTCACGCCCACTTGGGACGCGAGGCATACGCCGGTCGCAGATTGGGCGGCGCCTCGCCGGCACGGATGGCGTCCTGGAGCCGCTCGTTGCGCGCCAGGTATGCCGACAGGGGCTCCAAGGCAAACTCATCTGCCACCTGCGCCACGGTGAGGTCCTCACGCTCGCTCTCGAGGGTGAACACCCCCTCCTCGCTCCAGACGTGCACCGTCACCTCGGGGCCGTAGCGCTCCTGGATCTTTTCGATCTGCATCAGGTTGAAATCGAGGTGGAACAGTCCGATGTCCAGGTTGATGGTGCGGCACACCACCGGATCGTGCAGTCCGGTGGTCGCCAGCTCCTCCCCCATGATGCCGATGATGCGCGCATAGTACGAGTTCACTGCCGACACCACATAGAAGTGGTTGGTCCACGCCAGCGCCGCCAGGTGCTTGCCCCCGTTATAGTCCGACGGCCAGAAGACAATCTCGGCGCCCCGCCGCTTCAGCTCTGCCCAGTCGGCGTCCCAGTTGATGTCGAAACAGATCTGCATGGCGATGAGGCCAAAATCCGTGTCGAACACCGAGAGCTCGCTCCCCGGTGTGACGCCCCGCTCCAAACTCGCAAAGGCGCCGTCGGACACCACCGGGTGCCGCTTGGAGTAGGCACCCACAATGGCGCCGCCGCGGTCGATGAGCACGGCATCGTTCGTCACGCAATCACCGCGGTCATGGAACACCGGGCAGATGACGTAGCATCCCTGCTGGCGCGCCACGCGCGCCGCCATGTCGGTGCTGGGCCCGGGGACGGGCTCCGCCACGTCGCGGACGTCATCGGTGCGGGTGCCCACCGAGGCGAATGCCTCGGGGAGGCAGACGATGTCGGGTCGTAGGGTCACAACCCGCTCCAGGAGACCACGCACGCGCTCCCGAGCGTCCTCCGTGGTCCCCGTCGACCACCGAGCCTGCGCTACCGTTGCCACACGCACTTGGCGCGCCACGGGTGATCCTCCTCAGAAGCTGTAGACCCCCGACGGAAACTCGGGGTTTCCGGTAAGCTTGGTATGGGCGAGGCAGAGCTTGCGCCGGACATTGATGCCGTACGGGCACGTCGGCAGCGCGCAATCGGAAGCGAGGAGCGCCTCAACGGCCGGGGCCAGCGGCTGGTAGAGGGCCATGGCGCGCTCCTGGTTGTTGAACCAGTAGCACAGACGCTGGCGCAGGGCATAGTCGGGCGCGCTGGTGGGCCGGCCGTCGAACATCTGCTGGTCGAACTTGCCCTCCAGCTCGAACACCCGCATCACGTCGGCGTCCTCCAAACGACACCGCCCGCACTGTCGGCAGATATAGTCCCCGAGCTCTGGGGCATCACGCAGGATGGCCTCGAGTTGCGAGGCTTCGGGCGGCTGCCAGGCGCACACCGCGTCGATGTCAGCGGCCAGCATCTCGGGGCTATTAAAGCCACACGCCAGCACATCGACCTCCTGGGCCAGGGCGTAGGTGAACGCCGGGCCCACGGAGCGATGCAGGTAGCCATCGCCCAAGGGCTTCATGCCGATGATGCCCAGCCCCAACTCGCGCGCCCGCGGCGCCACCGTGTGGTAGAGCTCGGGATAGTTGCAGGGCACGAGATAGTTCACCCAGTACATCACCGCATCCAGCCGGAGCCGCTCCATGGCGGGCAGGAGCGCGAGTGGCCAATGGGTGCTGGCCGCCGTGTAGCGCACCATGCCCTGCTCCTGGGCGCGCCGGAACGCCTCCACCGCCCCACCGGGCGTGGCGAGGGCGTTGACGTCGGCATCCTCTGTCAGGCAGTGGTAGATCAGGATATCCAGGTGGTCGGTTCCCAGCGCCTCGAGGGATTCGTTCACCTCGCGCCAGGCGCCCTCTGCGTCGCGCTGGCCCGTCTTGGAGGCGAGGATGACGTCGTTGCGGCGATCACCGAGCGCTCGCCCCAGCTTGTGCTCCGAGGCCCCGGCACCATAGCTGCGTGCCGTCTCGATATAGTTCCCCCCCGCCGCCAGGTAGAGATCGACGACCGCATCGACCGTGTCCTGCCCCACCTCCACCTGGTGGAAACCTCCCAGGCCCAGTACCGAGACCTCCAGGCCCGTCTTGCCGAGGGGTCGGCGTGGAATCCGCTTGCCCATTGCACCCATTCTTCTCGCGTCACTCCTGTGCTAGCCGTGCTCCCCCACCCAATATCGCGCCGTGGGTACCGGGGGCTCGTCTGGCGCCCTACAGCAGGTGCCTCTGCTGGCTATCCCTCTCAGCCGGCGTCGAGGCCTCGACCGACGACGAGGCCGCCCCGCGGGACGGCGTGCGCGTCGCGGTGGTGTGCGACGGCACACGCCACAGCGCACTCCCGCAGGACTGCCGCATCACGATCCGGCCAGCGAAACGGGAGCTCGCCGGCTCGCGGCCCTCATGGATCGCCGTCACTGCGGCGGTGATGGCCCCGACGAGGCCGACAAGATCAAAGCGATAGGTCGTGAGGGGCGGCGTCAGGAAGGCGCTGAAATCGCGGTTGCCGAGGCCAACCACCGCCACGTCCTCCGGGCAACGCAACCCCATCGACGTCAACTGCAGAATCGCCTCCGCCGCGCGCAGGTCGGAGGTACACACCAGCGCCGAGGGCGCCTCGCGCCCCTGAAAGACGCCGTGAAAGCGCGCTGCAGGATCACCCGTCAGGCTCCCCGAAAAGACCCAGTCCATGGGGAGCTCCAGCCCCTCCTCCCACAGCGTCGAGGCAAAGCCCCAGTACCGCCGCTTCCCCTCGATCAAGGTGGGGTCATCGCCCAGGTACGCCAGCCGTCGGTGCCCCATCTGCAGGAGGTGCCGCGTAATCGTCGCCATCGCCTGGACCTCGTCCAGGGCGACGCTCGGCAGGCTCACCCCCTCTACCTCGCGCAGCAGCAGCACCACCGGCAGATCACTCCCCTGCTGCATGGCCTCGTAGCGCGCGTCCATGCCCTCGTCACGGCCAGCGACGACCACCAGGGCGGCACACGCATCGTGGCAAGCAGCGAGGGCCAGGGCCTCATCCTCCAAGCCCCGGTCCCCGCCGGTGAGCGCCAAGCGCGCCGCAATGCGCGAGGGCCGCAGCGCCTCGACGAGCAGACCATAGACCTGCGCTAGGAGCCAGTCCATCTGTGAGACCACCAGCACCACCTCGGCGACAGGCTCGTCCGGTGGGGGGTCTGGGTTGACGAACCACCCGAGGCCGTGGTGGCTGTACACCCGCCCGGCGAGGGCGAGCTCGCGGAGCGCGCGCCGCACCGTGATCTGGCTGACAGAGAAGAGCTCACACAGCGCACGCTCGCTGGGCAGCCGATCCCCGGGATGCCACTTTCCCGACTCGATCCCCTTCACGATACCGTCGGCCACCCGTTGGTACAGAAGTCCTAAAGCTCTGTTGCTGGTTGCCATGTAGGCCTTGGCTCCTTTAGTGTTCGTGTGGGATCAAGATGCATTACGGGGACTATAGCGGTCCCTTGGCCAGCCGTCAAGCCTCAGATGGGTACGATATCAAGCGACACCACAGGTTGGCGCGCACTCATGCCGATCCGCGGGCAGCCAAGCCCGCGGATCGTGTCCTCACAAAAGTCAGTGAGGGGGCCAGGCGATGGCCGCCCGGCGAGCCGGCCCTATTCGGCAGTACCCTGGCGTGCGGCGAACCAGCGGTAATCGATGTGGGCGAACACCTTGTCCAACTCGTACAGCCCCTCGGCATAGGCCCGTGCCTCGGGGCCCCCCCCCTGCTCGGCGAGGTCGGCCAAGCGCCGAAAGCGCTCCAGGTGGTTGGTAAAGCGCTCGGTGGCGTACGCATCGGCCTGGCCGGTAGTCACGAGGAAGGGCCAGTCGCTCGATTGCAGGAGCAAGAGCTCGCGCGCCGCCTGGTTCAGGACAAGCCGCAGATCCCCCTGCGCCTGCGGGTACAGGGAGACGAGGCGCTCCATGCGCCGTTCGGCCTCGTGGATCGGCTCCCACATCCAGCGCGTCGCGTCGTTGTCCCACGTCCAGTGGGTGCCCCCGACACCCCAGGAGCTCTCGGGCACGGCCATCACCGCCTCCGGCTCGCGCTCGTCGATGAACTGGCTGGCACTCACCAGATCGACGATATCGCTCTCACTCAACAGCCGAAACACCTCACGGATCCAATCGATCCCCTCGAACCACCAGTGGCCGAACAGCTCGGCGTCATAGTTCGAGGCGACAAGCCCGTACGCGCCGGTGCTCTCGTGGTACGCGCGCACGAGCTGCTCCACCAGGCCCGCAAAGTGGCGGGCGTGATCGCGCACGCGATCCGCGGCCCAATCGGGGTGGTAGAGATCCTTGTCGCCGAGATCCACGCGCGGGCCGGTGACGCGCCAATACTGCAGGCCCGACCGCTCATCCTTCTTGTGGAACTCGCGATAGTCCGCTTCGCCGGGATACCCCAAGTCCGCCGACCACACCTGCTGGCCGGTGCGGTTGTTGCGTCCAATGACGGCCACGGGGGGTTCCGTCAAGCCCCGTGAGCTCCCGACGACATAGTACGCCTGATAGGTGGTGCCTCCCTGCGCCAACTCTTGGCTCTCGTCCACGGGCAGCACGTAGCGACGCGTTATGCTGCCATAGGGACCGATGGCCACGTCGCCGGCTGCCTTGCCCACCGGCCGCCCCCCCTCGATGGCATGGGTCTCGGCAAAGAAACAGGTGAGCCCCAGCGGCGCCAAAAACTCTTCCAGGGCCGGGCGCACCGTCCCGTCGTCGTCCACGTAGGCGGGTCGGTAGGCACACTCGGGGAGCCAGATGGCGCGCGGCGACCGCCCCATGTGCCGCCGATAGCTCTCGACGCCGGACCTCAGCTGCCCATAGATGGACGAGTCGCGGGAGAGCAGCGGCAAGTACCCGTGGGTGGCAGCGGAGGTGATGATCTCGACATAGCCCTCATCCTGCAGCCGACGGAACGCGCCCACGATGTCGCCACCAAAGCGCTCGACAAAGCTCTGGCGCACGTGCCGGTAAAAGCGCGAATAGTAGCGCGCCAAGTACTCGAGGTGCGCTTGATCCGCCTCGCCAAAGCGGGGGATGTCGCGCTCGGCGGCCTCGATCTCTTGGGCCAGGTACACCATAAAGTGGCTCTGGATATCGCGATCGGCGAGCTGCTCGGTCAACACCGGCGTGAGGCTCACCGTCAGACGGTAATCCACCCCCTCTTCCTTGAGGTCATAGAGCGCGTTGAGGAGCGGGATGTACGTCTCAGCGGCTGCCTCGTGAATCCACTCCTCGCCGTGGGGCCACTGCCCAGCCAGGCGGCAGTAGGGCAGATGGCTGTGGAGCACAAAGGTAAAGGCGCCCAGCCCCGGTGTGGCGCGTCGCCGCGACGCCCGTCGCACCGGCTGGCTGACGGGCGTCGGCGGGCCATAGGCCCCCGCCTCGACGCGCGCCACCAGATCGCGCGTCCACTGGCGCTCGGCATCGACGCGCAGCCGCATGCGCTCGAGCAGGTCCACCACCATGGAGCGCACGCCCGCGCTCCCGGTCTCGCGCGCCAACTCGGCCTCGCGCGCGAGACGCCGCTCAAGCTGCGAGCGCTCCTCATCCAAACGGCGGATGCGCTCGCGGAGCGCCTGCACCACGTCTTCCTCGGGGAGGGCGTCGACAAAGAGGGCGGCGATATCGAGTGGCGTGCGTTCAGGCTCGACGGCCGCCCAGGCCGTGCGCAGCGCCTGGGCCAAGGCGTCGCGCCCGGCATGGGTGATGCGGTACACCTCACGAGCGGGACGCCCCTCTGCCGCCTCGACGCCAGCGCGCTCGATCAGCCCCTCGCCCGCCATCCTGTGCAATTCGGCGTAGAGCTGGGCCATCGACATCGCCAGCCGGCCACGGAACGGCTCCGCCTCCATGGCCCGTGCTATCTCGTAGCCGTAGAGATCGCCCCGCTGCAGCAGGCCGAGAAGGACGGTCCATGCTTCGTTCATTTCCCTACTCCCTGGGCTCTGGCAGCACACCCATCGCGTGGCGCGTCCGCCCGCGAACCAGCGCTATTGTACCCGAAAACGCCGTCCAGGGCACGGGCACGCGCTCTGGCAGCATTGACACGCCAGACCGCCTGAGGCTATCATGTGCCTGTTCCAACGGCGTCTGCACCCCCGGCAACGTGCCCCCGCCCCATGCCCATCGACGCGTGCGCGCCTCGACGGCGCGGCGTCACATCGCTCTCCACGGCGTCTCGACACCCCCTCCACGTGACCATCGCGTCGCGCGACGCCCCTCTCACCGCGCCACAGGCGTCGCCACTCCCCTCGGGATGCAGCGCCAAGCGATGTCCAGAGGAACGGACCCGTCCGCGCCATGCCGCCAGCATCGAGGAGCCACCGTTGAGCACGCGACCCCGTCGGCCCCAGAGAGGCGGGCGCCCTTCGGCGGAGGGTAACGACGGGTTCTGGAGATGGAGGAACCTCGATGGATGGGATGGGTAGCTCCAGCGGCAGCTCAGCGGCCCGCGGCCGCACCCAGGCGTTGCCGTCGATCACGCGTCTGCGCGCCGCCTTTCATGGTCGAGTGATATCGCCCGCCGACGCCGACTATGATGCGGCGCGTACCGTATTCTACGGCGGCTTTGACCTCAAACCAGCGGTCATCGTTCGGGCGGCGGATGCCACCGATGTGGCTGGCGCGATCGCCCTGGCGCGCGAGACAGGGCTCGACCTCGCCGTGCGCAGCGGCGGCCACAGCTCGGCCGGGCATAGCGTGTGTGACGGCGGTATCGTCATTGATCTGTCGGCGATGCGCGAGCTGGTACTCGATGTGGAGGGACACACCGCCTGGGCCCAGTCCGGTCTGACGGCGGGTGAGTTTGGGCTGGCAGCGGATATGCACAACCTCATCACCGGCTTTGGTGACACGGCCTCCGTCGGCATCGGCGGGCTCACCCTCGGTGGCGGCATCGGGTATCTCGTGCGCAAGTTCGGCCTGACGATCGATGACCTGTTGGCCGCCGAGATCGTCACCGCCGATGGCCAGATCCTTCAGGTGAACGACGCGTCGCATCCCGATCTCTTTTGGGCGATTCGGGGTGGTGGGGGCAACTTTGGCGTCGTGACGCGGTTCCAGTTCCGCTTGCACGACCTCGGCCCCGTCTTGGGCGGTATGCTGATGCTCCCCGCGACGCCTGACGTCATCCGTGCCTTCATCGCCGAAGCGGATGCGGCGCCCGACGAGCTGAGCACTATCGCCAACATCCTACCGGCGCCGGCCATACCCCTCGTGCCAGAGGCGTACCACGGCCGGCCCATCGTCATGGGGATGATGCTATACGCCGGCCCAGCCGAGGATGGGGAGCGCGTCATCGCTCCGTTTCGCGCGCTCGTGCCCCCGATTCTCGATACGGTGCGACCCATCCGCTACTCCGAGATCTTTGAGCCGGAGGATCCCAGCCACCACCCCATCGCGACGGGGCATTCGCTGTTCATCGACGCCGTTGACGACGATATGGCCGGGGCGATCATTGACTACCTCGAAACCTCCGCCGCCACCATGGCGGTAGCCCAGCTCCGCGTGCTCGGGGGAGCCATGGCGCGCGTTCCCGTCGAGGCCACGGCCTTTGCGCACCGCCAGCGCCGCATCCTGGCCAACCTCGCCGCGCTCTACCAGCATCCTGAGGAGGCCGGCGTCCACAGGGAATGGGCCGAGCGCTTTGCGGCGACCCTCGGGGGCGCGCCCGGAGTCTATGTCAACTTCTTGGGGCTCGAGGGCGAGGGCCGCGTACGCGAGGCCTACCCCGGGCCCACCTGGGATCGGCTGCAAGCGATCAAGACGCGCTACGATCCGACGAACCTGTTCCACTTTAACCAGAACATCCCGCCGGCCGCGTCCGAGACGTGACACCAGATACGTGCGCCTGAAGGAGGACACGATGCGACGCATTCGGTATGGGATGTACGTCTCCCTCGACGGCTATATCGCCGGGCCGAACGGCGAGCTCGATTGGCACGACATCGGCGAAGAGCTGCACCAGTACGTCAACGCAGAGTGGGAGACGATCGACACCCACCTGTACGGGCGGCGGATGTACGAGGCGATGCGCTACTGGGAGACGGCCGATGCCGACCCCTCGCTCACCGCCTACGCGCGCAGAACCGCGCACCTCTGGCAGCGCGCAGAGCACCTCGTCTTTTCCAAGACGCTCACGACCGTCGGGCGGAACGCGCGCTTGGTGCGTGACATCGACCACGAGGCGATTGCTGCCCTCAAGGCCCAGCCCGGTGGCGACATGGAGGTCGCGGGCGCCGAGCTAGCAGCCGCCTTTGCGCGGCTCGGCCTCATCGATGAGTACTGTGCGTACGTTCATCCGGTGATCCTCGGCGGGGGCACACCGATGTTTCCGGCGCCGCGCGAGCGGCTCGCCCTCGAGATCGTCGAGACGCGCACGTTTTCCTCCGGCGTCGTCCTGATGCGCTACGTGCCGAGAAACGAGCCCTAGGCTGGGCTCGCGCGTGGCTGGAAAATGCACCGTATGGCGAAACGCTGTCGCCCCGAGCGTGAGCGGGGGCCTTGACGCCCATCGACAAGGTTTCTCGCCACGCACAGAACGACGCTGTGTCCCTTTCTCAACACACTACCCCTAGCGCCGCCAGAGCCGTCAACGCACGGGGCACGCCGCTTGCGCATCTGCCAACTTGGCCTATCATGGGGACGGTCCCCGACACTCCTGCGGGGTCTTTGGCTCCCATCATTCTACATCGTGGAAGGGAAGAATGAGCATGTATCGCGTGGTGCATACCGGCGCCCAGCCGGGCGCGGCGCTCCCCGAAGAGCGCGAGTCGTTGGATCGCTCCGACATCGAGTTCGTGCTACTGGGAAGGTGCACGACACCACAGGCCGTCGCCGAGGCGGTATGCGACGCCGACGCGGCCCTGTGCTACGGCGAGCCCTATGCCCGAGAGGTGTTTGAGCGGGCCGGCCGCCTCAAGGTGGTGGTACGCTATGGCATCGGCGTCGATACTATCGACCTCGATGCGGCCACCGATCATGGCGTGATGGTGGCCAACTTTCCCGATTTCTGCATCGAAGAGGTGGCCAACCACGCCCTGGTGCTGATGCTCGACTGTGCCAAAAAGATCACGCGTCTTGACCGCACGATCCGCAGTCAGGGCTGGGCCCAGGCCAAGGCGATGCAGTCACCCATGGGCCCCATCCATGGCCAGACGCTGGGCCTGATCGCCTTTGGCAACATCGCCCGCTCGCTGGCCCGCAAGGCCAAGGCCCTGAGCATGGAGGTCATCGCCTACGATCCCTTCGTCAAGCCCGAGGTGTTTGCCGAGATGGGCGTCGAATCGGTGACGATGGACGAGCTGTTGGCGCGCTCCGATTACGTCTCGATCCACGTGCCGCTGACGGACCAGACGCGCGGCATGATCGACGGCGCCGTCCTCAACAGCATGAAGCCGAGCGCTTACCTGATCAACACCAGCCGCGGCCCGGTGGTCAACGAGGCAGAGCTCATCGAGGCGCTGCGCGCCGGCCGCATCGCCGGCGCAGGGCTCGACGTGTTCGAGCAGGAGCCGCTCCCGGCAAATCATCCCTTCTGCACCATGGACAACGTCGTGCTGACGCCACACTCGGCATCGTACGCCGACGCCACTTTTGCCTCGATGCGACGCCGCGTCGGCCGGGCGGCCCTTACCGTCCTCCAGGGCGGCGTCCCCGAGTTCGTCGCCAACCCAGCCGTGCTCAAGCGGCTCGGTCGATAGGCTCCGTCGGGGGAGCGACACCGCGCACAACCCGCTGGTACGCGGGCGTTCACAGCCCGCGTACCAGTGGCCGCCCAGGGCCGTGTCTCACAATGCACCCGACGTAGAAACGATGTCGCCCCGAGCATAAGCGAGGGGCCTTGTTGCCCAGCGACAAGGTTTCTCGTCACGCCCAGAACGACGCTGTGGCCCTTTTTCCAAACACTCCCTAGCCCGCCCTAGCGTGCGCTCACGATCGTCGGCTGGTCGATCGACAGGACCGGCCGCGTTGCGTCGTACGTGCGGACGAGCGCGACGAGCGCGCCGAACGCCGCCTCATCCCGAGCCATGGCGAGGCGCCAGGCGACGACACTCGGATGGTTGCGGTTGCGCTGGATGAGGCGCCGCAGCCGGTCGCGCACCAACGTGCGGTAGAGCTCTCGCGCTCCGCCTGACACGCGCTCCGCGTCATCCACCCCGACGAGGGTCTGGACCACGGGCATGCCGAGGCGATCGCTGGAGCGCAGCAGCGCGGGCTCCGCCGGCCACCCCGTGGCCATGAGCGACCCCACCCCAGCGGCTCGCGCCCGCGCCACCGCCCGCTCCGCTGCGGCGGGCGAGAGCGGCACATCGTGCCCCGTCGATCCCGGTGCCAACCCCGTGCTCAGCGGCGCCGCGTCACGGCCGACGATCCGGTGACCATCTCGCTCGTGCACACGCCGCAGCCCGAGGGGCGCCTCACGGCGATCGACGCCATGCTCCGAACGCACCTCCGCCGCAATGAGGTAGAGGTGTGGGTGCTGGGGCGCCCACTCCACCGGCTCGGCGATCGCGAACGGCAGCGTTACCACGGCGTCGCGCCCCGACGGCACCGCGACGCCCCGTGCGGAGGGTGTCGTCCCGGCAAGGCGCCCTCCGGCAGCGATCGCCAGTCGGACCTCCGCCGCTGTCGTCACACCGACGTTGCGCAGCACTACGCGCGCCGTCGCCTCGCCGAGCGTGTCGCCAGGGATCACCACGAGGTCCACCACGTGCAGGCGCGGGAGGGCTACGAGCGCTGCCCCTCCCCACAGGCCCCCCACATCGCGGCTGCCCGGCAGCGCGGCGCTGCCCCAGCGAATCGCGCCGCGCTCCTCGTCCATTCGCCAACCGCCGGGGTTGGTCACTCGGAGGGCGAGCTCGTACTGCCCCCCGGGACGGACGTACGGCGTTAGGTCCGTGATCATCGGCGTCAGACCGTCCAGGTCATAGCCGACGGGGCGCTCATCCAGGTACACCTCGGTACGTTGGCGGGCCCCACCGAGCACGAGATAGACCAGCCTCCCGCGCCAGGCCTCTGGGATCACGATCGGCCGCCACTGCCAGGCCACCCCGCGGTACCCGGGGCGCGCCTGCGCGAGCGAGCCGGGAACGCGCGTCGACTCCATGCCCCACTCCATGCCGTCCCACCCGGCGGTCGGCGTGCGCCGCGGGAGGGCGTCAGCAGGAGTATCCGGCGGTGGGAGGTCCTCATGCTCCCAGTCCGCCGCCTCATCCAGCCAGGTGTGCCACCAGCCGTTCAGGCTCTCGCACTCCCGATCACCGTGCGCATCCGTCATGGCGTCCGTCCCCCTCCGATAGTGGTCTGATTCTAGCACGCGCCCCAGCGGCAGTGAAACGCGATGGTTTTGACCCTTTATCGCCGCTTCGCTAGAATCGTCACGAGGCCTACCGCCATCCGGAGGTCTCGACACGCTGGCCCATTCACGGAGCGAGGCATGGCGCAACACAGCAGCCCGGCAGCGGGCAGCGAGGGCGCCCCCATCGAGGGCGTATACTCGGTTCACCGCGTGACCTACTTTAACGAGGAGACCCACTACGGTGTGGTGCACCTCGTTCCGGCCGATGTCCCGAGCGTCATCGGGTTCGCCGCCGTGGGTACCTTTCCCGCCGAACCGCGCACCGGCGAGTGCTATCGCATCGAGGGCGTGTGGCGACGCGATCCGCGCCATGGCCTGCAGGTCAGAGCGTCATCCATCGTCCGCGAGACACCCCGCAGCATCGCCGCCATCGAGCGCTACCTCGCCGGCGCCAGCATCAAGGGACTCGGCCCCCACTATGCCCGCGCCCTGGTAGAGCATTTCGGCGCCGACACCTTTCGCATCCTCCAAGAGGGGGGCGAACGCCTCGAGGAGGTCCCGGGGATCGGCCCGGTACGCGCCGCCCAGATCCGTGCGAGTTGGGCTGAGCACGAGGGGATCCACGAGCTGATGGTGAACCTCCAGGGGGTAGCGGGGCTCACTCCGGCCCAGGCACAGCGCATCTACCGCGCATACGGCCACGAGTCGTGGGCCGTCGTCTCGCACCAGCCCTTTCGTCTCGCCGATGAGGTGCGCGGCTTTGGCTTCAAGACGTGCGATCGCATCGCGCGAGCGCTGGGCATCCCTCACGAGGCCCCACAGAGGCTACGCGCCGGTGTCGTCCATCTCCTCAAAGAGGATCTTGCCGAGGGGCACCTGTGGTCGGCGGCGGGGGACCTCGTGTCGCGGGCGAGCGCGCTCCTCGAGGTCGCGCCCGAGGCGATCCCCCCACAGATCGGCGCCCTGCTGGACGCAGGTCGCCTCGCACGCCTCGACCTGCCAGGGATCGAAGGCGAGGCCTATTACCTTGCCGAGGTGGCGCACACCGAGCAGCGCACCGCCGAGCGCCTGTCCTGGCTGCTGGCCACTCCCCCCTCCTCTGAGCTGGGCATACCCCACGCGCGAGCGCGCGAGATGGTCTCACGCCTCGGTCACCCGTCCCTCACCGACGAGCAACGCGAGGCTATCGTCAGCGTGCTCCACGGCGCCCGCGTCACGGTGCTGACCGGTGGGCCGGGCACCGGCAAGACCACCACAGTGCGCTCGCTGCTGGCCTGCCTGGAAGAGATGGGGGTCACCTATGCCCTCTGCGCCACGACGGGGCGCGCCAGCAAGCAGCTCGCCGAATCTACCGAGCGCCCCGCTTCCACCGTGCATCGACACCTGGGTCTCGGGATCGGCCGGAACGCCATCGAGCCGATACGCGAAACCGTGCTGATCGTCGACGAATCCTCCATGGTTGACCTCTGGCTGCTCGATGAGATCGTGGCCCGAATGACGCGGCGCACCCACCTCGTGCTGGTCGGCGATATCGACCAGCTCCCCTCCGTGGGGCCCGGCGCCGTGCTCCAGGACATCATCGCCGCGGCCGAGTTGGAGCATCTCCCGGGGATCCACGTCGCCCGCCTGCGCCACATCTTTCGCCAGGAGGCCGGCGCAGCGAGCATGATCGTCGTCAATTGCCACCGCGTGCGCGCCGGCCACCGGCCACTCCGCGAGCGCCAGGAGGAGGGGCTCGCCGCCGACTATTTCGAGATGTTTCGCGAGACGCCCGAGGAGGCGCGCGCCCTCGCCGTCGAGCTGGCATCCCAGCGGTTACCGGCCTACCTCGGCATCCCCCCCTCAGAAGTGCAGGTACTCGCGCCCATGCACGGCGGGCAGGCAGGCATACGCGCCCTGAACGCCGCCCTCCAGCAGGCCCTCAACCCGCCGGCGCCCGGCAAGGCCGAGCACGCGCTGGTGGGCTTGGGGCGGAGCGCCGACGCCGGACGGGTGCTGCGCGTCGGCGACAAGGTACGACAGACGCGCAACAACTATACCAAGCAGGTGCTGAACGGCGATCTGGGGACGATCACGGCCATCGACAACGCGCTGCGCTCGCTCACGGTGCGCTATGACGAGCACTCGGTAACCTACACCTTTGAGGAGCTCGACCAGATCGTCCAGGCCTGGGCCATGACCGTGCACGCAGCGCAGGGCTCCCAGTGGCCGGCGATTGTCGTCGTAATGCTGCGCAACCACTATATCATGCTGGAGCGCAACATCCTCTACACCGCCCTCTCGCGCGCCCAGCGCCTCGCCGTGCTCATCACGCAAGAGCAGGCCGTACGCATCGCCGTGGCCGAGGACCGCTCCACGCGCCGCCGTTCCGGCCTGGTGCCTCGCCTCCGAGCCTCTCTCGACGGCCCCCCGCCACCCCCACAACCGTTCGAATCGCAGCGCCTGTTCGACTAGCGGCACCTCAGCTGCAGCAATTGCCAGACCCGACAGAGCGCGATATGATGGTCCTCTCTCGCAGCCTGAGTGATCGTGACGCATACGAAGGGTAAGGCGGTCATGAGGCTCAAGCTCACACAGGAACGCGCTCTGCAGCTCCGGATGCAGTCGCAGCGGCTGCATCCGCGCACGGATGCGGGGGTAGCGCAGCTCGTCCGCGACCTTGGCGTCCAAGCACAGGATTTGGCCGCCGCAACCCTCGCCCTTCGGGCGCGTAGCCACGGGCTCATCGCCGATGACATTCGGCATGCGCTGGAGAGCGAGCACTCGATCGTGCGGACCTGGGCTATGCGCGGCACGATGCACCTCGTGGCAGCGGAGGATGTTGGTTGGCTGCTGGGACTGCTGGGCCCGCTGTTCATCGCCAAGAGTGCGTGGCGCTACCGCCAGCTAGGGCTCGATGAGGAGGTTCGCACCGCCGCGACGGGCATCATCCGCCGAGTGCTGGCGACCTCCGGCCCACAGACCCGTGCCGAGCTGGCGGCCGCCCTCGCTGCCAAGGGGATCCCCGTGGAGGGACAGGCCATCGCCCACCTCGTGGGCCACGCCGCCCTCCAGGGCGTCATCTGCTCGGGGCCGCGTCGCGGCGCCACGTCTACCTATGTGCTGCTGGAGGACTGGATCCCCCCGGGGCCGGCGCTCGACACCGAGCAGAGCCTCGCGGAGCTCGCCCTGCGCTACATCGGCGCCTATGGCCCGGCGACGGCAGGGGATCTGGCGCGCTGGTCGGGGTTACCGATGGCGCAAGCGCTCGCGGGGCTGCAGAGCATCGCCGATCGCCTCGAAGAGGTCGAGGTCGAGGGAGCGCCAGCGTGGATGCTGCCCCACCGCGAGGCACCTCCCGATGCACCGGTGGTCCGCCTGCTGCCCAGCTATGATACCTACCTGCTGGGATACCGCAGCCGGGAGCCCATCGTGGCCTCCGCCTACGCCTCGCGCGTCCATCTTGGGGGTGGGCAGATCAAACCTACCCTCCTGGTTGATGGCCGCCTCGCCGGCGTGTGGCGCAGTGCCCGTCGCCGGCAACGCCTCACCCTGACGCTGGAACCCTTTGAGCCGCTGGACGACCACCTCCTCCCCGCGATCCGTGATGAGGCGCACGACGTGGGACGGTTTCTGGGCACCCCGGCCGAGTTCGCCATGGCGCGGCCGATGTCAGACTCCTAACAACCCACGAGAATCGGATGCACCGATGGAGATGCAATCATGGTCGATGCCCGTAAGGCCCACGCGCTTCATCACGATCTCCGGCGTAACCTCCTGCCGTGGATGATTGTTCCCATCGTCGTAGCCGCTGACGTCGCGATACTCCTCGACCTCGAGTCCCTCACCACACCATCGCTGTTTGGCTGCGCCATGGCGTTGCTGGCGCTGGCCGTGGTGACCTGGGTGCTTCGCTCGCGAAGCGGCATACTCGCCGGATGGGCGCTCACCCTCGGGCTGACGGCCATCATCACGGCATCGACGCTCTCGTTTCCGAGCGGCGTCACGATGCCCTTTCTGGTGTATCCGATAACCGTCGGCGCGATCCTCCTCGGCTCCGGGGCTGCCATACTGCTGGCCATCGTGGCGAGCGCTGGTCTGGTGGGCCTCCATTGCGGCTCCCCGGCGACGTCACAGTGCCTGCCCGCGCTGTCGGGCCACATCTTGGCCCTCCTCTCGTTGGCCTACTTGCTGCGCATCGCGCAGCGCCCCGAGCGCCCCCTGCTCACCTGGGCATGGGAGGGCTATGAGCAAGCACGCCGCCACCTGGAGCAGGCGCGCGACCGGCAACTCGATCTCAAGCAGGCGCTGGAGGATCTCGCCCTGGCCAATAGCCAGACGATCCGTCTGAACGAGATGCTCAAGGCGGCCCGCGAGGCGGTAGATGAGGCCCGGCGCGCCAAGGAAGAGTTCGTCGCCAAGGTGAGCCACGAGCTGCGTACGCCGCTGAACATGATCATCGGCTTTAGCGACATGATCCTCGAGACGCCCCATGTCTACTCGCGCCGTCTCCCCCCTGCCCTCCTCGCCGACGTCGCCGCCATTCGGCGCAACAGTCAGCACCTCGCCAGCCTGGTAGACGACGTGCTCGACCTCGCCGAGGCGGATATGGGGCGCACGCACCTCGTCCCCGAGTGGACGAGTATCAGCGAAATCACCGCCGAGGCGACGGAAGCGGTGGCCGTGCTCTTTGAGCAAAAGGGCCTTACCCTCACCGTCGACGTGCCCCCCGATCTGCCCCCCATCTACTGCGATCGAACGCGCATCCGGCAGGTGATGCTCAACGTCCTGAGCAATGCTGGTCGGTTTACCACCGAGGGAGGCGCCCGCGTGGAGGCGTGCCTGGACGGTGGGTTCGTCCGCGTGACAGTGTCGGATACGGGGCCCGGCATCAACCGGGACAAGCTATCGCGGCTGTTCGAGCCGTTCCAGCAGGAGGACCCATCGGTGCGCCGCCGGTACGGCGGCAGCGGTCTTGGACTCGCCATCAGCAAGCGCTTCGTCGAGATGCATGGCGGCCGCATCTGGCTTGACAGCGACATCGGCGCTGGTACGCGCGTCACCTTTATGCTCCCGGTGCAGCGCCCGATTGAGGAGGATACGCCCCAGCGGTGGTTCAGCCCCCACCAGGAGTATACGCCGCGCACGCGGCTCTCCCTGGCGCCCGAGCTCAGGCCGCGCCCGCGCATCGTCGTGTGGGAGCGCGGGGCGGCCCTCTCGCGTCTCGTGGAGCGCTATATCGAGGGCATGGAGCCCCTCTCCGCTACCACGCCGGAGGAGGCACTGGAGGCCGTCGAGAGGAACGCCGCCGTGGGCTTGCTCATCAACGCCACCACTGTCGGCGAGGCAGCCTACGATCCCGCCGTCGTCGCGCGCATGCCCTTGGATGTACCGGTGATGACGTGCTGGGTGCCGGAACGCCGCACGACCGTCGCCCACCGTGGTGCGCAGGACTATCTCGTCAAGCCCATTCGCCGGACCGACCTGCTCGAGAGCATCCGCGCTACCCGACCACGACCACGCACCATCCTCCTCGTGGACGACGACCCCGAGGCGCGACAGCTCTATGCGCGCATGCTCGCCTCCGTCGAGGGCAGCCCGACGGTGCTTCAGGCAACCGATGGTGACGCTGCCCTCACCCTGTTACGCGAGCGCAAGCCGGACCTCTTGCTCCTCGACCTGGTGATGCCCAATCGCGATGGGTTCAAGGTCCTGGAGGCCAAGGATGCCGACCCAGCGATCTGTGACATTCCCGTCATTATTATCTCGGCAAAGGATCCCCAGCGGGAGCCCATCATCAGCAAGGCCCTGATCATCTCGCGATGTCAGGGCCTATCGGCGCGCGATCTGATGGATTCGGTTCAGGCCGTCACCGGCGCTCTACGGCCGCGAGTTGGCGCTCCAGCTGAGAGCGAAACTCTTGTCGCGTCGTGGGCTTCCGGATGAAACCACTGGCTCCCAGGGAAAGGGCCAACTCGCGCTGCGGAAGGACGGTACACACGATGACCGGTATGTCGCTCGTCTCGGGGTGGTGCCGGATCTGCGCCAGCAGATCCCAGCCATCGATGCCGGGCATCATCACATCCAGCACCACGAGTTGCGGCTGCAGTTTTGCCACCGCCTGTAGCGCTGTGACTGGCTCGCGCACCGGCACGAGGCTGATATGGCTATCCTGAACGTAGCGTTGCCAGAGTTGGAGCGTATCGGCGTTGTCCTCGATGGCCACAACGAGGACCTGCTCGACGGAGGGGAGTGACGCCGAGACGATCAACCCCTCGCCCTTGGTCGAGGCCACCACCTTGCCATCAAAGAGCTCGGCAAGGCGGCGTGCCATGGTGATGCCGGCATCATCGAGCAGGGGGCGTCCACAGGCTCCCGCTGCACCGGGCCTCGCTCGGACACAGACGGTCACCTGACCGTGCCGGCTCGCCACCTCCAACACGGTTTCCCCCTGGGGCATCGCCTGAATCGCCGTGGTGAGCAGGTTGAGGACGATCTGCTTGAGGATGGTGGGCGCCACGCTGACCTCTGGCAGAGAGGCGGGGCGGTCGCCGAGCACGAGCGTGACCCGGTGCTGCCTGGCCAGCGCCTGGGCGAGGTGCACGGCATCCTCCAGCACGGGCCATACCTCGGCCTTCTGGTCGCCCTGCGAATCCTCGAGCCAGAGCATCTCGCGCTCGACATCGCCGCCCGGGCCGGACGATCTAGCGGCAGACTCTGGCAGCGGCCCAGCCGCATCGTCGTGCGCGGCCAGCCCGTGTCGGTGCTCGAGATACTCGGCCAGCGCACGGATCGCTGCCACCTGTTCCCGGCGCAAGTGGCGGGGGCTGATTCCGAGTTGGTTGGCCACATCCTGCTGCGTGTATTGCTGCGCGTAGCGCTGGGAGAGGATCTGATAGTAGCGTTGGGCCGCCGCTCCGGCGGGCGCTCCCTGGGCCGGCCTGAGCGCCTCGATGGCGGCAACGATCTCGGTGCGCAGCGCCGAGGCCGGATTCGGGTGCTCAGCCAGCCCGAGCCGCTCTACCAGCGGGCTCTTGCGCAGCGCCACCGGATCGAACAGATCCGCGAGCGCCCGCCGCAGCGCAACCTCGAAGGGTACGGGAGGAGGGATGTCCGCCATGCGGCCTATCGGATGTCCTCCGTCTGTCCGTCGTGCCATAGACGATCCTATCACGGCATTGTATCATAGAATTGCAGGTCCGAGTAGGCCCGGATCCCGTGGTACACGCATTGTAGCACCCTCGATCTGGTGGCGCCAACGGGAACTGGGCAACCAACCAAGGAGGTTTGTCGAGCCATGCGTACCCGTCTCACACGCCGCGAGATGCTGAGAAGTGCTCTCCTCGCTGGAACAGGGCTTGCCCTGGCAGCCTGCCAGCCCAAAGTGGTCGAAAAGGTCGTCAAGGAGACGGTCGAGGTCGAGAAGGAGGTCGAGAAGGTCGTCAAAGAGACCGTCGTCGTCGAGAAAGAGGTCGAGGTCGCTCCCGCGCCCAAGGAGCGGGTAACCATCACGGTCCAGAGTAAGAGCGGCAATATGGTGGGCGTCCAGGATTGCTTCGACTCTTTCAACGCCAGCCAAGACTGGGTCCATGTCGAGGCATCGTTGACAACGCACGACAAGATGATGGTCGGGTGGGCCACGGGAACGGGCCCTGACTGGATTCGCTGTGACCCGATCGAGCTCGATTACCCGATTAGTGTAAACGCGATCACGCCCATCCAGCCGTTCGTGGACCGCGACGGCATCACGTTCGATTGGCTCTACGATGTCGTCAAGCCGTGGCTCTACTACCCCATCAAGGATGGGCCGGCGTACATGGTGCCCTGGACGGGCGGCTCCTTCGTCGTGTATTACAACCGCGATCACTTTGAGGAGGCTGGCATCTCTGAGCCCACCTCTGACTGGACCTGGGATGATTATGGCACCATCGCCCAAAAGCTCAACAAGACGGATGCCGATGGTACGCCCCTGCGGTTTGGCAGCTTTGACTGGCCCCAGATGTGGTGGAATAGCTGGCTGATTCCCTTGCTCCAGGCCGGCGGTGTCCCCTTTGACCATCCGCTGTGGGAGCTCGCCGATTTCACCGATCCCGATTACCTCGGGGATTCGACCAAGGCACTGCCTGGCTTCGCCAAGGAGGCCATGAAGCAGGGCTTGCAGATGCAGCTCGACCTGATCTACAAGTATGAGGCCTGCCCACGGCCGGGCTACGAGCTACCCGAGGGCACTGGCTTTTTGTCTGGCAACGTCTCCATGAACCTTGGCACTGCCGCCTACGCCTCGCAGATCATTGCCTCGGATGCCGTCACGAACTGGGGCGTTGTGGCTCCGCCCAAGGCGCCCACGGATAAGGGGCGGCATGCCACCCAGGCGTACCTTGCCGGCTTTGCTCTGGGCACGCACTGCGAGGAGAAGGACGCCGCCTGGGAGGCGATGAAGTTCTTCATGTCCGAAGGCGCCCGCAAGTGCATCTTTATCTCCTCCGACGAGTGGCCCTGGCCGCGGGATCTCGAGGACTGGTTGATGTCGCAGAAGGGCATGGATGAGACCTATCGGAATGCCTTGACGTTCAACGACACGAAGGATGCCGTGTTTATCCCGCCGGTGCCAGACTTTAACCGCTTCTTCAACGAGGCTCTCGACCCGTGGAGTGACCTCGTGTTTAACCAAGAGATGTCCGTTGACGAAGCGGTTGACCAGATGGAGATTGAGGGCGACGCCGTTCTCCAGGGGCTGTAATCACTGCCATGCTGGCCGGACGGGGGTGCGGCGTGTGCACCCCCGTCCGCTCTGCAGAAAGGTGAGGCATATGTTCAATGCCAGCACGACCTCGATAGCAAAGGCGATGCCCCCACGAAAGAGGAGTCTCGCGGACAGGATTCTAGGCGAGACCGCATTGGCCCGCCGCGAGTCGGCGACCTTTTATGCCATGATTAGCCCATGGCTCATTGGGTTTATCGTTTTCACGATCGGCCCGATGATATTCTCGTTGTACATCAGCTTCTTTGACTGGCCCTTGCGCAAGCCTCCGACCTTTGTCGGCATCGCCAACTATGCCCGTTTCCCGAGCGACCACGTGTGGATCAAAGCCTTGGAGGTCACGGCGCGCTATACGCTGAGCGCTGTGCCCCTCGGCCTGGTCGTTGCGTTTTTCCTGGCACTACTCCTAAACCAGAAAATCCCCGGGATGCCGCTGTTCCGGACCATCTTTTACCTTCCCAGTCTCGTGCCGGCGACGGCCAATGCCATCCTGTGGTTGTTTGTGTTGAACGCTCAGATCGGCATTATCAATACCTTTCTGCGCTATATCGGCATCACAGGTCCGGCTTGGTTGGGTAGCAGCACCTGGGCGCTGCGCGGGCTCGTCATCATGAGCTTGTGGGGCGTCGGAGGCAGCATGGTCATCTTTCTGGCTGGCCTGCAGGGTATACCCGAGTACCTCTACGAGGCCGCCAAGATTGATGGCGCGAATCAGCTCCGGCAGTTCCTGCACATTACCATTCCGATGATGACACCGGTCATCTTTTTCAACCTTGTCATGGGCATCATCGGCACCTTCCAGACCTTTAACCAAGCCTACATCATGACCGAGGGAGGCCCCGGTCGAGCGACCTACTTTTACGTCTACTACCTCTATCGCAACTCGTTTGATTACTACCGTATGGGCTATGGCTGCGCGATGGCATGGTTCCTGTTCGCGCTCGTCCTGGTCTTGACGCTGGCCAACTTTTCGCTCAGCAAGCGGTGGGTGTTCTACGAGTCGGGGGGCGAATGATGACAACACTGCGTGCCAACGTACGACGGACCGGCATACCCACCGCGCGGCCTTGGTGGCGCGGGATACCCTGGCGCAGAATCATCGCCTTTGCGCTGATCGTGCCCCTGGCTGCATCATTCTTCCTGCCGTTTTACTGGATGGTGATCTCTTCTCTAAAAACGAAGGATGAGGTCTTTGCGTGGCCAGTGGTATGGTGGCCAGAAAAGTTCCTATGGCAAAACTATGTTGAGGCGTGGAACTCTTCATTCTTTACGCGTTTCTACCTCAACACTTTCGGCTTGACCGTGTTGCGGCTGCAGGGGACGCTCCTCTCCTGCACCACCGTGGCCTATGCCTTCTCACGGTTGCGTACGCCGCTCAAGGGACTGATCTTTACCTGTCTGCTGGCCACCCTGATGCTGCCTCAGCAGGTAACCCTCATCCCCACGTTCATCATCTGGTACCACCTCGGCTTCCTCGACACCTATTGGCCGCTGGTGCTGCCGAGTTTCTTTGGCAGCGCCTACCACGTCTTTTTGCTGCGTCAGTTCCTGCTGACCATCCCGGACCAGCTCGGAGAGGCGGCCAAGATCGATGGCGCCACAGAGTGGGGCATCCTGTGGCGTATCTATCTCCCGCTGTGCAAGCCCGCTCTTGCCGTGGTGGCCATCTTTACGTTCCAATGGAGTTGGGGTGATTTCTTTTCGCCGCTTATCTACCTCACCAGCGTACAGAAGATGCCCATCGCCTACGGGCTTTTCCTCTTCCGCGGGCAGGCGCAATACGGTGGCGTCTCCTACTGGCACTATATCATGGCCATGTCCACCGTGATGACCATCCCACCGATCATCCTGTTCTTTAGCGCCCAAAAGTTCTTTATCCAGGGCATCGTGATGACGGGCATCAAGGGCTAGGCACCATCGCATCCCGCGAGAGGTTCCAGGTTGAGGCGGGGCGCTGGCCTCGGCACCGCCACATCCTGCCGCTACACGCAATCGGACATCATCGACTACGAGGAGCGATTCGAATGACAGACACAATGCGCGGCGTAATCTTTGTGGGCGACGGCAAGGTAGAGGTGCGAGAGTTCCCCAAGCCCAAGCCGTCAGGCACCCAGGTGCTGGTGGCGATGAAGGCCTCCGGGCTGTGCGGCAGCGACATGCACTCCTACCGTCAGTCGGCCGAGTACTGGGCCAAGGCCCCCATCATCCGTGGGCACGAGCCCAGTGGGGTGATCGTCGAGGTCGGCGAGGCCGTCTCCATGGTACAAGTGGGCGACCGCGTTTCCGTGTACCACGCTCCCGCCTGCAACCACTGCGAGGCCTGCGCTCGCGGCGAGTTCTTTAACTGCACGACCATCGGCCCCGGCAACCGCCTGGCATCGATGAAGGTGCACGGCTCCGATGCCGACTATGTGCTGGTAGACCAGAACGTCTGCTTCGTGCTTCCCGACGAGCTCTCCTTCGAGGATGGCTCGACGATCGCCTGCGCCGGTGGCACGGCCTATCACGCCCTGCGACGCGGCGATGTCCGCGGTGGCGAGTACGTGTTGGTCTCCGGCCTCGGCCCGGTGGGCCTGTGCGCGGTGCAACTCGCGCAGGCCATGGGGGGTATCGTCATCGGTTCGGACCCCGTCGCCTTCCGGCGCGAGTTCGCCCTCAAGCACGGCGCCTCCTACGTCGTTGATCCCATGGCCGGCCCGCTGGGCGAGCAGGTCAAGGACATCACCGGTGAGGGCGCCGAGGTCGTCATCGAGACCTCGGGCAACGATCAGGCGCGCGTCGATGTCGTCGCCTGCACCCCCTACCATGCGCGGTTGGTGTACGTCGGGTGGGGTGGGAACGCCCGCAACGCCATCTATGGCCCGATGCTGGGCGAACGCTGGATCACGGGCTCGAACATGTTCACCCATGAGGACTACCATACCCTCGTGCGCTTTATGCTGCGCCAGGGAATCCGCTTCTCGGACCTGGTGACGCATCGCTTCTCGCTGGAGCAGGCGCAGGCGGCCTTTGATGCCTTTGCCAGTCGAGACACGGGCAAGGTCGTCTTTACCTGGGACTAGGTAGTGTTTTGAGCGCGGGCCACAGCGTCGTTCTGGGCGTGGCGAGAAAGCCTGGCGATGGGCGTCAAGGCCCGTCGCTTACGCTTGGGGCGACATCGTTTCGACGTCGGGTGCGTTATTGGGACACGGCCTAGCGCCGCCCGAGGACAGTCCGGCACCAATGCCGGAGAGCATGGGCGCCACGTACGGTTCACGCGTGAGAGCACGGGCGCTGCGAGCCGTCGACGCAGCGTGGCGCCCTCAGAACGACCATCGAAGACAAGGAGCACAATGGAGACACGTAGACTGGGCACGACAGATCTGCACGTATCGGTGATTGCGGGTGGCTGTTGGCCCATGGGGGGCGACTACTGGGGACGTACGGATGACGAAGAGTCGATCCGCACCATCCACTGCGCCCTTGATTTGGGGGTGAACTTTTTCGATACGGCCCCTGGGTACGGCGCCGGCCACTCGGAGGAGGTGGTGGGCAGGGCCTTGGTAGGGCGTCGTCAGGATGCCATCATCTCGACCAAGGTGCCCGCAGCGGCCAACATGATCCGCAAGTCGCTCGAGGCATCCCTCAAGCGCCTACAGACCGACTATGTCGAGGTGTGTTTTGTCCACTGGCCGCGGCGCGACGAGCCTATCAAGGCGACGCTCGAAACCCTCGAGGAGCTGCGGAGTGAAGGACTGATTCGAGCGATTGGCGTCTCCAACTTTACCGTCGACATGCTCGAGATGGGGCGCCGCTACGCGACCATCGATGCGGTGCAACCCCCCTACAACCTGCTCTGGCGCTTCTGCGAAGACGATATCCTGCCGTACTGCCGCAAGCACAACATCGCTGTCACCACCTACAGCAGCCTCGCCCAAGGGATGCTGACAGGCACCCTGCGACTCACCACCAACTTTGCTGGCGACGATCAGCGCCTGCGCAGCGTGCTGTGGCAGTCCGAGAACTATGGCAAGTGCCTCTACACCGTCGAGCGGCTCCGCCCGATCGCCAAGGATCTGGGCGTCAGCCTCGCCCAGCTCGCACTGCGCTGGGTCATTGACCAGGCCGGCGTCACCACCGCCCTCGTCGGCGCGAGAACCCCGGCCGAGACCGAAGAGAACGCTGGCGCTGTCGGGTGGGACATGCCCGACGACGTGCGGGCCGAGATACAAGACATCTCGGATGATCTCTACCTGTCCATGCCCTACTACTTTGACATGTGGGGGAACTGGTCGACGTGGAACAGGCGCGGCCCCCAGCGAGAGTTGTAGCGGCTCGCTCGGGCCCCCTCCTCATCGCACCAGCGGCACGTCCCCTTAGTGGTACCCCGCTGTCGGCGGGCTGC
>DUUT01000186.1 GCA_012841405.1 Chloroflexota bacterium
CCGTTCGACTTGCATGGGTCAAGCACGCCGCCAGCGTTCATCCTGAGCCAGGATCAAACCCTCCGTAAATACTTCCCCCCTTAGGGGGTCCTTTACGGTCTCGTTCGCCCCGGTGGACGCCCGCAAGCTCCTGTCACTCTTCAGTTGTTAAGGTGCCGTCCTCGCATGGAGTGCGAGTCGCCTCGTGCCCGGAGAGGTTTCGCAATTCACCGACTGCCATGAGCTGACCGGCAATCGTTCCGAGCACACAAGAGAGCATTCTACTGCTACCGCCCCGACCTGTCAAATCCGCGCATCGCGCTTCCCTCAGGTCGTTCGGGCCACTCTCTCCTGGTAAGGTACCCCTTGGCCGCAGGCCATCCTCTATCGCAGCCCAGGGCGTGCAGTCTTCCCTGCACCGGCTCCCTATTCTACCAGGCTCTGGCCTCCTGTCAAGTTTGGCCTTTGCCCGCACAGGGCTTCGTTCGCTTCGCCATCCCCAGAATCCGAGGCATGGCGCAACGACAACAAGCTCTTACTGTCAAGGTGAACAGGATCTGGTGCGAGGGGGCGTGCCCACCCCTGCCACACCCCGACCCCCGTCGGGGCCTGGCCCGAGTTCGCCGGGCACGAGTGGGGATTATAGGCGGGTTGCCGGATCTGTCAAATCGGCCAACGCGCGTGGTGTCGGTGTCTTTAGGTGCGCATGACGCCCGCGCCGCGCACAGCGTGCTGCGCACGGCGCGCCTGGCCGGGTCAGCCGGCCAGGGGTTGCCCGGGCGTCGTGCCGCGGTCGAGCATCTGATCCACCTCGCGCTTGAGGGTCTCCAGGTCGGCGAAGGAGCGGTACACCGAGGCAAAGCGCACGTACGCCACACCGTCGAGCCCCTGGAGGCGTTCCATCACCATCTCGCCCACCGTCCGGCTCGGCACCTCGTTCTGTCCGAGGCTGTAAAGCGCCGCCTCGATCTCGCCCACCATATTCTCGACATCCTCACTGGCGATGGGCCGCTTGGCGCATGCCCTCCAGATGCCGTCGAACAGCTTTTGCCTGTCGAACGCCTCCCGCCGGCCGTCACGCTTGACCACCAGCAGGTTGACCTTGGCGATCCGCTCGTAGGTGGTGAATCGCTGCTCACACGTCAGGCATTCGCGCCGCCTCCGGATGCCGTCACCAACCTCTCGCGTGTCAACAACACGAGACTCGGTCGAACCGCAGAACGGGCATCGCATGGTGCTCTGTCTCCATGGGTACGTTGAACGGCGCAAACGCCGTGCGGCGGTCCTTGCGCCGCATGAGTGCAGTGGTGCTAGGAGCGCCGCAAGAACGACGGAACGTCGAGGTCGTCCTTGTCAAAGCTCCTGAGCGGAAACTCGATGGTCTTGCTCTGTGGTGGTGCCTGCTGCGGCACGGGCTGTTGCCGCCTCGCCGGTGCTTGCACCGGGCGCTGCACCGCGGCCGGCTTGGTCTGTGCCGCCCTGTCCGCATCGAAACCCGTAGCGATGACGGTGATCTGCACCTCGTCGGCCAGGGTGTCGTCGATAGCCGCGCCAAAGATAATGTTCGCCTCCGGATCCACCATCTGGCGGATGAGCTCGGCGGCGTCGTTCACCTCGTACAGGCCCAGAGTCGCGTCGCCCTTGATGTTGAACAGCACGCCCTTGGCGCCGTCGATACTCACGTCGAGGAGATGGCTGTTGATCGCCTGCATCGCTGCATCGACAGCGCGGGTCTCACCCTTGCCCTCGCCGATGGCCATCAGCGCCGAGCCGCCGTTGCCCATGATCGTGCGCACGTCGTTAAAGTCCACATTCACGAGCCCAGTGCCAGTGATCAGATCGGAGATACCCTGGATACCCTGACGCAGGAGGTCATCGGCGGCCAAAAAGGCCTCGCGCATCGATGCCTTCCGGTCCACAACCTGCAACAGGCGATCGTTGGGAATGACGATCAGCGTGTCCACCTGCTCGCGCAGGCGCTCAATACCGGCCACCGCCAGCTTGGTGCGGCGCCCCCCCTCAAAGCTAAAGGGCTTGGTGACCACGCCAACGGTCAGCGCCCCCAGCCCACGTGCGGCCTTGGCCACCAGCGCCGCTCCCCCCGTGCCTGTGCCGCCGCCCATGCCCGCGGTCACGAACACCATGTCCGCGCCATCCAACAGCTCGGTAATCTCTTCGAGGGATTCCTGCACCGCCTTTTCACCCAGCGCTGGATCCCCGCCGCTCCCCAGCCCGCGCGTTACCTGGTCACCGATCCGCAGGCGGATAGGCGCCGCCGAGCGAGAGAGCGCCTGCGCGTCGGTGTTGATGGCCATGAACTCGACGCCCTGCACACCCACGGCGATCATGCGGTCCACGGCATTCGACCCACCGCCGCCGATTCCCACCACCTTGATTTGGGCTCCGTTCGCCATCGCGATCTGATCATCCATGTGTCCGGCATCCTTTCCGCTGCAGCCTCGTGACGGTGTTCAAGGTTGACTATCCGGGCAAGAATACCCTCAGCCAGCGTCTGACGCGTTCGTACCATTCCTCGCCCGCCGCGGCTCGGTGCCCGATCTCGACCGTAGTGGATTGCTGCTCTAGTCCCCAGAGCAATAGCCCGACACTGGTGGCATAGGCCGGGCTGCTAATCGTCTCGACCAACCCCTGGAGGCGCCGGGGCATCCCAATGCGCACCGGAAGCGACAGCGTCCCGGCCGCCAAGTCGCGCAGACCCGGCAGGCTGGCCGTCCCTCCGGTAATCACGACTCCCGCCGGCAAGAGGCCATCGAACCCCGACCGCTTGATCTCGCGGGCAATCAGCTCAAACATCTCTTCCGCCCGCACCGACACGATCTCGCACAGCTCACGACGCGAGATCGTGCGCAGGTTCTCATCGCCAAAGGTGGCGATTTCGATCATCTCGTGCTCGTCGACGGTCGTGGGCACGGCATGGGCGTAGCGAATCTTGATGTCCTCCGCCGTGGCCAGCGGTGCCCGCAGACCGACGGCCACGTCGTTCGTCAGGTGGTTGCCGCCCACGGCGAACACCTGGGTATCCCAGATGCTGCCCTCGACATAGATCGCCAGATCGGTGGTGCCGCCGCCCATGTCGATGAGGGCCACGCCGATGTTGCGTTCCTCCTCCGTCAGCACCGCCTCGGCCGACGCCAGCGGCTGCAGCACGAGGTCGTTGATCTCGATCTGGTTCATCTCGACGCATCGTACCAGATTCTGAATCGATGTCACAGCACCGGTGACGATGTGGGCCTCCACCTCCAACCGAAAACCCATCAGCCCTAGGGGGTTGCGTACGCCGTCCTGCCCGTCAATGATGAACTCGCGCGCAATGGAGTGGATGATGCGGCGATTGTGCGGCACCGCGATGGCCAATGCCGCCTCCATCGCCCGGTCAATGTCATCACGATCGATGGGCCGATCACCCTTGCCGATGGCCGCCAGTCCTCGGCTGTTCTGCGACGCGATGTGGCTCCCCCCCACCCCCACGTAGGCATCGGTGATCGTCAGGCCCGATACGCGCTCGGCCTTGCGTATCGATTCGCCAATCGCCTTGGCTGCCTCCTCGACATCGGTAATGACGCCCTTGCGCAGCCCTCGCGAGGGGACCACCCCCACGCCGATCACGCGCAGCGTGCCAGCGTCACCGACCTGGCCGACCAGGGTGCATACTTTGGTTGTACCGACATCGATCCCAACGATCGTTCGTTCCAATGGAGTGTCCTCCTCCCACCGGGGCCTATCGAATCTTGTAGATGGGGCGCTCTTCGTTTCGCAAGTCGATGTACTCCACATCCGCCCCCAGGGTGGCGAGCTCCTCCACCAGCGTCCACAGGAGGGATACCTTTATGCGCGCATCCCCCTGATGACCGAGGTACACCGGCCACTCGTTGCTCGTGACGTACAGCACCAGCCCCTGATCCCGGGTGTAATCAAACGCTTGGATGGCGGGCAATGCTGCCCACAGCTCGTGCGCCAGCCCCCACGGCACTCCGGGGATATGCTCCGCTGGTTCGGGCTGGAACCCGGCAATGTCGTGCAACACCGGCATCGTCCCCGGGCCGTCGGTCGGGCCCAGAACCGTGCCATCGGCAGCGATCCACCAGTAGCGGCCGCCACTCTCCCAGATGAGGGCCGCCTCACGCTCCAGCAGCGTAATCGCCACCTGGTTCGGCAGCCGGCAGCGCACCGTCGCCGCCTCGATGAGGCCCGAGCTCTCCTCGAGCCGCCGCTCAATCTGTCGCGCGCGGATGTCAAAGATGCTCTGTCCCACGATGCCTGTCGCGCGGAGCACATCCGCCTGCTGCACGAGTCTCGCCCCCTCGATGGTGACCTCTGTCACCCGAAACCGCGCGTTGGTGAACAGGCTGAGCACCACCCACACGCTCCCCACGAGCAGCACCCACGCCGGGAGCTTGACCCAGAAGGTGACGCCCGGCCCTGGAGCCGCCATCGCGGCCGCCTGGTCGGCCGCCTGCGCGGCATCCTCCGCCATCCCGAGGCGCGTCGCTGAGCGACGCCCGACGCGCCGGGCGCCTATCCTTGATGAGGGCTTCATCCCCGCCTGGCCTCAGTGGTCGTGGTGGTAACGGGTCTCGTTCGAGCGCCGGTCCGCATGGCGCTCCAGGGCCAACGCGATCAGGCGGTCTATCAGCTCGCTATAGGGCAGCCCACTGGCCGCCCACAGCTTGGGATACATGCTGATGTCGGTAAAGCCAGGGATCGTGTTCACCTCGTTGACGTAGACGCGCCCGCTGTCCTTGCACAGAAAAAAGTCCACCCGCGCCATGCCGGCACAGTCGATGGCCTGGAACGCCTTGACGGCGAGCTCTTGCACTAGCGCCGTCGTCTCGGCCGAGAGCGGCGCCGGGATGAGCAGCTCTGAGGCGTCGTCGATGTACTTGGCGCGGTAGTCATAGAACTCGTTGGACGGCACCACCTCACCGGGCACCGAGGCGATGGGCTCGTCGTTGCCCAGCACGCTGCACTCGATCTCCCGAGCGTTGATGGCCGCCTCGACCACCAAGCGCCGGTCGTAGCGCGCTGCCAGGTCGAGCCCACGTCGCAACTCGTGGGCGTCCCCTGCCTTGGCGACTCCCACGCTCGATCCCAAGTTCGCCGGTTTCGTGAACACCGGGTAGCCGAGGCGCGCCTCCACCTCGGCCACGATCTCGTCGGGGCGCCCTCGCCAGGCGCTCCGCGTCACCGCCACATAGTCGCCCACCGGCAACCCATAGGAGCGGAACACGGCCTTCATGGCCACCTTGTCCATCCCCAGGGCCGACCCGAGCACCCCCGAGCCGACGTAGGGCAAGCCGGCCAGGTCCAGCAGGCCCTGCACCGTCCCATCCTCTCCGTAGGTGCCATGGAGCACGGGAAAGACCACATCGACGTGTGGAAAGCGCGCCCCCTGCGTGCCAGGGATGAGCTCGCGCCCGCTGCCCCGCGCCGGGAGGTCGGTCACCGGCGCAGCGTCACCCGCGGCATCACCCGCGGCGTCATCGGGCTCCCCCCCGGCGGCCAGTTGCTGCAGCGGATCCCCCTCCGTCAGCCATCGGCCCGAGGGCGTGATGCCCACGGGAAAGATCTCGTACTTGGTCGGATCCAGGGCGCTCATGACGGATCGCGCCGAGGCCAACGAGACCTCGTGCTCGCCCGAGCACCCGCCAAAAAGAACCGCCACCCGAATACGTTTCTGCAATGGATGCTGCGACATGCTCTCCTTACGATCCCACAGCGGCATTGTACCGACGGTTCGACCCCACGCCCTCCGTCACCCACGAGCCGGGCCGAGACCAATCGCCGATGAACTCGATCTCGGGCTCCAGCCGTTGCCCGAACGCCGCCCATACCTCGTCCTGCACCAGATGGATGAGCGCGCGCATATCGGCAGCGGTAGCCTTGTCGGTGTTCAGCAAAAAGTTCGCATGCTTCTCCGACACCACGGCCCCACCGATGCGCTTGCCCTTGAGCCCTGCTTGCTCGATGAGAAAGCCAGCCGGATACTGGGGCGTACGTTTGAACACACTCCCCGCGCAGCATCCCCGAGGGGTGCGGATCCGCCGCTGCTCGGCCACGTGCGCGGCACGAGCGGCCAGCTCCTGCGGGTCCCCCCGCTCCAGCCGTAGCGCCGCCTCGAGCACCACGGAGCGCTGCGGCTTGTCCGTCTCGCGCTTGAGGGCGCTGGTGCGGTAGCCATAGGCCAGATCCTGGACCTCGACCCGCTCCTCACAGCCAGTCGGTCGCCAGATACGCGCCCACGCCAGGCGCTCCGCTACCGTACCGCCGTAGGCGCCCGCATTGCCCACGACCGCTCCCCCCAGGGTTCCCGGGATGCCCACAGCCCACTCGAGGCCGGCCCACCCCTCCTGCACTGTCCAGCGTGCCAACTCGTGCAGCAAGACCCCCGACTCGGCCAGCAACAGGCCCTCATCGTCGACGCGGTAGCCCCGACAGCGGTTGACCACCACCAGGCCGCGCACGCCGGCGTCGGCCACCAGGATGTTCGTGCCCCCACCGAGCACCGTACACGGCACTTCACACACCCGGGCCGTCTCGACCAGCTTGACCAGATCGTCCAACGTGTCCACGACCGCCAGAACGTCAGCCGGCCC
>DUUT01000020.1 GCA_012841405.1 Chloroflexota bacterium
CCGCTGCCTGGGTCTGGAGGCGCGCATCCTGTGCACCCCAGGGCACACGGCGGGGTCGATCTCGGTGCTGACGGATGCGGGTGACGCCCTGATCGGTGACCTGGTCATCGGCCATACCTTCCGGCGGGGCCGGCCCCGGCTTCCATATCTAGCGGACGATGTCGAGCGCTTGAGGCAGAGCGTGCAAGAGCTGTTGGCGCCGTCGCCTCGGAGCGTGCACAGCGCCCACGGACGCCCGTTCAGCGTCGACGACCTGGCGCGTTGGATCGCGTGACGCGTCAGGCGCCCCGTCAGATGACGCGTTATCTCACGGGGCGCCAACGGCCTGTTGGGGAGCCGAAGGCACGCACCATCGCGCGTTGGTGCCAGGTGAACGCAGAGGAGGAGCGAAACGCATGGATGAGGGTCTGTCGTATGATCTGGCGGATCAGAAGGCGATCCAGGCAGCCATCAAAGTCAGTCAGCGGCTGGGCCCGAGCACGTGCGTGCTCCTGGTGGGGAGCCGGGCTGCGGGGTTCGAGGATAACTGGTCGGACCTGAACCTGTGGCTGTTGGGTGACCGCCAGGACCTTTCCGAAGAGGAACGCGAGCAGTACGGGGCGATGGGCTGGCTGAGGCTGCCCCTGGGAGACACGGCGGCCCACGCATCCTTTCATGCCATTGAGGACGTGACGACGCGACTCAACGCGTGGGACGACGAGCAACTCTGGGTGTTCCTCAACTCGCACATCCTCTACGGGCCGTACGAGCGCGTCGCCGAGATCAAGCGGCGCTTTGCCGCCTATCCACGCAGCGTGCTCGAGCGCAAGCTCCGTTGGTTCTATGGCCGGTACATCCATTCATTGGATGGGCTCAACGTGGCGGCGCGGGGGATGACCGAGGCCTCGGTGCTGGTCATCGGCCACGTCATCGAGTCGCTGTGCAAGCTCTGTTGCCTGGCGGAGGGCAAGCCCTACCCGTATCCCAAGTGGGCGGTAGAGGCGGCGCGCCGCACCCAGCTGGGCGGCACCATCTACCCCATGGTGCAGGCGGCGGTGGCCGGTATGGCCGAGCTCCTCGCCCCCCCAAAGGACACGCCCTACGAACAGCTGACGCCCATCCGCGAATTGCGTGCCACGCGTGAGCCGGTGGCGTCGGGGCTGCAGGCCTTGGGATGGGCGAACACGTGGATTGAGGAACCCACCGAGGCGGTGGAGGACTATTTTCGGCGACGGGTGCCTTGACCCGCGCCCATGGGAGACAGCAGATGCGGATCACCGATTCCCCCAACGAGATCGGCTTGGATGTCCGCGTGCTGGAGCGGGCCTGGCGACTCCTCGAGGAGGCGACGGCAGCGAACCGACCCAGGGCCGCAGCGCTCGGCATCGCCCGTGGTGGGGTGGCTCTTGCTCCGCGCTATTTCGGGCGGCAGGGATTCGCGGAGGACGCTGCACCCGTCAGCGCGGAGACGCTCTTCCTGGTGGCCTCGATCACCAAGCCGGTGACGGCCACGGCGGTGATGCGCCTCGTAGAGCAGGGCCGCATCCGTCTTGACGACCCGGTTGCCGAGTACGTGCCCGCGTTCGGCACGCAGGGCAAGGAGCGGGTGCGCGTGCGCCATCTCCTGACCCACACGTCTGGCCTCCCCGATATGCTGCCGGACAACGTCGAGCTCCGCCGCGCGCACGCCCCACTGAGCACGTTCATCGAGCGCATCTGCCAGCTGCCCCTCGACTTTGCGCCGGGCACAGCGATCCAGTACCAGAGCTGTGGTATCGCCATGCTGGGCGAGATCGTGCACCGCGTGAGCGGGATCCCCCTCGCCGAGTTCTTGCGCCGCGAGGTGTTCGGCCCTCTGGGAATGAGCGACACCTACCTCGGCATCCCCGAGGGGAGCGTTGATCCCGACCGCGGCCGGGTGGCCGAGGTGCGGCTGCCTCCAGCGATGGAGGGCAGTGACTGGGGCTGGAACTCGCCCTACTGGCACGCCTTGGGGGCGCCGTGGGGCGGGATGATCTCCACCGTCGCCGACATGGTGCGCTTTGGCCAATGCATGCTCCAGGGGGGTGAGCTCGACGGTGTACGCCTCCTCAGCCGTGCAGCGGTAGACGTCATGACGCGCGATCAGACGGGGGCCATGACCGACATCCCTGCGGCGCTCCGTTGCCGGCAGGCATGGGGGCTGGGCTGGAGGCTCGTCCCAACCCACGAAGCGCGCTACTTTGGAGATCTCTTGTCCCCGGGGTCGTTCGGCCATGGGGGCGCAACCGGCACGGTGATGTGGGTGGATCCCGTGAGCGAGATGGTGTGCTGCCTGTTCACGACCGAGCCCCTCGAGGAGAGCGAACGACTTCTCGGGCAGTGCTCCACGGTCATCGCCGCCGCTGCGGTGTCCTAGCCTGTCGCACAGGGGGCAGGGCCCCATGGACGGGGTGTGGTCCATCGGGAAGCAGTGGGAAATCGTCGGGTGGCGCCATGGGTGTGCGCTGCCCAGTGCCGTCAAAGGAACTCGAGGGCGTAAGCGTATCGCGCGGGCGAGCAGAGGGCGTATGCGCTCTGCCGAAGGCGCGATCCTGCCAGCCGGTGAGATCAAGGAAGCGCCGCCACAGGGCGGCAAGCGATCACAACGCAGCAGGAGGATGTGGCCATGCAGTGGGAGCAGTTGACCTCGACCGACCTAGGGCGGGCGGCGCGCGAGACGGGGGTGTGCATCCTGGCGGCGGGCGTGCTGGAGCGGCATTCGGAGCACCTGACGCTGGGGACCGACTATCTCAACGCCCACGCCATCGCCTGCTTGGCGGCGGAGCGCGAGCCGGCGGTGGTGTTCCCGCCGTTCTACTTTGGGCAGATCTATGAGGCGCGCTGCTTCCCCGGCGCCGTGACCCTTCGCCCACAGCTCTTGCTCGAGCTGTTCCTGGGCGTGTTCGACGAGATCGCACGGAACGGCTTTCACAAGATCGTGCTGTACAACGGACATGGGGGGAATAACCACCTGTTCCCGTTCCTGGCGCAGTGCACCCTCTGGGAGGAAAAGCCCTACGCCCTGTACCTGCCCGCCTGGGGATCCTCGCCAGAGCGCGCGGCGCGGCGCCAAGCGATCCTGGAGACGGAGCATCACGGGCACGCCTGCGAGTGCGAGACGAGCATGACCATGGCGAACTACCCGGAACTCGTCCACATGGATCGCGTGCCTGACGAGCCTGCTCTGCCCCTGGAGCGCGCGAGAGACCTCCGTGGCGCGTTTGCCGGCATTCGATGGTATAGCGACTATCCAGAGCACTATGCGGGGGATGCTCGCGCCGCGACGCGAGAGAAGGGCTTGGCGCTGCGCGATATCGCGGTGGAAGAGCTCGCCGAGGCCATTGCCGCTATCAAGGCAGACGCCGTCGTGCCCACGCTGAATCGCGAGTTCTTTGCGCGCGAGCGGGCGCAGCGGCGCAGCGGCAACGGCGCCTGACGGCGTCGGCCGCTGAAGCGCTTGGGCGAACGCCGCCCAGGGACGTGGCTTACAGACTGCTCTGCGGTAGGTAGGCCGACCACATCGGGGGACTGTCGGGATGCTCGACAAAGCCCAACTGCTCAAAGATGTGGATGGCGGCCGGGTCTGAGGCAAACAGATACAGCGTGTTGCGAGAGGTCCGCCGGTGGTGGGCGACGACCTGCTGCAGCAAGGTGCGCGCATAGCCCTTGCGGCGGTGCGCCTGGTGTGTCATGACGTCGCTCAGTGCCGTGGCCTGGCTGAGCGGCGTGAGGGACGCCATGGTGACGGGCGTGTCGCCGAGATACCCCACGAACAGATGGAAACTCGGCGTCAGCAGGTGTCGGCGTAGCACGCCCACGGTCCACGGTGCGTCCCCATCCGAATTCAGCAGCTCGATGATGCCGCTGCTCAACTCACGAACCCGCCGCACCGAAAGGGTGCGGCTCGGCGCGCCCTGGGGCTCCTCCTGCCAGGTGAACAGGCGCAGCGCGTTCTCCTCGACCACGAACCCCTTATCCTCGAGGACAGGCCGTAGGATCTCCAGTTCCCCGTGCTGATAGGACGGATAGATGCGGGGCAGGAGGCGCTTTTCACGGTAAAAGCGCACCACATCGTCGACGGCGCGCGCCAGGCCCTGCTGCTGACGCAGAATGACGGCATGGTTGCTGTCGTACGACAGGGGATTGTCGACGCTAAAGAATAAGAGCCCGTACGAAGTGGTAACGACGTCGGTGAACGAGCGAAAGTACTCAAACTCACAGCGCCTGAGCTGCTCCAAGTCGACCATAGCGATGCTCCCAATGCCGAATGGGGGATCGATGCGCGGACCGCGACGATGGTGTAAAGTGCCACCATAATAGCACGATCGGCCCGAGGCAACAAACGTCGCACATCTCGTGCGAAACGGCATGGAATGATGAGGGAGCAGGCAGCGGAGAGATATCACAGACGAGGCGTGACAGGCTTCAGGCTGTGGTGCCTGAAGCCTGCCGGCCAAGCCTCTGCAACCATCGCCCTACGGCGTGATGGTGACGCTCTCGGCGATGCGCGCGATATAGTCCAGGTCGGCCCAGACGAGGAGATAGTGGTAGGTGTAGCCGTCGAGCTCCACGGGCTCGGGGTAGGCCACGATCAACGCAGCCTGGTCCTCCATCGCTGCGGGCTGATCATCCGACGGGCGGATGCGACAGGCCGGTTGTCCCGCCACCTCGAGCATCTCGATGGTCGGCGCCGTGCCGTAGGGCTGGAGCTTGTGCTGCGCCTCGTTGGCGCACGCCTCGCCGATGGACCATCCCTCGCCGTACAGGGCGCTCAGTGCCACCCAGCCGTCCTCTCCGCCGTAACGGCGCTGGTACCCCTCCACCGGCTGCCACGAGGCGGGGAAGGAGAGACGCACCCGCAGATCCGCCTCCTCATGCTCTTTCCAAGCGATGACGGCCGCCGACGCGCCCTCGCCGGTGGCGTCACCCGTGGGCTGGGGCCTCGGCGGGGCGGCGTCAAAGATACGCTCGAGGATCTCTAGGCGCTCCTCGTCCGTGGCCCAGCGTGGCTGGGCATAATCCTCGAGGACTCCGGTGAGGATCTCGGTGCTCAGCAGCCGCCCGTCATAGATGGTGTGCCGGGCGTACAGCTCGGTGCGCGTCTCCCAACTCCACATCTGGTCAAAGAAGAGGTTGCCCAGCCCATAGACGATGATGCCGGGCCCGCCGGCATCGCCGTGGCCGTAAGGCTCCATCGCCTGGGGGACGTGGCTCTGCACACCCGTGACGATATCGGCGCCCGCCTCCCGTAGCTCGCGAAACTCGACCACCTGTTGAGCGGTGGGGTAGGGCTGGTACGTCTCCAAGTACTGCAGCTCGACGGACACCACGTCGACCTCGCGACTGAGGTCGGCCACCGATTTCAGGATGGTGTCCTTGTGATCATAGTAGTAGCACGCGCCGGGCTCGGTGTCGGTCGCCCAGGCATAGGAAGGCTCAAAGGCCAGCACGGCCAGAAAGGCAAAGGTGTTGCCATTGTGCTCCCACATCAGGGGAGCACACGCCTCCCCAACGTTGAGGCCGTTGCCATAGATGGGGATCTCGCGGTCGCGGTAGAACTGGATCGACTCGCGGGCGCCATCGCGGCCAAAGTCGTTCACATGGTTGCCGCTCAGCCCTACAATGTCGGTGCCGATGGCCTCGAGCGCTGCCCAGTAGGGGTAGTCGCTGCACAGCACCAGGTTGTTCTCCGTCGTATTCACCGGGCAGCCATTGATAAAGGGCACCTCATTGCTCACATGGGTGATGTCAGCAGCACGCAGCGTCTCGCCAATGATCTCTGCCGGGTAGGTGTAGCCCTTTGCCTCCATGCGGGCGGCGGTGAGGCGCGACATGGCGGTGACACCCGTCATGATGAGGGTTGTGAGGCGCGCGGCGTCCCGGTTGGTGGGCGCGACGGCGGCTCGGAGGGACTCGAGGGCGTCTGGCGCGTGGGATCCCGAGGCCGTGAGTGCTACCGCCAGCGGATACGATGTGGGCTCGAAGGTGTTGCTGAGCACATTGGCGTCATTCGCCGTCAGCACTTTGAAGCGCGGGTCGAGCCGCTCAAAGGGGAGCAGGCCCACGGCGTCGCGCCGCTCCAGCAGGTGAGCGAGCATCTCGTCGGCAGGGACCACCTCGGCGGCGTGCGTATCGCCACCCATCAGGGCCCGCATCGCGCCCTCGGATTCGGGCGTCACGTACAGGATGCTGGCGCTGCTGAGCCCCAGCCAACGCTGCGAGATGTCATCCAGCATGATGCCGTCGGTCAGCGTGTCAAAGGGCACCACGACGGCATAGTAGTGCTCGGCGATGGTGGCGGCGGGGTCCGCCGTTGCCAGGGGGGCGATCTGGAGGGCGATGTGGGCCTCGTCGGGACGCTCACTCCATTGCAGCGCCATCGCCGTGCCACGCGAGGGATCAGCCGCCCAGTCCTCCAGTGCCTGGCGCAGGCTCTCAGAGACATCGCTGGCGATGTCCGGCGCGCAATAGACCGCCAAGGGCTCGGGTGTGGCCGTCGGTGGCGGGGTGTTCGTTGGGGCGGCGGTGGGTTGCGGCGTGGCCGTGGGAGGGACGGATGTCGGCTCGCCCTCTGGTACGGCCCCTTCGAGCGATGCCGGGGCCGGTGGATCGGTTGAGACGTCGGCCCCTGGATTGGCGGTAGGGCTGCTGGTGCAGGCGCCCACCATCACGAGGGCGAGGGCGAGAGCGATGCACAGGATGGGGCGGCAACGCAGGGATGTGAGCACGGTCATGGCCTACCTCGGTGTTGGGGTGGTGGGCTGTATCCAGATGCCACGCGACAATAGGGGGGCGCGCACTGGACGCTAGACGATCTTGCCCACCGGTGCGGCATAGATGACGAACTCGTTCCGGCCGTCAGCGCCTACCAGGGCATCCGCCAGGCGCTGGTCGTAGGCGCCGATGGCGCAGGTTCCGGCGCCGATGGCTTCGGCGGCGAGATAGAGGTTCTGACACAAGTGCCCCGAATCCTGGGCGATGATCTTGGGCGCCACGATGGCATAGCGCCACGCGGTGCGCGCGGGGATGGCGGTCCAGAAAAAGGTCACCGCCGCCTGCCCGCAAAAGCCCTGCCCTCCACAGGCGGCAGTGACGGCGTCGGCCAGGTCATCCTGGGATCGCAGCAGGCAGAGCTGGTGCTCGCGCGGCAGGTAGCGATAGATGCCCGGCGCGACGCCGGTGACGCGCTGCACGGCGAGATAGGTCTCGAACGGATGGCGCGCGCCTCCCGATGGGACGGTGCGCAGTGAGCCCTCCATGGCGCGCTCCGCGTGGAGGCCCTGGGTCGCCCAGAGGAGGAACGACAGCTCCTCCAATGATAGGGGCGCCTCGGCGTAGGCGCGGCGGCTGCGTCGGCGGCGCAGAACGTCAATCAGCGACACACTCCCCACGGTGAGGGCGTCCGGCGGGACGAGGGCCACCCGAGTGGCGCCATCGGGGCAGGGCAACGCCATGGGCGGTGGCGGAACGCGCCGGCGCTGGTCGGTCTCCATGGCGCGCCAGGCCTGCCAATCGTCGGCGCGAAGGAAGCGATAGGCGGTGTCCATATCGGTCATGGATGATCCTCCCGCGGTAAATAACGCATTGCGGCGCCGTCAACGCGATACCGGCGTGGCGACAGTCTCGACCTGCACCAGCACTGAGTGGGTACGCGAGCTGGCGCTGGGGAGGGTGGGCGTCGTGTCCGTGAGCATGTTGGCGGAACCGGCCACGTCGGTTCCGTCGGGCATCACCTCGGGCCAGACCCCCTCGAGCAGGCAGACTACGTCCGGCATGATGTCGGGGGTGACGCGCGCGGGAACGCGCACGCGCCCTCGCGCGTTGCGCACGAGGACGAGGTCTCCATCGGCGATGCCGCGCGTCGCCGCGGTGTCGGGGTGGATCCAGAGGGCCTGCTCCTCGCGCTCCCGGAACCAGGGAATGTTGCTGTGTTGCGAGTGGACGCGATAGCGCGATTTGGGCGTGACGAGATACAGGGGCTGCTCCGGCTCGGGCAGCAGGCAGCGCGCCGTGGGCACCGGGGAGAAGCCGCCGCGCCGGAGCGCGTCCGACGCGACCTCGATCCTGCCCGAGGGCGTTGATAGCGGGTGCGCCTGTGGGTCGGCAACGAAATCCGCCAGCCCGACGCGCAAGCGATCGCGCCCCCAATAGATGCCGGTCCTCTGGAAGGTCTCCACATCGCGGATCTCTGACGCCTCCACAAAAGTCGCCAGCCAATCATCCGCGGTGCGCCCCTGCGAGAAGGCGGGCTCCAATCCCAGGCGCGCAGCCAGGGCGCAGAACACCTCATAGTCCGTCATCACGCCAGGCGGCGGCTCGACGGCGCGATGGCTGTAGAGCAGCATGTTGGCGCCCGTTAGCACAATGTCCGCGCGCTCGGGGGATGCCGCAACCGGCAGCACGACGTCGCAGTGGCGCGCGGTCGGTGTCAGAAAGAGGTCGTGACAGACGGCGAACTCGAGGGTATGGAAGGCCCGAGCGCTCTTGGTCGTGTCAGCGCCCTGCACGACATAATTGCCGCCCACATTGTAGACGGCGTGGATGTCGCTCGGGAATCCGCCGGCGCGTCCCCCAAGGATAGCGTCGGCCCACTGGTACACCGGTACTCCCAGGCCTGCAGGGTTCGCAGGCACCGGCAGGGTCCCGACCTGCGGATCGGGCAAGCGACTCCACACGAGCCCCCCTGACGAACCGCCCCGGATGCCGATGTTGCCGGTGGCCACCTGGAGGGCGATGGCGAGGCGAATGGCCTCCTCTCCGCCGATGGTGCGCTGGATCGAGAGGCCGGGGATCAGCGCAGTCGGGCGGGCGGCAGCGTAGCGCCGTGCCAGGTTGATGATCGTGTCGGCGGGGACACCACAGATCGCCGCGGCCCACGTGGGCGTCTTGGGGGGCGTGCCGTCCTGGCCGAGGACGTGGCATTCCAGCCGGTCAAAGCCCACGCTCATCCTGGCGATGAAGGGGCGGTCGATCAGGCCCTCTGTCACAAGCACGTGCAGCACGCCCAGCATCAAGGCGGCGTCCGTTCCGGGGCGCACCGGAATCCATTCGGTTCCGAGGCGGGAGACGGTGCGCGTGCGGCGGGGATCGATGACGATGACGGGCACGCCGCGATCGCGGGCCTGGCGTACGCGGGACCCAAGCTCGCACCCCAGGCGACAGTCCTCGACGTTGGCACCCCCCAGCAGGATGAGGCGCGAGTACTGGAGCGTGGCAGCGTCGATGCCAGAGGGGGCGTCGCCCAGCACAAAGGGCGTCGTATACGACGCGGCGCCCGAGCTATAGCTGCCGTATGTACCCGTGTAGCCGCCCAGGAGCGCTAAGAATCGGAGGGGAAGGCTCTCGGTATTGTGCAGGGCGCCGCGGCACGAGCCGGACCCTCCCAAGGGCATAATGGCCGCCGCGCCGTGGCGGGCATGGACGCGCATCAGGCCGTCGGCGACGCGTTCCAGCGCTTCAGACCACGAGATCTCGCGAAAGGCGCCCGATCCCCGGGGGCCGACGCGGAGCAAGGGCTTGACGAGACGATCGGGGGCCTCGATCACGCGTGCCAACTGGTATCCGCGCACGCACCCACGGATGTGGGGGCCCGCCAGCGGGTTGTCACGCACGGCGGCCAGGCGCCCATGGCGCACGACGGCCAACAGGGGGCAGCCTCCACCGCAATCGCGGTTGCAGGTGATGGGGAGGATGCGTTCGTCGGCCGGTGGTGTCACAGCTATCGTCACCTGGATGTGGCTGAGTGGCAAAAAGACGAGGAATGCCGCCAGTGCCGCGGTGGGCCGGCGCGCCGTCAAGATAGCACGGAGCCGTACGGGCGTCAACTCGTACGGCTCCGTGGTCGTTCCGATGTACTGCCGTGGCGCGCCGTATTCGCGCTCAGCGCACCTCGACGCGGCCCGAGCCGATATCAAAGGTCAGGTCGATGCGCTGCGTGGCCGAGGCATAGTTGGGTGATTCCCACACGCCGGTGTCGGGATCACGCCCCTCGACCTGGCGATAGTCCGATGGCACCCTGAACCCGCCACTGCCGGAGTCGCTGACGCGCACGCCCGCCTGTTCGGGAACGTCCACGGTGACGCTCCCCGAGCCGCCGTTGACGCTGGCCTGCAACCGGGCGCCGGCCTCGATGGCAATGTCCACCGGACCCGAACCGCCTTCGATGGCGAGATCGCTCAACACTGCGCCCTCGGGGACGTTCACGGTGATCGGGCCAGAGCCCACATCGATCCGGGCGCGATAGTCGGTCGGCCCCTCAGGGAGTGCCAGTGAGAAGGGGCCAGAGCCACCGTCGACGTCGAGGGATTGCAGGCGCAGCGAGGTGAGGTCGGCGTCCGCCGGGCCCGAGCCCACATCGATGGCCAGATCGAGCGGGATGGCTGGGGTCAGGCCGACATCCCAGCCCAACCGCGTGTCACTGCTGGTCAGCGGGCCGAGGAGAATCTGATTTCGCTGAGTGAGGCGGATCGTTTTTCTGCGATCACCGCGGACGACAAACGCGACGCCACCATAGTGGGTGATCTCGGCATCGATGAGGGCCTCGGACTCCTGTAGGCCGTGGATATCGGCCCGGATGCTGCTCAGGTTGAGCGTCACCTCTGCCGATTCGGTCTCTCCCAGGGGCTCGGTAAAGCGCTCCGTGCGGAGATCGGTTTCGTCCGCGCCGGTGATGATGGGCATGCCGAAAATGCTGGCTGGAGCGTCCGCACGGAGGCCCAGCCTCGGCGCAAACAGCAGCAGCAGCACGACCAGGGCGACAGTGCCGATGACGATCAGGGCGCTGAGGGCGGGCCATCGCCGGCCAAAGAGCAGGTCGAGCCCGATGACGACCAAGATCAAGGGCCACAGCCGCAGCAGAAGGCCAATGTTCAGATCGGCGATGAGCCCGACATTCGATAGCAGCCAGAGGACGCCTACACCGATTAACACGATCGGCCAGAACAGCGAGCGGTCGCCGCGGTCTTTGCCGCGGGGTTCGCCGTAGGAGCGACGTGGTTCGCCATACTCCCGGCGACCCTCGTCGCGACGGCTATCGTCGTTCTGCGGACCTGTCTCGAACGGATGGTCCGACATGCTTACCTCCAGACGGAATATCCCGTACGAGCGCGGGGGGCGCGCGCCCCCCGTTATGTTATTGCGCTATCTCTATGATACCACAAAGGGAGCGCCGCTGTACGGTAACCTGCCGTTTCGCGCCTAGGCTGCCGATGGCCGGCTGAGGATTTGCTTCAGCCCGATGTACGCCAATATCAGGGGCCATAGACGCACGAGCTGCCGGGCATCGTAGGTACTGATGACGCCCAGGTTGACCAGCAGAAGGACGATCCCGGCGACTATGAGCAGGATGGCAACGGCGATGGGGGGGCCGTCACCGCCGGTGGACTGCTGCGGGAGGGTCTGGAACGGTTCACTGGACATCGTTGCCTCCTGTCGTACGCGGGATAGCGCGCTCGGGAGCGCGCTGAATAGCGCGCTGAATAGCGCGCGATAGCGGCACCGAGCGTGCGCCTTGTATTTCCTGCTTGAGAATACCATGGCGCCGACAATGGGGCACTAGCCAGGTGCATGGACGGCACCTGGACACGTGGCCAGTCTTGGGGGCGCAGCATCGAGGGAGGTGTGCACGTGGGCCGCGTTGCGGCGCCGTGGCGGCTGCGCCCTAGAGGTAGAGATAGCGGCAAACGAGGCGTTGGCTGCTGGCGTCGAGGCGGGTGAGATCCGGGATCTCGTAGCGTGCCTGCCCTACATCGATCACCAGCCAGTGATTGGGGCCGATCTCGCGAGCATAGTGCACCACGCTATGGCGCATCACGAACTCTTTGGGTCCCTTGTCCGTCTCGACGGTCCATCGCAGAAAGCCAAACTCTTCCTTAATCGCTCGGACGCGGGTGATGCGGGGCACAAAATAGTGGAGGCTCAGCTCGGCGGCCACGGCCTGACGGTCGGGCTCGCGCAGGAGCCGCCAGTCCTCGATGATACCGATCTCGACCTGTTCCTCGGTGTTGGCGTCACGGACGGAGAGGTGCACGGCGTTGTCGGACACCGGAAACGCACAGCGTAGCGCCACGCGCGGGTAGCGGGTGCCATCGGCGAGGGCGAGGCTCAGGGTGTCTCCATCGCGCGTGAAGGAGAGCTCTTCAGGATTCAGGTAGAGGACCTCGAATGCACGTGCCATAGCAGGCCTTTCTCTAGAGGGCAGCGACGCCGTCGATGCGCGCCAGTTGGGTTTGCAGCTGTACCAGGTTGTAGAATGCGCCCTTGTTGTCCAAGAGCTCCCGTGGCGGCCCCTCTTCCTCGAGGCGTCCGTGGTTAAGCACCACGATGCGATCGGCGTTATACAGCGTCGAGAGGCGGTGGGCGATGGCGATGGTCGTGCGCCCCTTGACCAGCGTCTCGAGCGCCTCCTGGATCTGACGCTCCGTCTCGGTATCGACGGATGATGTGGCCTCATCGAGGATGAGGATACGCGGATCGTGGAGGATGGCTCGCGCGATAGAGATGCGCTGGCGTTCCCCCCCCGAGAGCCCCGTGCCCCCCTCACCCACGATGGTGTCATACCCCTCGGGGAGGCGGGTGATGAAATCGTGGGCATTGGCAGCCTTGGCGGCGCGAATGATCTCCTCGCGGGTGGCGTCGGGCTTGCCATAGGCAATATTCTCGGCCAGCGTGCCCTGGAACAGGAAGGGGGTCTGGAGCACCATGCCGATCTGTCGGCGGATCTCTTCCATGGACAGCTCGCGGATATCCACCCCATCGATGCGAATGGTTCCGCGTGTCGTGTCGTAAAAGCGGCAGATGAGGTTCACGAGGGTCGTCTTGCCGGCGCCGGAGGGACCGACAACGCCGATCATCTCACCCGGCTTGATATCGAGGTTGAGGTCCCGGATCACCGGGAAGTAGGGATCGTAGCCAAAGGTCACATTCTCAAAGGTGATGTGCCCCTTCACCTGGGGTACGCGTACTGGGTTGGCCTGGTCGGTCTGGGGCTCCTCGTCGAGCATCTCGAACATGCGCTGCGAGATGGTGAGGAACTGGTTCAGCGTCTGGCTGATGTGCGTCAGGTTTGACATCGGCCCGTAGAACATCCCCAGATAGCTGAGAAAGGCCATCAGAGTACCCAGGGTGATACGGTCGTCGAGCACGGCGCTGCCGCCGGCGTACCAGATGATCAAGCCTCCAGCATTAAAGGCAAAGGAGACGAGAGGAAAGAAACGGCTCCACGCGAGGTCAACCTGCAAGCGCGAGGCGAGCATCTGGTGGTTACGGCGGTGGTAGCGGTCCTGCTCCTGCTCTTCCTGGGCGAACGCCTTGACGACGCGCACACCGGAGAGAAAGGTGTTGAGCGTCGCGTTAAGGCGCCAGCGGGCAATCCAAAAACGCTCAAAGTGGGGCCGCATGTAGCGGTAGTAAAAGAACGCGGCCGCCAGCACCAGGGGGGTGGGGATCAGGACGTACAGACCCAGCGATGGCGCCATGGAAAAGAGCACCGCGCCGATGCCCACCACCAGGAGGATATTGAGCGCAAAGGTGGTCATCTGGGATATCAGGCCCTGGAGCTCACCGGTATCCTGATTGATGCGCGTCATGAGGCGGCCGATCTGGTTCTTGTCAAAGTAGTCGATCGGCAGCCGCTTCAGATGGGCAAACAGCGCATCGCGCAGCGATGACGTAAAGCGCGTGCTGAGATTGATGGTCTGCCAGTTGGTGAGCAGCGTGATACCGACGCGCACGATCTGGATGACCAGGAGCCCGCCGACGAGGGTCACCAGCATGTGGCGCGGGGGATCGCCGCGCAGCACGTCGTCGATGAGGACTCGGGTGAGGTATGGCGGCAGCAGATCGACGAGTACGCCGGCCAGCAGCAGGGCCACGATGGCCACCATCCGGCCCCGGTAGGGGCGCGCCAGGCCCAGCAGCCGCCGCATGAGGCGGCCACGCTGAATGCAGCGCGGGCACACCTTGATGGAGCGATCGAGGAGGGGTTGACGGCACACGCGGCAGCGGTGAGCGTCGGCGTCCGGGTCGGGCACGGGGGTATCGGGGCCTTCCTCGGCACGCTCGTGGAGATAGAACGCCACGCGACCAAACTGATCGATGAGCTCGTTCGAAAAGTGCATGAGGACCCGCGGCTCTTCGTCCACGGCGACCTGAATCAGGCCGTTCCCCACGCACCGCTCGACCTTGGCGTCGCGGATGGCATCCAGGGAGTAGTTGTAGCGCAACTGCGCGCTGCCGTTGGACCGCTCCCAGACCCACAAATCGGCATCATCCAGCACCAACCATTGCTCGCCGAATGTGCCATCGGGCGAAAGGTCGGATCGCAACGCCAGGCGGATGCCGGAGGGATCTTTTCCCAGGTTGCGGAGGGCATCGACGATAGGTTGGGGAGGCGCGGAGGAATCGGGCACGACGGGATCGGGCGCTGCCGATCTGACGACACGGTCGGGCATGGTGAGGGCCACCTCGTAGCAGGGCGGGCGATGGCCTCTGCCGTGCAGAACGACAAAAGGGCCACCTAGCGGAACCGGTGTCCTTCTCCCACGCCTCCGAGGTTAGCTGACGGGCTCGGGCCGAAGAAGTAGCCCTACGGCGACAATGATCGCAGATTCGCCCCTGTTACGACGGTTCCCCCGTTGACGATGCACTAGGCGTCGATTCGATTTTCGTACGGCAGACAGTGACCTTTGTGATACCCTCGTTGACGTTTGCTGTCAAGCGGTTCGTCGCCAGGGTTCCTCACGAGGCCGCGCGCAGGAAGTGTCGCTAGAGCGCAACGCCAACCCCTTGACGGTGCGTTGCAACAAGGGGTTGGCGGCGATCAACGAGAGCGAGCGACGCGTCACCATCGCTCCTGGTGCACCCGCGCTGCGTCGTACTGGGTGCGCGGCTCCTTCTGCTCATCGGCGTGCCCCACGGCGATGAGGCACAGGGGGATGATGCCCTCCGGAATACCAAGCAGTTCGCGCACCTCGGCCGTGCGATCCGCTCGCGGATGGACACCACACCAGACCGTGCCCAGCCCGAGGCCGGTGGCCGCCAGGAGAATGTTCTCCGTGGCCGCGCAAAGGTCCTGTACCCAGAAATCGGGGGCGATGGCCGTATCGCCGCAAGGGACGATACACACGGGCGCCTGGGTCAGCATCTTGGCGTGGGGATGGGCTTCGGCCAAGGCGGCGCGGGTAGCGGCGTCTCGCACCACGACAAAGTGCCACGGCTGGCGGTTACTGGCCGACGGCGCGGCCATGGCCGCCTGCAACAGAATCTCGACCTGTCCATCGGTCACCGGCTCGGACGTGTACGCGCGGATGCTGCGTCGGGCAAAGAGGTTGTCGATGGCAAGAGTCGGCATGGTCTGTCCCTCCATGATCTGTCGGTCGAGGTACGGGGAGTATAGACAGCGTTTTCTGCGGCGTCAACCGCGCATCGGTGAAGGATACGCTGGCGATCTGCTGGTGGACTTGACGGCGAGATGGCATCGCCCTATGATCGCACCACGTCCCAAAGCAGCGGCTCGCTGACACAGCTGAGCGGCGCGATGGAACATTCTCTTGGATTGTCCTCGCACCGCTGGCAGGTCGGCGGGCCGCTGTTCGCGTTTTCGGGTCAGCTCCCGGCTTGTTGGTCATGCGTCTATCATCACCACAGGGAGGGTCTCCACATGCCTGAGTATCCACGTTGGGACAAGGGTTCATCGTCGACGCGGCGCCTCGGTCTCTTTGTTGTGCTCTTTGGACTGTTCCTCGTGGTACAGATTCCTTTCTCGGTGCGTGCGGTCCAATCGGCAGTTGGCGACGTCCTCTTGCCGATGATCCTGGGTGGGGCAGATCAGAGCGCCGCAACGCCGGCCGTGACTCCCGAGGTCACGCCCCCTCCGAGCGATGTCGAGGAGTGGCTCATCGATCAGTGGAAGTACTCTATCATTGCTTCACCCATTGGGTTTGCTAGCCTACTCGAGTTTCGAGGTGACGGTACGTTTACCAGAATCGCAATAGCGATCACCGAAGGCCCCTACTCTACCAGCTACTACGCCAAGACCTTTGAGGGGAAATACAGCGTGTCGGGAGACACGCTTCTTCGATCGGTTATCTAGCGAGTCTAGGGCTGACTCGTGGGAGGAGCTGTGGCGGTTGATTGATCCGAGTATCCAGGATGTACCCGAGGCGGATGAGGAGTTGCGGTTCCGCCAGACCTCCGAGGGGAATCTTGTCCTCATTCACGCTGATGGCGATGAGACCGAATACGAGAGAGGTTCATGGTAATCGCCCGCCGTTGACGCGCTCGTCCTCCATGGGAATGGGGCCGATACTGCGCTGACGAGGGAAGAGTCACTGACGACCGTCCTCTGTCCGTCGGAGGGCACGCACGAAGCGAGTGGCGCGGAACGCCGCAGGCCAGCACGTTGGCTCGCGGTGCTCCGCACCCGTTGCGCTCTCCTGTCGATACGTCGTCCCTCGCTTGACCAGCCCCCCTGGCCCATCTAGACTACCCTCACTACCGCCAAGGCCTCCGGGGTGCGTGATGCAGATCCCCTACGCGACCGAAGTCCTCTCATTTGCCCGTGAGCTCGTCCGCCGCCCCAGCCCTTCTGGGCAGGAGCGCGATGTCGCCGCGCTGGTGGCCCAGGAGATGACCATGCTCGGCTATGACGAGGTCGCCACCGACGAGCTGGGCAGTGTCATCGGCGTCCTCGTGGGGAGCGCACCCGGCCCGACGGTGCTCTTTGACGCCCATATGGACGTGGCCGCCATCACCGAGCCTGGTACCTGGCGGCATGACCCATTCTCCGGCGCTCGCGTTGCGGGGCGCCTGTGGGGGCGCGGCTCTGCCGACGTCAAGGGGAATCTGGCGGCGGCGCTGGTGGCGCTGGGCGCGCTGCGGCGAGAGGCGTTCACTGGGCGCCTGGTAATGGCGGCGAGTGTGGGAGAGGAGACGATCGAGGGGCTGGCGCTGGGCCACATCCTGCGCCGCATGGGCGCTGGCGCCGTGGTGGTGTGCGAACCGACGGATCTGCGTCTGGGGCTGGGACACAAGGGGCGTACGAGTGTAGTGGTGGAGGCGCGGGGGCGCGCCGCGCACACCTCTCGGCCAGAGTTGGGCGTCAACGCGATCGATCGCGTGATCGAGGCCATCGGCCGCCTGCGCGCGGTGGCTCCGCGGCGCGATGCGCTCCTGGGCGATGGGGTCAGCACTCTCGTCGAGATCGTGTCGGAACCCTATCCCGGCGTCTCCATGGTGCCCGTCGGTTGTGCGGCGCGCTTTGAGCGGCGGCTGGTGCGCGGCGAGACGCCAGATACGGTGCTCGACGAGATGCGTGCACGGCTCTCCGGGCTGGGAGATGTGAGCGTCCGCCTCTACCGCGTGTCCCTCGACTGCTACACTGGCCGCACGTTCACCGTAGACGATTTCCATCCCGCCTGGGTGCTGGAGGAGCGACACCCCGTCGCCCGGGCGGCGCTGCGCGGCCTCCGCGAGGCGGGGCTGCCAGCGGAGACGTTCCTTGCTCCGTACAGCACGAACGGCGTTGCCAGTGCCGGCGCGATGGGTATTCCCACGGTTATCTATGGCGCCGGCGATATCGCCGCTGCGCATGCCGTGGACGAGTCCGTGCGTATCGACGCGCTGCAGGCCGCCTACCGCGGCTATCAGGCCCTGGCGCGTGCGCTGACCGGCGGAATGGGCCGGGGATGAAGGCCGAGGGGGCGGATCGACGCGGATTCTCTGGAGGTGGGCACGCCCGTCGCGAACGGGCGCGGGGACGTGGTCTGGCTCGCGTACGCTGCAGGATCCGCATCCTGCTACCCTGCGAAAGGAGTAGGGCATGTCTGAACAGCCGCGTGCGATAGAGCGGCGAAGTGTCGGAGAGTGGGCGTTTCGCAGCCGGCGAGATTATGCCCATCCCTTTGCCGACGTCGTCGTGGACGCCATCTTTGTCGGGCCCGCCGGGCAGACGTTTACGGTGCCAGCGTTCTATGACGGCGATGCGACGTGGCGGGTGCGGTTCAACCCCAACGTGGCCGGGGAGTGGCGCTACCGCCTCACCTCGCGGCCGGAAGACCCCGACCTGATCGCTGAGGGTGCCTTTGAGGTCATTGATCGGGATGCTCGCGGGTTCTTGTGCGCCACGCCGCGGGGAGCGTGGGGCTTTACGTACGAGTCGGGTGAGCCGGCGTTCATCCTGGGAGACACCGTCTATAACCTGTTCGGTATGGCCCACTGTGGCGGCAATGTGGATGGATTCCTCATGCGACGGGCCGAGCAGGGGGTCAACCTCCTGCGGGTTCGAGTGCCCGTGAGCCCCTTCCATCCGCCCGATGGCTATAGCGCCTGGCAGACACGGCGCACGTGGCCCTGGGGCGGTAGCGAACAGGCGCCCCAGTTCGACCGCTTTGCCCTGCCTTACTTTCGCACGGTCGATGCGGTGGTGGCCCGCGCCGAGGCCTTGGGCATAGGGCTCGAGGTGATCATGGAGGGATGGGGATTCGAGTATCCCTTTAACCGGCGCGATGTGTTTGTCCCCGAGTGGGAGGAACTGTGGATGCGCTACCTCATCGCCCGCTATGACGCCTACACCTGCGTCGCCCTGTGGACGCTCATGAACGAGTACGAGTACTACCCGGATGGTGCCTGGGGCTACAACCCGGTCGCTGATCGCTGGGCGCTCCGCATGGCACGCTGGGTCAAGACGGTGGCGCCCCACGGCCACATCGTCGCCGTGCACAACGGCCCCCGCATGCCGGCGTTCGCGCAGCGTTTCGCGCAGGATCCCGATGCCATCGACGCCATCCTGTTTCAGGAGTGGGGCACGCGCGACCAAGAGCTCGGCTGGCTCGCGGCGGGGATCGAGGAGCAGATCGTGGCCTCGCTCGCCGGGTGGGGTGGGTCGGCTCTGTTCGCCGAGTGGGGCTATGAGCGCAATCCCGATTTGCCGCTGTTGATCCCTAGCCACGCGCACTGTGGAGAGGATCACACGCGGCGCGGAGGATGGCGCGGCGCTTTTTGCGCCCTCGGCATTATCCACGGGTTCGAGAACTCGTGGGGGCCGTTCATGGTGCTGGATGAGGATCAGCCTGGGTTGGCGCACCTCTTGCAGATCCGTCGCTTCTTTACCGAGATCGTCCCCTTCCAGCGCCTCCAGCGGGCGTGGGAGCTGGCCTCGGCGGGTAACGCGACGCCGGGCGATCGGCCGCTGACACTGGCCGCGCCCGAGGGCGACCTGATCGTGGTGTACCTGCCGGTGGGAGGGGCGGTAGAGGTAGCTTTGCCTCGGGGCGAGGGGCAGTATCGGGCGCGTTGGTTCAACCCGGTCTCTGGGGAACTGCTGCCCGCCGAGGGCGCTGGCGGGCGCTTTGTCGCGCCCGAGGTGGTGTACCTGGGTCACCCTCAGGATTGGGTGCTGCTGCTCGAGGCAGAGTAGGGGCTTGCTGGGTGCGTAGGGTGATGGAACGCGAGCGGCAGGCGGTGGCGCGCCTGGAGGCGTTGGAGAGCGATGACGGGCTCTTGGTGGAGGACGCCTTTGCCGCCCGGGCCAGCGCGCTCGAGGAGCTGGAAGCGGACATCCCGGGTGCCGTGGAGGCTTTGGCCGTAACCGGTGTGCCGTCCGCTGTGGTGGCGGATCTCGCGCGGCGGATACGGCGGCTACGCGATCGGTTGGAGCGCGTCGATCGGGCGCTGTTCGCCCGGCTGCGCGACGGCATCCGCGAGGGCTCGCTCCGCGGCGAGGCCCTGCGACGCGCCCTGTTGAGCCTAGCACCTCCAGTGAGGGGCGCGGAGGGTGGCTATGACGTGCTGGACACGCTCATCTCTGGCGCGCTGCTGGACGAGCAGCCGCCGGCGACGGTGCGCCCCGAGCTGCAGGGATGGGATCCCGAGATGGTGCCCTACCAGCCGACGCCGGCGCGCATCGTGCTCGAGCTGGCCACGCGACTGCGTCCCACGGTCGACGACGTGTTCTGTGATCTCGGCGCTGGGCTGGGCCAGGTGTGCGTGCTCGTGCACCTGCTGACGGGGGTGCGCGCCGTGGGCATCGAGGTCGACCCGGCCCTATGGGCCTACAGCGAGCGCCTCGCGCGGCGGCTGGGCCTCGCCGATGTGACCTTCTTCGTAGGTGATGCGCGGCAAGCGGACCTGACCATGGGCACGCTCTTTTTCCTCTACACGCCGTTCACGGGAACGCTACTGGCGGCGGTGCTGGCCCGGATTGGCGAGCTCGCCGCACGGCATCGCATCCGAGTGGCCAGCTATGGGCCGTGCACGTCGTGGGTGGCGCGGGAGGGGTGGCTCATGCCGGAGGATGCTCCGGCGGACGACCCGGAGCGCCTGGTGTTGTTTCGCAGCCGCTAGGCGATGGCGCGCACCGCGTGCCGCATGGTGATTCATGAAAGGCGAGGGGCGCCGCGCAGAC
>DUUT01000187.1 GCA_012841405.1 Chloroflexota bacterium
GCACGCCTTTCTCGACGCGGTGGATGTCGTCCTCCAGGGGGTGATCGATTACGCCGCACGCCTCGCGGCGCACTGCGAGCGCGAGGCGGCCGCCTGCAGCGACCCTGACCGCGCCGCCGAGTTGGCCGAGATGGCGGTGAACCTGCGCCAGGTGCCCGCGGGGCCGGCGCGCACCTACTGGCAAGCGCTCCAGTCCGTCTGGCTGCTCCACATGATCTTTCACGCCACCATGAACGGCAACGCCATCGGCCGGCTCGACCAGTTCGCCTGGCCCTACCTGCGTGACGACCTGGCCGCCGGTCGGCTGGACCTGGAGCGGGCGGCCGAGCTCACCGACTGCTTCTGCCTGAAATTCAACGAGCGCGCCGCCGCCACCGAGGAGCTGCGCCCGGAGAACCGGGAGGCAGAGGACCTCGATCCGCTGGCGCGCACGCGGCACTATACCTCGTCGCAGATCGCCGGGCGGCGCGACCGCCTCGATGCCACGAACCACTGGCTGCAGAACGTCGTCGTCGGCGGGCTCACCCCCGAGGGGGAGGACGGCACCAACCCCCTGACCTACCTCCTCCTGGAGAGCTACCGCCGCCACCAGATGACGAACCCCCTCCTCACGCTGCGCCTCCATCGTGCTTCGCCCGAGCCCCTGGTGCGCTATGCGTGTGAGGTGCTCAAGGAGGGCGGCGGTATGCCGGCGCTGTTCAACGACGAGCAGCTGGTGCCGGCGCTGGAGCGTATTGGCATCCCCACGCGCGACGCCCGCGACTATACCAACGACGGGTGCTGGGAGGTCATCATCCCCGGGCGCACCGACTTTGGGTTCCAGCGGCTGAGCCTGATGCTCTGCCTCGAGTGGGCGCTGCACCGCGGGGTATCGCGCATCGCCGGCTTTGCTCAGGGGATCGACACCGGCGACCCGCGCGCCTTTACCTGCTATGACGACGTGTGGCGCGCCTTCCTGGCCCAGCTGGACGCCATGGTACAGCGCGTGGTGCGCGATGTCGTCGAGACGCTGAACGATCGCCACAGCATCGCCCCGGTGCCGCTGCTCAGCGCCCTCATCGATGGCGCCATCGAGAGCCGCCGCGACATGACGGCCGGTGGGGCACGCTACCGCACCTTTGCCCTGCTGGCCGAGAGTGCCGCCCACGCCATCGACGCGCTGGCCGCCATCAAGAAGGTCATCTTTGACGATCAGCGGGCGACGATGGCCGAGCTGTGCGACGCCCTGGACACCAACTTTGTGGGCTACACGGCGCTGCGCAACGCCCTCCTGGCGGCGCCCAAGTACGGCAACGACGATCCCTACGCTGACGCCGTCGGTCGCGCCCTGATCGACGCCTTTACCGAGACCATCGCCCGCCATGCCCGCGCCCACGAGGACGGTCTCCGCTTTCCGGCGGGGGTGGGCACCTTTTCCTGGTACATCGGCATCGGTGAGGGGCTCGGTGCCTCCGCCGACGGGCGCCTGGCGGGTGAGCCGGTGGCCCCCAACTTTTCTCCCGCCTTGGGGCGCGATCGCCTGGGCATCCCCGGGGCCATCCTCTCGTACGCCGCGATGCACAACGCCAACCTCCCCGCCGGCGGCCCACTGGACCTGCGCCTGAACCGCTCCCTCGTCGAGGGGGAGGAGGGCACCGGCCGCATGGCGGCGCTGCTACGGACCTTTGTGGAGACGGGCGGCAACATGCTGACGCTCACCGTCGTCGATGCCGAGGAGCTGCGCGCCGCCCAGCGCGACCCGGAGAGCTATCGCTCGCTGCGCGTGCGCATGGGCGGCTGGTGCGCCTACTTTACCATGCTCGGTCGCGAGCAGCAGGACCACCACATCCGTCGGCAGGAGGGTCGCTTGTGAGCCATGGAATTCTAGGCGACGTGCGCGGCACGCTGTTCGATATGGACACCTTTGCCATCCACGACGGCCCGGGCATTCGCCTGACGGTGTACCTCAAGGGCTGCCCCCTCACCTGTGCCTGGTGCCACAGCCCGGAATCCCAGAGCCCCGCCGCCCAACTCGTGCTCGTCCGCGACCGCTGCGTGGGCTGTGGCGCCTGCGTCGCCGCCTGCCCCCAGGGCGTGCACCGCGTGACCCCCGGTGCCCATACGCTCGAGCGCAGCCGCTGCCGCACGTGCGGCGCCTGCGTGGCGGCCTGCCCAGGGGGCGCGCTGACGATCAAGGGGTACGAAGCCACCGCCGCCGAAGTCGTCGCCCGCGCCGTGCGCATGAAACCCTTCTTTGCGCATTCGGGTGGCGGCGTCACGCTTACCGGTGGCGAGGTGACCATGCAGCCCGCCTTTGCCCATGCCGTGCTGGCGGGCTGCCGCGCCGAGGGCATCCACACGGCCATCGAGACGTGCGGCGCCTGCGCTTGGCCCACCCTCGAGCGCCTCGCGGATGTGGCGGACCTCATCCTCTACGACATCAAGCTCGTCGACGAGGCCGCCCACCGGCGGTGGACGGGGCGTTCGAATCGCCGCATCCTGGAGAACGCCACGCGGCTGGCGGGTCGCAACGTGCAGGTGCGCGTGCCACTCATCCCGGGGATCACCGATACGGAGGAGAACCTCGGTGCCATCGTCGCCCTGATGCGCTCCGCGGGGTTGCGCTCGGTGGCGCTCCTGCCGTACAACGAGGCCTCGGCCGCCAAGTACGAGTGGCTGGACCGGCCCTACGCGCTCACCGCCGCGCGCCAGACGCCGGCGCAGCTGGAGGCGCTGCTGGCTATCGCCCGGCGTGCGGGGCTGGACGCCGAGCTCGGATAACGACGACGCGGCGCGCGCCGGACCCACCGACCGCCCCCTGGCGGCGTAATGGGTCCGGCGTCGCTATGGGATAGGATAGGATAGGCCATGGCATTGTCGCAGGCAACGTACCGGATGGGCCTGACCCTCGCCATCGGAGCGGCCGGGGGGCTGTTGGCCAACGCCGTGCACCTGCCGGGGGGGCCGATGGCCGGCGCCCTCGTCGCCGTAGGCGGCATGCAGGTGCTGGGCACTCGCCTGGAGGAACCGCCCTCCTGGTTGCGCACCTCGGGGCGTATCGTCCTCGGCATCACCATCGGCGCGACGGTGACGGCCGAGACGCTGCGCGTCGTGGCCACCTCCCTCGCGCCGGTGGCGGTGATGGTCGTCTTTATGCTCGTGCTCGGGCTCGTCACGGCATGGGCGCTGACGCGGCTTGCGCGGATGGCGCCCGCGACGGCGTTCTGCGGCGCATCGCCGGGCGCCCTCTCCGCCATGGTGACGCTGGCCGACGAGCTGGGGGGGTCGGCACCCGTCGTCGCCAGCATGCACCTCGTGCGCCTCGTCAGCGTGATGCTCGTCGTGCCACCCTTTGTCCAGGGGGCCTTTGCCCCCGCGCCGGAGGCCGTCGGCCCCCTGCTGACCAGCGCCGCCGGCGGCGGCCCTCTGTTCTGGCGACAGGCGGCCCTCCTCGTGCTGGGGGTCGCCGCCGGCCTGCTCGTCACCCGCCTCAGGGTGCCCGCGGGCGATCTCGTCACCGGGATGGTGGTGGCGGCGGTGGCCAACCCCGCCGTGCTCCACCTGCCCGACCTGCCGATCACCTGGAAGCTCTTTGCGCAGATCACCATCGGTGCGGGGGTCGGGGCGACGATCACCCGCGAGGCGCTCGCCGACTTTAAGCCCTTTGCCCTCGCCGGCGGCATTATGACGGTCTTTCTCATGGCGTCGGGCCTGGCGCTGGCCTGGGTGCTGTCGCAGGTGACATCCCTCGACCTCATCACCTGTATCGTGGGCTGCGCCCCCGGCGGCGCGGACACGATGATCATCCTGGCGGGCGAGTTCGGCGCCAACGTGCCCTTGGTCACCGCCATGCACGTCTCGCGCATCATCATCCTCATGGTGCTCTTGCCGCCGCTCATCCACCTCGCCGTGCGACGCACCAAGACCCCACCGGCCGCGGCGCGCCCCACCCCCGTGCCCGGCCCGATGGGCGAGGGGGGCTGATCGCCCCGCAGGCATGGAACGACGCGGAGGGCGCCCCGATGGCGCCCTCCGCGTCGGCTTGGCCGCGTGTCTGCTGTAGCGGGCAGAGCGAAACGGCGGCCAGCGCTCGTGCTGCCTGCCGCCTCCGCCCGCCGCAGTGCCGTCAGGTGATAAAGTCTTCCTGGCGCTGGCTCTCTTCCTCGACCGTCTCCTCGACGGTCTGCTCCGCCTCTTGGGCGGCCTGCTCGACCTTGCCCATGGTCTCTTCGGCCACCTCTCCCGCGCGCTGCATGAGGGTATCGCGCGCCTCACCCATGATGCGGTCTTCGCGGCGCGTGCTGGGTAGCATCATGCCGATGGCGGCGCCGACCGCCAGGGCGATGGCACCCATCCCCAGGGGGTTCTCATCGAACATCGTCTCGAATCGGCCGCGCGCACGGCGTACCTGGCGCTGCGCCTCATGGGTGACCTGCTGCGCACGCTCCTGCACCTCGCCGGCGAGCTCACCGGCGCGCTCCTGGGCATGGGTTATCGTCTCGCCGGCGCGCTCCTGCATCCGCGACACGGTCTCTTCCCGTTGCCGCGCTTCGCCGGCCATCGCGCGCCTCCGGCCGAGCTCCTCCCGCTCACGGTAGGGGTACGCCTCGACCTCGCGCACGACGCGGCCGTCACCGCCCATCGTCGCCTGTACGGCGAGCCACCCCAAGCCCACCGCGATCATCGCGGCGGGAAGCGGGTTGTTGCGGACCGTCTCCCGCAGGCTAAAGCCCGCGTCACGCGCCCGATACTGCGCTTCCTTCGCCATGTGTTGTGCCCTCCCAATGGTCGCCTCCCGAACCGCCTCGCGGGCCTGTGTCCGCAGGCGTTGGGGGTCGAGCCGCTCCTGGATCACATCGATGGTCTGTGCCATCTCGGCGCGGGTGCGCCCAATATCCGCCCGAATCTGCTGGGGGCTCTTGCCCTCAGCGCGGTACGTCCCCGCTGTGCCCTGGTCCGCGCGCCTGGCTTCTGACCGGCTGGGCCCCCCCTCGGGGACATCCGGATCCCGCGCCCTCACCGGACCTGGTCCTGAAGCCATTCCCTATCCTCCTTCAGTGAGCTGATCGTCTCTGTCGGGGTGATGCCTCGCCGTTTGACGTCGTTCATCCCCTGCCGTATCAGCACATAGCCCACGATGGCCAACACGGCGCCGACGAGCAGCGCGGACAGCCACAGGGGGATGATGAGATCGAGGGCAATGATGGCCGTCGCCACCAGGGCCTGAAAGCCCACAAAGGCGAGCACCCCGCCGACGCCGATCCGCATGCCGTCGCGGCTCAGGTGCGCGACCTTATCACTTACCTCGGTGCGTGCGAGGGCGACTTCTTGGCGCAACAGCATGCGCACGTCATCCGTCAGGTCGCCAAAGAGCTCTCCCAGGGAGCGCTCCTCTCTCACTCGTCCGTCCATCGTACCTCCTTCGATGCGCGCTGCGATCTAGATCCCCGTGCCCCCGGTCTGGTAGGGAAGCGGCTCCTCGGCCATCGGCGCGTCCGCCGGCATCGTCTGCCCAGGGTAGGTGCGCGTGCCGCTGTAGGGCCGCACGTCTTGCTGTGGGCGGTAACTCGTGCTCTTGAGGAACCGGGCCGCCACCAGGCCAAGGGCGAACGCCCCGCCGAGGACGACCTCGGGGTGATCCCGAGCAAAGTCCTCCGCATCGGCCAGCAGCTCACCGACATCGCGGTCCTGCAGGTTGCGCGCGAACCGATCGACGCGATCGGCGAGCTGATCGGCATAGTCGGCGACCGATCCGCGGTCGTGATCGCGCAGCTGATTTCCGGTGGCCTGTAGGACCTCGACGATGTCCTGCAGGCCCGATACGGCCCGCTCCTTCTGGCCCGTCAGCGCCGAGCGGGCCGTCCGCTCGGCGCTGCCCGCCGTCCGCCGGGCGCTGTCGCGCACGCTCTCGGTGCCCCGCATGGTGGCCCTCTCACTCTGCAGACGCTCGTGCTCGCCCACCACGTCGCCCGTTACCGGCATGTCGGGGCGGATGCGATCCGAGTCTCGCGCAGCCATAGCGACCTCCTCTAGATCCACTGGTCGTGCTCGGCCGCTCTACCGTCGAGGCCCGCTATCAGCGTCGCGAACGGCGCGCCGAAGCGGGCTGGTGCGGAAATGGGGGAAAAAGAAGTGCGATGCAGCCAGGATAGAGCGCGATGAGGGGGGAGTGCTTCGGGCGATAGGCCCGAGCGTATTATCCATAAAGTTGATCCAGGAACTCTATATACTATCTTAGCATATCTTGACCGCCTTCACAAGGGGGCGGCAATGAGCCCTCCAGGCGGCATCCCGGGCACACCCGGTGCCCCGGGGAGGGCGCGCCCCGGCGGCGAGGGTTTGTCGCCTCGGGGTGCAATGCAGCGCCGCGAGCGCAGTGGTGCGCGCGCACTCGGCGCGCCCCCGCCCACCGCTCCGCCGCCCCAACCCAGTGGTACCTCCGGCGCGCGCCCTGCCGCGGCCGCCTGCGCGCCCTCCAGGGATTTTTCTCGTTTGGAGTATGGCCTTGCCAATTGCTGCCAAGATGGTGGGGCGGTCACACCGTGGTGCGCGCGGCGTGCGACGCAAGAGCGGCCCCCATGCCTGCTGCAATTCGTGAATTCGTTGTCCACAACCTTGCGATGAAACAAAACCTGCACTATAATCCCTTTGAGCGTCGGACGGCCACGACACCCACCATGGCGGAGCAGTCCCTCAGGCCGCTCGAGCCCGCTCGGCGTCTCGCCGAATCGTATTGATAGGGCGCCACGCGTGGCGCCGGCACCGTATGGAAGGCATCGCAGTACGTCACCCCTGCATCACCACTTCATCGCCTTGCTTCGCACCCCAATGCCGTCCCAGCGTGTAGCTTTTGGTATCCCAGCGGGCGTGCCCTGTTGCCGGCGGCGTCCGTCGCCGCTGTGCCGGGCGACGGACCTCTTAGGCGCCGTGGATTGATCGTATGGATAGTAAGCTGCTCGATAGCACGATCGCAACCATCCGCCGCCGCATGGTGGACCTGGAGGAGCGCTGCGGCCTGGCGCCCGACTCCGAATATGAGCGCATGCTCAAAGAGGTCGAGGCCGCCTTGGCGACGCTCCGCGACGCCGGGGACGCGTTGCGGGCCCAGAACGCCGCCATCCTCGCCTCTCAGACGACCATCGCGGAGGAGCGGCGCCACTACTACGAGCTCTTTGAGCATGCCCCGGATGGCTATGTCGTCACGGATGCCGCGGGCGTCATCCGCGCGGCCAACCAGGCCGCCGCCGACATGTTCGGGGTCGCCCGCGAGGCGTTGCCCGGCACGCCGCTGGCCGCCTATATCGCCGCCTCACATCGGCAGGCGTTTGCGACGCTGGCGCGCCACCTGGGGCGAGGTGGGCGCGTCTCGGGGTGGGAGGCTCCGTTGGAGCAGGCAGGCGGCAGCAATGCCTTCTTTGCCTCGGTCACGGCGGTCGCCGTCCACGCGGTGACAGGGGAGCCCACCGACATCCGGTGGATGCTGCACGACACGACCAAGCGCCACCGGGCCGAGGCCGCCGTCCAGCGCTACGTGAAGCGGTTGGAGGTCTTGGGGCAGATGGACCGCGCCATGCTCAGTGCCAGCTCGCTGCGGGATACCTGTGAGATTGCCCTCGGGCACCTGCAGCGGCTCATCACCTGCCCGCGGGCCAGCGTCGTCTTGATCGACGCGGCGACGGGGGCAATGCGCATCGTGGCGGTGGTCATTGAGGGCACGACGGCCGTCCCCGAGGGCGCCACGCAGCGCATCGACCCCGCGGACGTGGTGCCTTCCCGGGGGCAGTGGCGCGTCGTCGAGGACACGTTCGCCATGGCGGAACCATCGCCATGGGTGCGGACCATGCGTGAGGAGGGTGTACGCACCATCATCAACGTGCCTCTCAATGCCCAGGAAGAGCTGCTGGGAACACTCAACCTCGGGTTGGAGAGCCTGGACCAGTTGGGAGACGAGGATCGCGAGGTGGTGCAGGAGGTGGCCAACCGCTTGGCGGTGGCGGTGCAGCAGTCGCGGCTCATCCAGCAGGCACGCCAGCACACCCGTGAGCTCGAGCGCCGCGTCGAGGAGCGCACGGCGGAGCTGCAGGCCAGCGAGGAACGCCTGCGGCTGGTGCTCGATCAATTGCCGGCGCTGGTGTGGACCACCGATCGCGATCTGAACATCACCTCCGCCAGCGGCTCGGGGTTGCGCCTCGCGCGCCTCTCGCGAGACCGCCTGGTGGGGCGCAACCTGCGCGACTACCAGCGCCTGGCGCGCCACCCCGTCTCGGCCATCGCCATGCACGAGCGCGTGCTCCGTGGTGAGCAGGTAACCTATGAGGCCGAGTTCCGCGGCCATGTGTACCACAGTCACGTCGAGCCGTTCTTTGATGGGCGCGACACCATCGTGGGCTGCCTGGGGGTGGCCATGGATGTGACCCCCCTCAAGCGGACGGAAGCAGCGCTGCGCGAGACGTCGGATCGCCTGGAGGCGCTCGTTGATCGCCTCCAGGCGCTCAACACCATCGAGCTCGGGGCGCAGGAGCTCCTCGAGGTGGACGATATCACGGCCCTCGTGGTGCAGCGCCTGGCCGCCCTGCACATCCAGGCCGCCGTGTTGCTCCGCCAAGACGGGCACCTGGCGGTGCGCAGCACCTCGCTGGAGGCGGCGACGCTCGCCCGGGTGGAGCGCATCCTGGGGGTGTCCATCGTCGGCCCGCTGAGCACCGCGGCGGCCGGCAGCTGGCTGCTCCAGCCCGAGACGCGCCAGACGACGTGGGTCCCGGATGCGGTGGCGCTGATGACCGAGATGATGCCCCACGTGGCGCCACAGGCCGTCGCAGAGGCCGCCCGCGCGGCCGATGTGCGGGGCGCCATCGTCTCGCCACTCGTGGCGCGCGGATCCAACATCGGCGTGCTCCTCCTCTGGGGTGACAACATCGCCGAGCGGGACGTGCCGGCGGTAGCCGGGTTCGCTAACCGGTTGGCGGTGACCATCGACAACGCTGTCCTCTTTGCCACCATCCGCCACCAGGGGGATCGCCTGCGCGTGATGGCGGCGCGCCTCGCAGAGGTCGAAGAGGCCGACCGCCGCTTGGTGGTCCGCGCCCTGCACGACAAGGTGGGGCAGAATCTGAGCGCGCTGAACCTCTCGCTCAGCGCCGTGCGCGAGCAGGTGCGCAGCCTTCCCGCAGAGGTGGCTCCCCTCTACCAGCAACGCATCGATGACGCCCTGAGCCTGTTACGCGAGACGGCGGTTCGCGCCCGCGATATCATGGCCGATCTGCGCCCCCCCGTACTGGACGACTATGGGCTGATGGCGGCGCTGCGCTGGTACGCCGAGGAGTTGGAGCGCCGGTTTGGGCTCTCGGTGACGGTGCGCGGGCGTGAGCCGGAGCCGCGCCTCCATTCGCCCATCGCCATCGCCCTGTTCCGCATCGCCCAGGAGGCGCTGGTCAACGTGGCGCTGCACGCCGACACCGCCAAGGCCTGGGTGCACGTCGAGACTGCTGCGGACAGCGTGCGCCTCCGCGTGGAGGACCACGGCGCCGGCTTTGATCCCGCAGCGGTGGCCGCGCAGGATGAGCGCTCCCGCTGGGGGCTGCTCACCATTGAGGAGCGCGCCACAGCCGTGGGCGGGCATGCCCGGATTGAATCGCAGCCCGGAGAGGGCACACGGTTCACGGTGGAGGTGCCGCGATGACCACATCGATCTCCGTCTTTTTGGCCGACGACCACGCGGTCGTGCGCGACGGACTGCGCCTGTTGCTGGGCATCCACGGCGACATCGAAGTGGTTGGCGACGCCGCCAATGGGCGTGAGGCCGTCGCCAAGGTCGCCCAGATGTGCCCGGATATCGTGATCCTCGACATCGCCATGCCCGAGCTGAACGGCCTCGAAGCCGCCCAGCAGATACGCGACCTGTGCCCGTCGACGCAGGTCATCATCCTGTCGATGTACTCCACCTCGGAGCACGTGTTCCGCGCCCTGGAGGCGGGAGCGCGCGGCTACCTCCTGAAGGAATCCGCCGGCACCGAGGTAGCCGATGCCGTGCGCTCGGTGTACAACGGGCGGCTGTACCTCAGCCCCACCATCGCCGACCTGGTCGTGGATGACTATCTCCAGCAGCAGAACCGCGAGTCGCGCAGCCCCCTCTCGCGCCTGAGCCCCCGCGAACGCGAGGTGCTGCAGCTGGTGGTCGAGGGCAAGACGAACGCCGAGGTCGCCGAGATACTGGCGTTCTCGGTCAAGACGGTGGAGACGTACCGCAGCCGCATCATGCGCAAACTGGGGCTGAGCGACCTGCCCAGCCTCGTCAAGTTCGCCATCCAGCACGGGATCACCCCACCGCAGTGAGTGCCCCACATCGCTGACGGCCGTGGCGCCGTCCCCTCTTCGGCCCCCTCGTCAAGCTTTACCCAACACGTTATCAAGTGATTATGTATGCTCTGTCGGGAATACCTTACAGACGCCGGGCGCAGTCTGTGGCACAATAACAACCAGTCGCCGCCGATTTCGTCTGAAACCGGTTTCAGGGCGAGTCAGTACCGCTGCCCGGGTCAGCCGCGGCCCCAGGGGGCCGAATCACTACAGCACAGTACGCGATGAGGGGTTTGCTCTGGAGGAACTGCAACGTGGGAGGCAAGCCCAGCCCACCAGCGGCACCATCCCCGCGGTTGCGCAGTTCTCCAGCAGCGACCGTTCGCCGTACGGCGAGCGCTCCGGTGGTGCGGATTCCCCGATCGCGTGGCCCCCTGCCTGCCCCTGCGGTGGCATGGCGAGGGTGTTCACCGGGGAGATGGATGCTCCCACTTGGCACCGTGCACGCGTGCACCGGAGCGCGGGAATGCCGCCGGCACGAAGGAGCGCGCTACGGCGGAGGACGACACGGATCCATACGTTTCGAAGGGGCGCCGCGCCGGATTGGCCCTCAGGCGCTCCCGAGCAGGTTTCGCGAGGGCCCATTCCACCAAGCAGCATAGTCCACCTTTAACACGAAGAGTGAAGGGGAAACGACGATGGAAGCGGTACGAGTACCGGAATTTCTGCAGCCTCCCTCAGTCACGGAAGCATCACAGATTCTCAAGGTAGCGGCACACTCGCAGGCCACCTCGGTTGCCGGGGCAATCGCCGGCGTCGTCCGCGATCGGGGACGCGCCGAGATCCAGGCCATCGGTGCGGGGGCGGTGAACCAGGCCACCAAGGCCGTGGCCATCGCCCGGGGGTACCTGGCACTGGACGGCATCGACGTCATCTGCATCCCGGCCTTTGCCACGGTCGAGATCGGTGACCAGGAGCGCACGGCGC
>DUUT01000188.1 GCA_012841405.1 Chloroflexota bacterium
CGCTGTAGGAGGCGAGGCGCAGCGCCCCCCAGCGCGCTGCCGGCGTGACGCGCTGCGCGGCATCGTCGCCGGTGAACGCCCCCGGCGCCGGGCAGAGCGCCGCCGGCGTGCGTCCCACCGCGACCTCTCCGAGGCGTAGCGACGTCTCCCCATTGCCCGCGGCGACGGGCAGGGGGGTGAGGTCGTCCTCGTGGTAGAGCACGAGCTCGAGGGTGTAGTTGCCCGGGGGCGCCCCGATGGGAACCGTGACGCTCGCCACGTGCTGGACCACGGCGCCCAGCGGCCACCCCGCGGTGGGCTCGTTGTAGAGGGGGCGATCGTCTTGCTGGGCCCACACCACCCCCTGCGCGTCAACGAGGCGGAGGGAGTGCTTGACGTTGCGCAGCGGCGCCTCGACGCGCCACGTCAAGCGCGCCGCCAGCACCCTGCCCCCCGGCAGCGGCGCCCTCGGGGCGCTCGCCCCGTCGAGGACGACGGCTTCTCCCTCCGGGCCGAGGTAGCTCAGGGTGCTCTCCAGGAGGGCCAAGCCGTCCACGCGGGTCAGGGGGCGGACCGCCGCCCAGGCCGCGCTCGCCGCGGCCTCGCGAAAGGGGGGCTGCGTCAGGTAGGCCGCCACGGTGACCCCCGAGCCGTACGAGGGCAGGTAGGTGCGCAGGTCGAGGAAGAGGTGCTCGTCGAGCCATCCCCGCACGCGCTCCTCAGGATCGGACCACTGCGGGCGGCAGCTGACGAGCCACAGCCGATCGTAGCGGCTGGCGATGGCCGCCAGCTCGGCGGCCAAGGCCTCGCGGTTGAGCGCGCTCGCCAGGCGGAGTTCGCCCTGGGGGGTGGTGATGTGCATGTCCCGCCCCTCCGGTGGCGCGCCGGATGCCGCCGCCAAGGGGGGGTACGGCAGGGGGATGATGTCCAGCGCGCCACGGTAATAGTGCCGGAAGGCGTACTCGTTCTCCGGCGCGGTGAGGATGATGGCGTCGCCGGGGCGCTCGAGCCGCGTCACGAGCTGCGCCGCGCCGCGGTGGTCCTCCTTGGCGGCGTACTCGGCGTGGCCAAAGTAGCGCTGCGTGGAGTAGGCCATTCCGGCGACGAGCACGATGGCGGCCACCGTGGTCAGGACGCGCCCACGGCCGTGCAGCGCGCGCATGCCCATCCCGAGGCCGAGGTAGAAGGAGGGCGAGTAGACCATGATATACCGGCTGCCCATGTAAAAGCTCGTGCGCAGTGAGAACACCCACAGCGCGCCGATGGGCAACAAGATCTGCCCCAGCAACAGCACGGCGACGGCCCAGGGTCTGGGGGCGCCAGGCCCCGTCGCGCGGCGGGCGGCAACAATGGCCGCGACAATCGTCGCGGCGACGCCGACGAGGAACACCGCCAGGTAGGCCAGCTCCCACGGCCACACCTGTCGAAAGCGCACCGAGATTCCAAGGGTGTATGCGTTGAGGGCATCGATGAGGATACCGCTCAGCGGCACGAAGGAGCGGCCGTACACCGGCTCGGCAAAGAGATGGCTCGCATAGTCTAGGGCGAGCAGGCCGGCGACGAGCCCGACCGCCGCGGTGCCGATCCACAGCCAGCGCGGGCGGATCCCCAGGCGGCCGGGAAGGCCGAGCGCCAGGGCCAGCAGGGCATGGGTGGCTACCAGCGGCGCGGCCATATAGTGCGTGGCCACGGACGCCGCGGCCACCAGCGCGTAGGCGCCGAGCCATCGCCACACGTGCGCGCTCTGGCTCGCCCGCCAGAGGCAATACGTCGCCGCCAACCCTAGCATGGTGACCAGGGTGTACATGCGCGCTTCCTGCGCGTACCATAGGTAAAAGGGGGAGAGCGCGCCCCACAGGGCGGCCCATACCCCCGCCCGGTGGTCGGCCACGCGGCTGCCCAGGGCGTACAGGAGCGGGACGATGAGCGTCGCCGCGAGGAGCGAGATCCAGCGCAGGGCGAGGTCGCTCTCCCCCGCCAGCCGCAGCACCCCGTGGAGCAGGACAAAGTAGAGCGGCGGGTGCTGGTCGATGGTGGTGACGCCCTGGATGTCGATGCGTCCGCTGAGGATGTAGGGCACGTCGTGCACGGCGCGGAACAGGCTGAGGCTCTCGTCCCACCAGATCCCCTTGGCATCGATGGCGTAGAGGCGCAGGGCAAAGGCGAGGAGTGTCAGCCCGACGACGATCCACCGCCGGAGGTGCACGGCATCGGCGCGGGGAGCGCGCGCGGTCACGGCCATCACTCGCCGCCTCCCCCGGGGAGGATCCCCAGATGCAAGGAGACATGGTCGCTCACGTCGGCCCCGTAGCGCACGGGGAGGCGCTCGCCCGACGCGGTGTGGTAGAACCCCAGGTTGATGCCGAGCGCGTGACCATCGCCGGCGGGCAGCGTCAGGCGCCGCACGTCGCCGACGACGTCGCCCGCCCGCCAGTAGTCCAGCGGGAAGGCCCCCTCGAGGGGCTGGCCGTCGGCCTGGGCGATGGTCTCGCCCTGCGCGTTCACCAGGTGCACAAAGATGGTGTACCCCGCGGGGAGCGGCTGCAGGCACCTCCAGTGCAGAACGAGCTCGAGCGTCGCGCCGTCGCCAGCGGCGACCGGGGTGAAGTCATAGCCGACGAGCTCGACCCGCTCGTCGAACAGGGCGCCCGCGCCGTGCGTCGGCGTGGCGCTCGCCAGGCCCGCCCCCTCGGCGGCTGCCACGCGGATGGTGGCGATCTGCGGGGCGGGACCGAGGGGGGCACCCTCCGCAGTAAAGGCTTCCAGCGGAGCGGCGGGGTCCTGGTGGTAGAGGCTCACGCGCAGGGCGGCCGCTACGGGCGCCTCGGCGTCCTGGGCAACGCGCAGGGTGACGTCATCCACCACCACGCGTCCCGGCGTCCAGCCGCTCGTCGGGCGCAGGCCCATGGCGGGATGGGTGTCGAGGCCGCCGATGCGCTCCCCCCCGCGGCCCAGCAGCTGGAGGCCCACGGCATAGTCGTGCGCCGGGATGCCGTCCGTCTCCCAGTAGAGGCGCAGTCCCAGGGGCTCGCCCGGGCGGGCCTCCTCCTGGGGGAGCTCATAGGCCACGAGGCGCAGGTCGCCGGCATAGTCGACGCGCACGGGCTGGGCGGTGGCGGGAAGGGTGGCGGGCGTCAGCGTCGCCGGGGGACGGTAGGCCGGCCGAATGCAGGCGAAGGGGATGGCAAGGGCGATGGCCGCCAACCCGCCGCCGAGACCCCACGCCAGCGCGGGTTCGAAGCGGCGTGGCAGCCAGGTGGCCAGGCCATGGGCCAGGAGGATGCCGATGACGGCCGCAGCAGGAAAGGCGAGCCGGCCCTGGGTGCGCGTGATGGTCTGCGTCCAGCGCAGCAGCAGCGCCAGGACGACCAGCAGCCAGAGCCCCGTGACGCACCACCCCGGCTGACGCAGCGGCGAGCGGTCTCCTCGGCGCGCCGCCTGCAGGAGGTACCAGGCGTTGCCCAGGAGGGCAGCGACGCCCACTACCCGGACGAGGGTGTAGAACGCCTCCGGCGTGGCCACGTTCATCCAGCCGAACACCCCCCAGTAGGAGATGACGGCGCCGCCGAGAATGCGCACGGCGTCGCCGAAGGGAAGCGGCTGCTCGTGGACGGCAAAGATGCGCGCGTAGGAGCGCATGCCGAGGGGATCCTGGTAGAGCCAGGCGTTGCGGCCATACCACCACCCGCACACCGCCACGGCGGCGACGCCGGCGAGGAGCAGGGGGCGTGCCATCCCACGCCAGAGCCCCTCCTCGCGGTGCCGGGCAAAGCGCCAGCTGTAGGCCGCGACCACCGGCACGGCCGTCGCCAGGCCACTGAGCTTGGTGAGGCCCGCCGCGCCGACGGCGGCACCGAGGGCCAGGGGCAGGGCCGTGGCCCCCCCCAGCCCCACGGCGGCGCGCACCGCCAGGTAGAGCACGAGGGTGGCGCACAGGGTGACGAGGGCATCATTGTTCACGCTGGTGCCAATGAAGAGGAACTGGGGGTTAAAGGCCACCAGCGCGGCGCCGAGCGCCGCCAGCGCTGGGCGGCGGGGAGCGAGGAGCTGCCCGAGGGCATACGTCAAGGCGACGGTAGCCGCCGAGCACGCTAAGGAGAGTCCACGCACGCGGCGCAGCGCTCGCAGCAGCGGGGCGGCGGCCGCGTCCTCGCGGTGGAGCACCACATTCTTGTTCCCCGGGGTATCGGCGCGCCCGACGACGACGAAGGGGTTGCGAGGAAAGACCGTCTCGGCGTCCGCGTGCTCGATGCGCCCGACGAGCAGGGCACCGAGGGTGTAGTAGAGGGGCGGCTGGTGCATCTGCCCCTGGTCCCACTCGGTGTCCCCCACGATCAGCGGCGGCAGGGCGCGCCGCTCCACGAGGTGGCGCACGTAGCGATAGTGGGCGGGTTCATCAGGCGCTTCGAACGCCGGCGTGACGCACAGGTAGACGAGACCCAGCGCCAGATGCCCGAGCAGGAGGAGCACCGGCACCCATCGGGCGCGCGGCCCGCTCCCCGGCACGGTCAAGGGAGGCGTTGTCCGCTTGGCGTCTCGTCGAGCCATCTCCTAGCTGCTCTCCCTGGCGTTGTCCACGTCACCTACACCTCACCGCTGGCCACCGCCCCTACTGCCCCGCGATGGCGATGGGGCCCAGCGTCACCGCGGTCTGTGGCGGGTCCGCGCCAATGATCTCCAAGCGCTCGCCCGTGGCCACGAGGTAGAGGCCGACGTTCAGCGTGTAGTGCCCCTCTGGCAGGTCGGCGGGCAGCATCAGCGTGTGCGCGTCGCGCACCGTCTCCTCCGGGATCCACAGGCGCGTGGGATAGTCCCCCTGCACCGGCTGCTCGTCAACTTGGGCGACCATCGCGCCCTCCGCATCGATGAGGTGCACGAACACGGTATAGTTGTGGGTGAGGCGCGCCAACGGTTTCCAGTACAGATCGACCACGAGGTTCTTGCCTGCCTCGGGCGCGACGGGGCTCAGGTCGTAGCCCACCAGCATCACGCGATGCCCGAGGTTTGCTTCCAGCCGCTGGGCAGGTTCGTGGCGCGGCGTCCGGGCTGGCACCACGCGCACCTGGGCGATCTCGGCGTCCCCTTCGATGGGCCGCAGGCGCGCGTCGAGGGCGGCGAGGCGCTCGCGTTCCGGCCCCCCGTAGACCCCCACGCGGATCGTCGCCGCCGCCGGGCCCGCGGCCTCGGGCGAGATGGGGACGGCATACTCGTCCACCACCACGTCCCCGGGCAGCCAGCGCCGCGTGGGCAGGTTGCCGCCTCCCGGGTAGGTGCCGATGCTGCCGATCTGCTCGCCGCGTCGCCCACTGACGTGGACGCCGATGGTATAGTCGGTGTCCATCGCCCGGCGCGCGAGCCAGTAGAGGCGCAGGCGCAGGTTCTCCCCCGCCCGGACGTTCTCCTGGGGCAACGCGTAGCCCAGGAGGAACAGCGCGTCGCCATAGCTGATGCCGAGATCATGGATCGTCTCCGGTACCTCCTCCAGGGCGATGCGCGGTGGGGCGGCGTAGGCGGGGGCGATGTACCCGGTCGGCGCCCGCAGGGCGACGATCCCCAGGCTGAGCACGAGGAGCATGCCGAGTGCGCCGAGGTAGCGCCGGGGGAACCACGCCGTCACCCCGACAAAGAGAAAGAAGGCGATGGAGGCGATCGCCGGAAACAGCATGCGCCCCTCGAGCGTGCGGATGGCCGGCCCCGCGGCGCCGAGCACGAGCGCTAGCAGCAGGAGCAGCGGCCAAGCGCCCAGCACGAGGGCGGCGCGCCACCGGTAGGAGCGGAAAGAGCGCTGGCGCCAGTAGACCCAGGCGAGCGCGGGGATGATGCCGACGACCCCCAGGACGGTCAGGATGCGCGTCAGCGAGTAGAACGCCGCGTCGGCCGGGACGTTGCCCCAGCCAAAGAGTCCCCAGAAGGAGCGCAACAGCGCGGTGGCGATGGGGCCTACCTCGGCGAGGCGGAGCGGAGCGGCCTCGGCGTCGGGCGGGGGCAGCAGCGCCAGCCCCCCGGACTGCGCGAGCTCTCGCGCGTACCACCAGCCACAGATCGCCAGGGCGGCGGCGCAGGCGATGGCCGCGGGGCGCAGGGTCGCCTCCATGAGGTGGCGCAGCTGCCGCGACTGCGCGCGGGCCAGACCTGCGGC
>DUUT01000189.1 GCA_012841405.1 Chloroflexota bacterium
CGTCGGGGGGTGGCGAGGCCTACAGCAGCTCGCGGTAGATGCGCACCATATCCCGCATGACGGGCAGCGTCTGGGGCAGCATCTCCATGATGGGCAGGCCATAAGGGCAGTGGGCCTCACAGGCGCCGCAGCGCGTGCACGAGGCGATGGCGGCGATCGTCGCTTCCCGCTCGGGGAGGTCGCGCGCGAGCGCCTCCCGCGACCAGGCGTAGGCGGCGAACGCCTCGGCCCCCATGGTGCGGTAGTGGTCGTACATCACGTCGGTGCCCAGTATGGTGCCGATGCGGATCCCCTGGGGGCACGCCGGCTGGCACGCGCTACACACGCGGCAGCGCACGTGTTCGAGCGACTCGTGCAGGGCCATCACCTCCCGCGCCTCGTCGCCGGTGAGCGCAAACCGCTCGAGGGCGCCGACGGCAGCGTTCTCCTCGAGTTCCTCCAGGGTCGTCGTGCCGGGCACGGCGGTGTGGATCGGCTGGTTGGCCAGCCACTTGAGCGCCAGCGGCGCTGGCAACAGGCCCGTGGCCAGGGGCTTCATGATCGTCACCCCCACCCCGCGCGCCCGGCACTCGGGTATGAGCGCCTCCAGCGGCTGGCGCTCGACGACGTTCATCGGCACGAGAATGACCTCCAGGTCGAAGCGGTGTAATGCCTCGACGAGGACGCTCGCGTGGTGGCTGGTGGCGCCGATATGGCGCACGATGCCCTGCTCGCGCGCCTCGATGAGCGCCTCGAGGGCGCCGCCGGGCCCAAAGCGCCGGTCGAGGTCGTCGCCCGGGTTCAGACCGTGCATGTGCCAGTTATCGAGATAGTCCGTCTGGAGGCGCTGGAGCGACTCTTCGAGCTCGCGCCAGGCGTCGTCGCGCAGCCGAGCGCCCGTCTTGGACGAGATGAGGGCGCGCTCACGCTGGCCCTCCAGCGCGAGCCCGATTTTGATCTCGGCGTCGCGATAGCTGCGCGCCGTGTCGAAATAGTTGATGCCCAACTCGAGCGCGCGCTGGACGATGGATACGGCATAATCGGTGCTGGCCGATCCGAGTTGGGCGCATCCCAAACCGATGACCGACACCTCCATCCCCGTATTGCCGAGCGTGCGGTACTGCATGGCTCCTCCAATCATCTTCCATTGTCGCTAGCCAATCGATGCCATGGCCCAGGCGTCCAGTGCACGGACGCGGACCCGGCCCCCCTGCGCCCAGAGGCCAACCCCCAGGCTGTCGCGCCGCGTGGGGTAGACGCGGCTCGTGAGGCAGACCCTGCCGTTGGCGAACACCTCGATGATCGACCGGTCGATAAACACCTGCAGCGTCAGGTCCTCGCCGGGCGCCAGCGTGAGCGGCGCAGCGTACGTCTCCCGCTCCACGTCGCGGGCCAGGCTCGACCGGGACCGGTCCACCAGGAGCCGCTCGCTGCGGCTGTCGTAGGCGATCCGCGTCTCCTCGGCGCCGTCGGGCGAGCGCCGTACCACCAGGCCAAAGGCATCCGCCTCCTCCGTGAGGGAGGCCTGCCCCGCCTCAAAGATGGTGTGCACGCGCAAGGCGTCACCGACGATGTCGAGGGGTTCCGCGGGGAGCGTCGAAGCGATGGTGAGCCCCGTGTGGCCCACGTGATCCCGCTGCAACGCCGCCACCTCGCTGGCGGGCTCGGCACCCAGGGCACCGTGGGGCCGAAGGGAGAGCACCCGGGGGAGCGACATGACCCCCGCCCAGCCGGCGGCGAGCTGCGCCTCCTGGCTGCGTCCCTCCCAGACCCAGCCGAACATGATGCGCCGGCCCTGCGCATCGCCCAGCGTTTGCGGCGCGTAAAAGTGGCCGCCCGCGTCGACGACGCCCTGGGTCTCGGGGGTGAACGTGCGCCCATCGTAATTGCCACTGAACCAGAGCGTCTTGCGCAGCGGGATGGGTGAGATGGTCAGGACGTGGCGGTCGCCCAAGGAAAAGAGGTCGGGGCACTCCCACACCCGTCCGGTGGAGGGGTCCGCGCCGACGCACAGGGGCCCGAGGTACTCCCACGCGCGCAGGTCATCCGAGCGGTAGAGGAGCACCGCGCCGCAGCCACCGGCGGCAGCTGTGCCGATGATACAGCGCCACTCGTCCCCCTCGCGCCAGACGCGGGGGTCGCGAAAGTCACCCGGCCCGAAGCCCTGCGGTGCCGCGGCGATGACGGGATTGCCGGGGTCCTTCGTCCAGGTGATGAGGTCTGGGCTGCCGGTGGCGAGGCACTGCGCCTGGGGGGCGATGCCGGTGTACATCAGGGTGGGCATGCCGCCGTCATCGATGGCGCAGCCCGACCAGCAGCCGCCCGCGTCGGGCCCGCCGGGGGTGGGGGCCAGCGCGATCGGCAGGTGCTCCCAGTGGACGAGATCGGCGCTGCGGGCATGGCCCCAGTACTTGATCCCCGAGCCGACGCCGCTTGGGCTGTACTGGTAGAACATGTGGTAGGTGCCCTGCCACTGGATGAGGCCATTGGGGTCATTCATCCAGTGGGCGGGCGGCATAAAGTGGTACTGGGGGCGGTGGGGGTCGGCGTCCAGCGGTGGACGGGTCATGGCGGCACCTCGCATCGGGATGGTAGGCTCACGCGGCCAGGGCCTCCGTCGCTAGGGCGTGGGCCAAGGACGCAATCTCGTCGCGCAGCTCGAGGGCGTCGAGCCAACGGCTCGGGATGGCCTCGGGGCCCAACAGCGCGCCGAGGATATTACCGGCGATGGCGCCGGTGCTATCCGAGTCGCCACCGTGGTTCACGGCCAGTACCACGCCGGCCTCAAAATCCTCCGTCGCCAGGGCGGCGAACAGGGCGATGGCCAGCGCCTCCTCCGCCACCCAGCCGGCGCCGAGGCGCTCCACGGTTTCCGCCGTGGCCGGCGCGACGCGCGCCAGGTGCACCGCCGCGTCGACGGCGGCCAGGCACTCGGCGTGCTGAGGCCAGCCGATGAGAGCGCCGCGGGCGGAGTGCAGCGCCTCCCGGAGGGTGGTGCCCGCCGCCAGGGCGGCAACCAGCGCCGCGAGGACCCCCGCTGCTAGGTAGCCCGAGGGGTGGCCGTGGGTGATGGCGGCCACATCGCACCCCAGGGCAAAGGGGTCGGCGACGCCGATGAGCCCCGCCGGCGCGGCGCGCATCACGCCGCCACACCCCTTGCTGTCGTTCAGCGGCGCCTCAGGGGTACCCATGGTGCCGCTGCGCAGCGCCGCGAGGCAGGTGTTGCCGGGGGCGCGGGAGGCGTGGAGGGTGCGGATCGTCAGCAGGTGGCCGTTGCGCGCCTCCTGGTAGGGGTACGGCGGGGTGGCGCCCTGCGTCTCGAGCCAGCGCAGGTAGGCGTGGTAGACCATGGTGGGCGGGTGCCAGAGTCCACGCTCACGCCCCCGGCGCAGCGCTTGCAGCAACCCTTCGGCCGTAAAAAGCGTCATCTGGGTATCGTCGGTGATGGCACCCAGTACGCCGTAGGCGGGGACAAAATCCCGGATCCCCTCGGGGCCGAAACGCGCGCGGATCGCCGCCAGCGACAGGAACTCGACCGGGGCGCCCAGGGCATCGCCCACCGCCCCACCAAGGAGGCAGCCGATGGCGCGCTGGGGGCTCGGAGGAGCGACGGGGTGGTCAGAAGCCGGTACCATGGTGCGGGCCTCCTCGTGGACAGATGCGTTCCACGGAGCCGATGGTAGCCCCATTATCCACGCTTGCGTGGGCGAGCGCAAGGGGAGCGCGGAGCAGCGCAGCCTGACATCCGCCTCGGAACGGTGGGCTACCGGGGGCGGGGCGCAAAGATGCGCTCCGCATCGCGCACGGCACGGAGGATCTCTTCGAGGAGGCCGGCCATCTCGTCCTCCGTCCACTCCAGCTGGCGCACGGCTTCCTCATCGAGGGGGTAGCGCAGGCCGTCGATGCCCAGGCCGACGCCGGCCATGAGGGAGGCGGCGTTCGCCAGGTGAACGGCCGCGGCCAGATGGGGATCGAGGACGGCTGGGCGCGGGGCATGGTGCACCCGCACCGCCTCGACGATGCGCTGGGGCAAACGCCAGGACTGCACGGCGTGGGCACCCAACTCGGCATGGTCACACCCCAGGGTGCGGCGTTCTATCTCGGTCCATGGCATCGCGCGCCCGTCGGCGCCGTTGGCCTCCACGGTGGCCCAGGGCACCTCGTGGCCGACCATGATATCGAGCACCAGCTTGCCGACGTCGTGGAGCAGCCCAGCGACGTACACCTCGGATACTGGGGTGATGGCGCGCCGCTGCGCGATCCAGGCGCTGCCGGAGGCGACGGCGACGGAATGGCGCCACAGGGCATCGCGGTCGAGGAGGTAGGCGGGCGCGCCGAGGTAGTAGAACCGGCGCACACTGACGGCAAAGAGCACCGCCTTGGTGTTCTCAAAACCCAGGTAGCCTATCGCCTCGTCGAGGGAGGTGATGCGGCGGGGTAGGCCGTAGTAAGCGGAGTTGACCATGCGGAGAAAGAGGGCCGTCATGCCCTCATCCAAGGAGAGCACGTGGGCCAGCTCGGAGCGGCGCGCCCCTGGGTCGCGCAGCATGGCGAGCGCCCGGCTGGTGACGAAGGGGAGTGGCGGGATGCGGCGCAGTGCCGTCTCGAGATCGGGGGGCCGGCGCGGTGCGGGGGTGCCCGCCCCGAGGACGTGATCCTGCTCCGCGTGGGTGGCGGCGCTGTCCGGCATGTGAACCTCTTTTCCCTCGAGTACGCGTACGCCCCCTGCGCCCATCAGGCGTGCATCCGTCATGGCAATGCAAAGGGCAAGCCGACGGCTGTTGTGGCGTTCTGCACGGCCAGCCGCATCCCTTCCATGAGGTGGGACATCTCGTCGTCCCCCCACTCCAGTGCAGCGACTGCCTCGGCATCGAGTACGTACTGCATCCCGTCGATGCCGAGGCCGATGCCGGCCATGAGGGCGGCGGCATTGGCGACGTGCACGATCGCCGCGAGGCACGGATCGAGCACGGCCGTCGATGGGGCGTGGTGGCAGCCGATCGCCTCCACGACCCGGTCGGGCAGGTTCCAGCCCCTGGCGATGGCTGCCCCCAACGCGGCGTGGTCGTACCCGGTGATGTGGCGCTCGATCTCGGTCCAATCGGCGAGGTCGTCTCGCCCGTCCTCCTTGCGCTCAGCCGTGGCCCAGTCCGCGCGGTGGTGCATGACGATATCCAGCGCCAGCTTGCCCGTGTCGTGCAGCAGACCGGCGACATAGGCCTCCGAGTAGGGCCTGACGCCCTTTTGCCGCGCGATGGCGTCGCTGCCGGTGGCCACCGCCACGGCATGGGGCCACAGCATGCCGCCCTCGAGCCCATAGGCCGGCAGGGGTTGCGTGAGGTAACGGCTCGCCGCCACGGCGACGACCACCTCGTGCACGCGCTCATAGCCCAGGAATCCGATGGCCTCATCCAGCGAGGTGATGCGCCGGGGCAGGCCATAGTACGCCGAGTTCACGAGGTGCAGAAAACGTCCCGTCATCGCTTGGTCGAGGGACAGGACGTGAGCCAGCGCGGCACGGGACGAGCCCGGATCGCGGATCAACTCGAGTGCGCGCACGGCAACCTGCGGTAACGGTGGGATCTGACGCAGCACTGCCGGCAGCCGGATGCCGGGTTTGGTCATAGAGATCGCTCCGAGCCGGGAGGGGGCCCCATCCCGGCAGTGGTCGTGTCTTGTTTTTCTATCGGCGCCTTTTGACGCCTTCTTTAGGGTGCGCCGCCCCAACTTTGCCACGGCGCGGCGTCGCATTGACGCGCTGGGCCTACGAGCGTATCGTATGGTGACGATGAGGAGAGGAGAGGCGATGGCCCAAGGACTCGATGCACAAGCGATCAGGCGGGGGCTCGATACCCGCGTCGTCGGACGTGCCCTCGAGGTGCATGCACTGATCGACTCGACGAATGCGCGCGCCGTGGCACAGGCACGCGCGGGGGCCCCGGAGGGGCTGGTGGTGCTCGCCGAGGAACAGACGGCTGGTCGCGGGAGACTGGGGCGCCGCTGGTATGCTCCGCGCGGCAGCGCGCTGCTCATGTCGCTGCTCTTTCGCCCGCCCCTGGCGCCGATGGAGGCGCAGCGCATCACCATGGTGTGCTCCCTCGCGGTGGTGCGCGCCGTGATGGAGGTGTGCGAGCTGGAGGCGCGCATCAAGTGGCCGAACGATATCGTGCTGGCCGATGCCAAGCTCGGCGGGCTGCTCACGGAACTCGGCAGCACCGGCGGCGTATTGGACTATGTCGTCGTGGGGATCGGCCTGAACGTGAACGTCGACGTGGCGCAGATCCCGGAGCTCATGGCACCGGCCACGAGCCTCTCGGCTGAGTGGGGACGGCCCGTCTCGCGGCCGGACCTGCTCATCGCCTTTCTCCAGCACGCCGATGACCTCTACCTTCGGCTGCAGGGCGGATGGTCGCCGCGCGTGGCGTGGCGCGATGCCCTGACGACGCTGGGGAGGGAGGTCGTCGTGGGCACGCCGGAAGAGACCCTCCAGGGCGTGGCCGAGGACGTGGACGATGATGGTGCGTTGCTGGTGCGCACGGGCGATGGTGCCTTGCGGCGCGTTATGGCGGGCGATGTGACCCTGCGGGGCCACTACCCCGGGAGGGACTCGACGGCGTAGGCGCTGCGCTGCCGAGAACCGGCAGC
>DUUT01000190.1 GCA_012841405.1 Chloroflexota bacterium
TGCGCATCGCGGTAGTAGCCTCGAACTATGACTACCCCATCATCCGCCTCGACACGAACCAAGGGGTCTACGGCATCGGCGAGGTGCGCGACGCCGGCCACAAGGAGAACGCCCTGCAGTTCAAGAGTATGCTCCTGGGGCAGAACCCCTGCAACGTGGACATGATCTTCCGCGCCATGAAGCGCTTTGGCAACTGGGGGCGCGAGGGCGGTGGGGTCTCGGGCCTCGAGCTCGCCCTGTGGGACCTCGTGGGTAAGGTGTATGGCGTGCCCTGCTACCAGTTCCTCGGCGGCAAGTACCGCGACCGGGTGCGTGTCTACGCCGACACGCCGACGCCGGAGGAGCAGACGCCGGAGGCCTACGCCGAGCGCGTCCTGGGGCGCAAGCGGGAGGGGCTGACATTCATCAAGTTCGACATCGGCCCGCGCATCCTCATGGCCGGCGAGGAGACACTCATCGGCCAGCCGGCGTTGGACGAGTACCCCTTGGGGCGGCGCTGGTCGGCGCCTGGCACGGGGTTCGGGCAGCGAGTGACGGACAAGGGCATCGCCCTGATGGCCGAGGTGGCCAAGGCGGTGCGCGAGGCGGTGGGCTGGGACGTGTCGCTGTGCATCGACCACTTTGGCCACGGCTACATGACGGCCAAGGAGGTCATCCGCCTGGGCAAGGCGCTGGAGCCTTACGGGCTGGCGTGGATGGAGGACCCCATGCCTTGGTGGGACATCGACGGGCATGCGGAAGTGACGCGGGCCATCGGCGTGCCCACGGCGGCGGGTGAGGAGCTCTACCTGTGGGACGGCTTCCGCGAGATGATCGAGAAGCACGCCGTGGACATCATCCACCCGGACCTCCTGACCTCCGGCGGCATGCTGGAGACGAAAAAGATCGCCGACTATGCGGAGCGCTACGGCATTCCCACGGCGCTGCACTTTGCCGGCTCGCCCATCGCCTGCATGGCGAACGTGCACTGCGCGGCGGCGATCTCCAGCTTTGTGGCGCTGGAGAACCACGCCATGGACCTGCCCTTCTGGACGAGCCTGGTGACGGGCATGGACGAGCCGCTCATCCAGGACGGCTACATCCGCGTGCCGGACAAGCCGGGGCTGGGGGTGGATCTCAACATCGAGGGCATCAAGGAGAACCTCCGCTGGCCGGGCGAGCTGTTCCTGCCCACCGAGGAGTGGAACAACCCCAAGCTGGGCTTCTGGCAGCCGGATCGGCGCTGGGACAAGTAACCATAGGCACGACCCGTTAGGACACGACACTCGCCAGCGTGCACATAGCACGCTGGCGAGTGTTCCTTGTGGTGGCCCTGTGCCGCGGCTCGCGCCACCGTGCGAGGGCCGTCGGCTCTTCCACACCACGGCTCTGCCGTGTAGCCACCCCACTTGCGCTCTTTGACGCCCCCTGCGGCTACGCTATACTGGCGATCAACGCACCATCGACGCCATCCGTGAACGAGGCCCCCGTGACACGACTTGCAGCGTGGACCAAAACCGCCCGTACGGCCGCTCCGCACCTGCGGTGCATCCTCGTGGTGTTGTTAGCCCTGATCCTGATCTATCTGCTCTACGCCGGCATCCAGACCTACCGGCATGTCACCGCGCTCCGCGCCCATGGTGCGACGCTCCGCGAGCAGGCCCTCGCCAGCCCGACGATGGTCGGCGATGCGCTGCGTGTCGTGGAGGGCGACGTGGCCCGGCTGCGACGTGATCTCGGGCCGCTACTCTGGGGCATGCGGCGGCTCGGGTGGGTGCCCTGGGTGGGGCCGGCGGTACGCGCCGGGCCCGATCTCCTGGAGGCGGGCGCCCTCTATCTGCAGGCTGGTATCGCCGCTTGGGATGCGGCCGGCGAGCCCCTGGCTGAGGGCATGGCCGCGGACCGCGCGCTGCCGGAGGTGGCGCCGACGGTGATCCGCAGCGTCGCCGCGCGACGGGAGGAGCTCGACGCCGCCATCGAGCAGGCCCGCCGCGCCGCGGACCTCATCACCGGCATCGATGCGGAGCGGCTGCCGTCCCGCGTGGGCGCGCCCCTGGCGAGGATTCAGGGGATCCTCCCGCTGATCACGGCGGGGTTCGAGGCGCTGCCCCTGCTGCCGGCGATCGCGCCCGCTGAGGGGACGCGCACCTACCTCCTCCTGGCGCAGAACAACGACGAGCTACGGGCGACGGGCGGGTTCATCAGCAGCATTGGCACCCTCACCTTTGTGGACGGCGTGCCGACCCTCGGCCCGATGCAGGACAGCTATGCCGTGGAGGATTGGACCAAGGCGCACCCCGACCCGCCTGAGGCGCTGCGCGAGCACATGGGGATCGATCTGTGGACGACGCGTGATGCCAACTGGTCGCCCGATTTTCCCACCGCGGCGCGTGATGTGGCCGCGCTGTACGAGCTCAACCAGGATACCGAGGTCCATGGCGTCATCGCCGCGGATATGGTGGCGGCCGCCCGCCTCCTCGAGGTGCTGACGCCCCTCACGCTGCCCAACGGCACGACCGTGGCGCCGGGCGAGGTGATGGACACCTTGCACGAAAGCTGGAGCCTCCCTGAGGATGCGCTGATCACGTCGGGCGAGGTGGTCACGGCGACGCAGGACTTTGCGGCGATCGAGGTGGAGCTGGTGCTGGATGACAGGCCGGGAATGGCGTGGTTCGACAGTGTGCGTTTGGAAGACCTGTCGGGCGCAGGCGATAACCTCGTGCTCAATCCGTCGTTTGAGGAGGTCACTTCCGCTGGGCCGCGGCACTGGACGGCGACGGGTGTCGACGCGCAAGACGGCATCACGACTCAGCACGCCCATTCGGGCAGCCGCTCATACGCGGTGCGGGGCGTAGAGGGACGTGGCAAGTCCGTGTCGCAACGGATCGCGCGCGGAGGACGCGCTGGCGATGCGTTCCGTGTCGCTGCCGAAAGCCGGGCCGAGGCAGTCGACCTCAAGGGGGGCGACTACTGCCTCCGTGTCACGTTCCTGGGCGCCGACGGTACCCGAGAATCAGTGAGCGTGCACTTTCCGGTGCTGACCCACGATTGGGCTACCGCGGGTACCGATGCCTTGCTGTGGGAGTGGTGGCGTCAGCGCAAGAGCGTGGTGGGGGACATGATCGCGGTCGTCCAGCGGCAGGTGACCACAGCGCCGCAGCGCATCCCCTGGCTCCAACTCCTGGAAACCCTCCAGGACGTACTCCAGGCCCGCGGTATCCAGATGCACGCCTTCGATGCCGACCTGACAGCGTTTCTGCAGGGGCTGGGCTGGAACGGCGCCATAGTCGATGCGGCGCAGGATTACCTGAATGTCATTGAATGCAATACGGGGTATAACAAGGTCTCCACCGCGATAGCGCGAGAAGCGACCTATTCGGTCACGCTCGACGATGTCGCACACCCCTCGGCATCCCTGCTGTTGCGCTACAAGCACACCGGTGAGGAAACGACGGACGCGTGTGACAAGTTCAGGGACAGCCTCGCCTCGACGTACGAGGGGCTGCGCGAGGGATGCTACTGGGCGTATGTCCGCGTGTACGCCCCTGCGGGGGCCACCCTCACGGCTTGCGAGGGTGGCGATACGTCTTGCAGCGAGTTCCAGGAGTTGAATCGGACGACCTTTGCGACATCCATCGCTCTGCGCCCTGGCGAGGAGGCGATGCTTCGGCTCGAGTACCAACTGCCTCCAAGCGTGGTGAATGCGGGCAAGTACTCGCTCTACCTCCAGCGCCAGGCCGGCATCCCGTCGACCCCCGTCGAGATTCAGTTCCGCGGCGATGTCGTACCCGATGCAGTGACGGTGACCGCCCGGGGGACGGACAGCGATATGCCGGCGTCCACGGACGCACTCCGGCTCGATCTGCCGGTGGATCAGACGGTCACGGCCATACTGACGGCCGATCGATAGCGGGAATGGCGCGCCCGGGCGTCGGGGCGGCAAAGCTCGCGAGAGCATCGCTCATACGAGAGCAACGAGGGCTCATGGCGTACGCACAACCTTCCATCGACTGGCGCGGCCTGCTAATCAATGCCCCCTGGGTCCTGGGGGCTGCTTTGGCGTTAGCCGTGCTTAGTCACGCCCGCTACGTCTCGATGGCTGCCAGACCCGAGCGCCGGCGCACGCGCGACCTGCTCGATGCGCCGGCCCACGGCGTGCCGCTCTATGTCGGCTTTGCGCTCATCTTTCTGAGCCTGGCCCTCTCGGCGGACACGGTGCTCAGGCGTCTGGCGAGCATCGGGGGGCTGTTGCTGTGCGCGTACATACTGCTGGCGGTATACAGGGCGCCCCTTCGGCGACAGGAGGTGTCGGACCCTCGTGATGACGGCTACGACGCGCCCGAAGAGCATACGGTCGAACCGGATCGGGCACCGAAGCGGAAGAGTCGCACCGACCGGTGGTTCGTGCTGCGGCCTGGACCCGCGGATGTGCCCTTCTTTGTCATCGCGGCGATGGCCGGCGTGAGCCTCGTCGTCTCGGCGCTCCGGCCGGACTCGATTCGAGCCATCATACCACTCATCGTGGGGCTGGCGCTCTACTGGGGCCTGAGCCGCTGGGATTGGACAGAGGACCACTTCTTATGGGCCTGGGTGGGGCTGACGGCCATGGGCGCGGGCATCGCACTCGTGGGGTTGTTGGGCATGATCGCCAAGCCCAGCGTCCTGTCGCCGATGCTGCGGCAGGTACTGATCAGGCTGCAATCGCACTGGCAGCCGCTGCTGAATCGCCTGCCGGACACATTCCATCCCAACGTGGTGGGCGCAGCCCTGGTGCTTCTGTTGCCCTTTGCCTTGACCCTCACGGGATCGGGCCGACTCCCGGGCCGGGGCAAGACGGCGCTGCTCCGTAGCATGGCTGGGCTCGCGTCAGCCCCGATGCTGGCGGTCCTGGTACTGTCGCAGTCGCGGGGCGCCTACATGGGGATGGCCGCTGGCCTGCTGGTCATCAACTTGCTTGTCCTGCCCAGACTGCTGCCCGTCTCCTTGGCGGCGGGTGCCGGCCTGGCTGCTCTGGCTGTTCATCTTGTGGGTTGGAGCAAGGTTGCCGACGAGGTGGTGAGCAGCGATCCCGCTTACGGCCTGGCCTGGCGCGTGGGGGTGTGGTCTGCCGCGCAGCAGATGGTGGGCGATTTCGCCTTCACGGGCGTGGGGTTCGGCTGTTTTGGGCCGGTGGGCATGTTGCTGTACGGCACCGATAGCGCGACCGCCCCCCACGCACACAACCTCCTCTTGCAGGTGGCCGCCGATCTGGGGCTGCCAGGCTTGGTCGCCTTCCTGGCGCTGCTGGGGCTGGTCGTCTGCCGGGCGCTGGCGGCTCGCCGACTCTGCTTGCGTTCGCAGCAACGGCTGCCGGCACTGCTCGCGGCGGCTTGTCTGTCCTCGCTGTCGGCCATGGTCGTCCACGGCCTGGTCGATGCGGCGTCGTGGGGGAACAAGGGGGCGTTCGTGATGTGGCTCGTGATGGGCCTCGGTGCAGCTCTCGACCGCTACGCGCGCCACGCTTGCCAGGCGACGCCTGCTCCCTTCGATCCAGCTCCTTGAGACCCTCTGAGGCCGCTGCACGCCGCGGCGCGAGCGGCCCTCCATCTCTACGACTTTACGGACGTGCCACGTTTGTGTGCCGTGCGCTCCCCTGCCCCCTCACCGACTGACGCCAGACGATCCACGCCGCCCATGCCACGACGATGGCCTCGGCGATGAGCTTGGGCCACGGCCAGGTGGCGGGGTCCAAGAGGTAGGCCAATGGAAAGGGCGGGCTGTTGAGCTCGTACGAGACGAGCGGATAGAGGAGGGGGAGGTCGTCACCCACCAGGCCCGAGTCGCACAAGAGGTGCACGCCGTAGCTGAGGAACCAGGCATAGGTCCACGTGGCGGCACGAGCGCACACGAGGCCGATGAGCGCGACGAGCAGCGTCGTGCCGAACCAGCCCCAGAGGGTGTGCATGGGGAGGCGCGAGCTCGGCGATAGGGAGGTCCCATAGTATACCGCCTTGTCCACCACGTCGGGGGCGAGGCTCGCCGCCATGGCGACGGGTAGGTCGGCGGCGGCGTAGCGGTGGCAGAGGACCGCCGCGGCGATGTGGCCGGGAAGGATCATCGCGCTAGTACGCTCCCCGCCCCCGGAGCACGACAAAGACGGTGCGGACGAGGATCATCAGGTCGAGCCACAGGGAGTAGTGCTGGACGTAGTAGAGGTCCTCGTCGGTGTGGCGGTGCATCTCCTTGTCGCTGCGGCCGTTCACCTGCCACCAGCCGGTCATGCCCTGAGGGACGGCGAACCGCTTGCGCTGCCA
>DUUT01000191.1 GCA_012841405.1 Chloroflexota bacterium
TCGATGTGGATGCAACCCGCTGCTCGATGAGCGCGGCGAGCAGCCGTACACGTCTTTCAGTACCCTCGAACGGGTCGATGTGGATGCAACACCTCGACTGGCTCAAGTGGTACGACGGCGAGATCAACTTTCAGTACCCTCGAACGGGTCGATGTGGATGCAACTCCGAGGTGCGCACACACAGCGCCCGCCGGATGTTCACTTTCAGTACCCTCGAACGGGTCGATGTGGATGCAACAGGGGCGCAACTGGTTCTGGCGACTATTTCAACGGCTTTCAGTACCCTCGAACGGGTCGATGTGGATGCAACGCTCCAGAAGGGTCTCGAATGAGCGGACTAGGCCAAACTTTCAGTACCCTCGAACGGGTCGATGTGGATGCAACCAACATGTTGCCCCACAGCCCCACCATGAGGCCATTCTTTCAGTACCCTCGAACGGGTCGATGTGGATGCAACCTCAACTCATCACGTGCCCCGACGTCCAGGCCATGATACTCGGAATCACAATACTCCACAAATGCATAAGGTGCGGATCCCCCTTGCGGTGCATGGTGACCCTCCTCCGCCGCAAACCGTTTTTTGCTCCCAAAAGCGGGGGGTTTTGCGACGGCTCAGGTATCGCCGCAAAGCTCACGTATCGCCGCAGAAGCGGCGAAACTCGCAGGACACGCAGCGCCCTCGCCGCCTCGGTGGCCCCGGCATGAGCTCCTCGGCGATCATGTGGTGGGCGGCGGTTAGGGTGCGCAGCACCTGCCCCCGCAGACGCGCCGTGAAGCGCACCTCCTCCGCCTGACGCGTCCACAGGGAATAGACGAATCCCCGCCGCGCCGGCAACCCGACCGCCTCTTCCAACATCAGCCCATAGGCAGCCAGTTGCAGGCGAAAGTGGGGCGCCGTAGCGCGTCGCGTCAGCTTGTAGTCTACCGGGATGACCTCATCGGCCGTCACGATCACCAGGTCGGTCCTGCCAGTGAGCCCTAGTCGCGTCGAGACGAGGGGCACGTCGTAGCGACGCTCCCCTTCGGGCAGGCCGTATGCACGCAGGCTGCGGCGCGCCTCGCGCGTGCGCTCCTCCTCGTGCTGGCGCTGGCTTTCCTGCATCTTGGCCGTCTCGGGCCGCAACAGTGGGAGGCAGTAGGTGTACCACACCACGCGCGGGCAGTAGGTGTACTGCTTCAGATCAGTGACCGTGAGCATCTGGCCGCCGTCCGAGGGGGCGGGGCCCCCGGCGATACTGTCGGTGTGCATCGGGGTAATAGGTTCACAAGTGGTGATCAACGTCTTCATCGCTCGCGTTCCCTTTGCTGCGCGCCGTGATCGACTGCGCCTCCCCTCGCGGCGGCAGGTCGATGACCTGCCGCTCAGCCCAATCCTTTGCGCACAACGGATAGAGTTGCACATTGCCACCGTGGCGCCGCAGCAGCCGCCGTATGGCAAGCATCAGCTCTTCCTGATGGGTGCGCGCCAGTGTTCCTAGGAAGGCGCTGTACTGAATGCGGTCTAGCCCATAGTCGAGACAGAGGTCGGCGACCCGCGTCCGGGTGCGATCATGCGAGATATCATACACGACTAGGCAGCGTCCCATGGCGATCCTACCACCGTACAACGAATGCCTCGAATGCCTCGCGCTCCTTGCGCAAGTATGTCGTCAGCCGGCGTGCCTCCTCTTGGATGATGATGCGCAGGGGGACGCGCTTCCCTTCATAGGTCTCTGGCTTTTCCAGGCGCTGTAACACCTGCTCGGCGAGTCCACGGCGGCTCTCCTCGTCGAGGAGGGCACGGTCATCGAGGCGCAACAGCATGTGCCGGTTGGCCATAGCCACCACGGTGCGGTCGACGACTGGCACGCGGAACGGTTCGATGAGGTCGTACACCAGCGAGGGTTTGCCGGGCCGATCTGCATGGATGTAGCCGGCGTAGGGGTCAAGCCCGGCGAGGATGATGACCCGCTCGATCTGGCTGTAGAGGATGCCATAGCCGTAGTTCAGGGCGGCGTTGATCGGGTCCTGGGCCTCGCGACCGACGCGGCCGGGCCAGCCGTATTCCTCGGGCAACACCTGCTCCAGCGCCTTCCAGTAGTAGTGGGCGGCGCGTCCCTCGATGGACAGGAGGCGCTCACGCACCACATCGACGCACGTGCCCTCCAGGCGTGACAGCTCTTCCTGATGGCCCAGCACGCGCTCGGCGGCGCCGCGTAGCGCCTCATACAGGTCAGGGGCCGCGTCCTTGCGGTACTTGGCGATGTAGCGCAGGAGCGCGGCCTGATTGGCAATCTTGGCGCGGGCCAGGGCGCGCCCCACGGCCAGCCCCCGCTCATCGAGGTAGGCGGCCAGCTGCTCGCGCCGACTGAGCACCGTGCCGGTGAGCCCCGCCGCGTAGAGCCCGGCGTAGGGCCGCCCGTGGGTGTCGAGGAAGTGGATGGGGATCCCCTCCCGGCAGCAGGCGGCGATGGCGTCGCTCGACAGGCTCACGCCGCGCCCGGTGATGACAACGCGTTGCAGATGCATGATCGGAGCCTCGACCAGGGTCTGCTCCTTCTGTGTGACTCGAAGCCTCCCCTGGTACTTGCTCACAAAGGCACCGAACTGGTCGACGAGTAGGTCGGTGATGATGGGCATGGCAACCTCCGAACCACGATGGGAAGGCGCGCCTGCGGGGCGCACATGCCGCCGCTCGCCGCGCGCTCCTCAGGTGATGACGTACCAGCCATTCCCCTTCACTGCGTCTTTGCCCACGTGGGTGAACTGGCCCCAGAGCAGCCACGGTAAGAACGGGCGCCAGTCGTCGCAGGCCAGGGTGATGCGCCCCATGAGCCCCCCGATGGGCGTGGCGCGGCGCTGGCGGGTGGAGTAGCTGCGCAGCTCCACCCAGCGCGTGTCGTCGCGTACCGTCGTGGCCCGGCCCGCCTGCTCCAGCAGCTGGCGGTAGGGGAGGCGGAGTGGCGTGTCGGAGAAGTGTTGCGCCAGGCTCTCCAGCCGATCAAAGAGCCGCGCCAGCAGGACGGCCAGCGTCAGCTCTCCCGGCTTGACCAGCACCTGGCGGTGGATGAGCCGGGTGGGCGTCTGCAGCGTGAGGGTCAGCTCCGACACGGCCTGCAACGCCGCGGCGCGAGCGAGCACCTGGGCATGGGTGATGCCCAGATCGGGCACCTGCACCAGCGTCTCGCCGGGGCGCACCACGGCGACCCGGTCCCCGGTGAGGGGGTTCTCGGCGTGGATGGCGGCGATGCGCAGTGCGCCGCGGCGCCAGCCGTTGGCCTCCACCCGCCGCCCGAGGCCCTCTTCCTCCAGGCCGTAGAGCGCCATGACGACGTAGGGGAAGAGGTGCATGGCCTCGGCGTACAGCGTCAGGCCAAAGGTCAGCCGTTCCCCCGGGGCGTAGGCGAGGCGATCGCCGTCCAGCGGGGGTTGCACGGTGTAGGGGCGGGCGGCGTCGGCGCCGAGGCGGTTGTTGGAGTCGAGAGTGCTCACCAACGTGCACACCGGGCAGGCCTGCCACAGCGGGCAGCGGACACACGCGCCCTGGGCCTGCGGCACGGTGCAGAAGCGGCGACGCAAGGCATGATAGATGGCACCCCGCAGGGCGCTTCCCTTGTGTTCGTTCAGGGCGATCGATGCGATGACCTCGCCCTCGACGACCAGACGGTAGGCGGTAAAATCGTGCATGGCAGGCTCACTCGTTCATCGGTTCTCGTGTGTCGACTCGTGCGTGCAGCGCCGGTTCGCGAGGTGCTGGACGTCGTCACACAGGGGTGTATGGCCCCCTGTAACAGGATGCGGTCGGATGCCGGCGTGGCCGTCCGTCTCGCGGACGGGGCGACGGTCGCGAGGGCGGCCCGTCCCGGGCAGCGCATCGCGGTCCTTACCGCGCTCTGCCAGCGGCGGGCGGCGCTCGTCGATGGTGGTCTCGTTGAGCGGCTCGACCGTGATGAACGTACCTAGTCGCTCGCCTTCAGTGGGCGGATCGAGCAGGTAGCGCAAGTTCACCTGATGCGCGCGCTCGAAACGCTGCATGGCGCGACAACGGGCGATGGCCTCCTGCCACGTCCGTGACCCAGCACGGTGGAGCTCCTCGATGAGGCCGTTCCAGTCACCCCCAAAGCTCTCGTCTCGCTCGAGCAGGAGGGCGACGTCCGGATCGTCGTCGTCCGGCGGGTCAGGGCGGAGCAGCCAATCCGGCGCTGCGGCGAGTACCTCCCACAGGGGGCAGTTGGACGCCTGGCCACGCCGCCAGCCGGCGTCGGCGGCGTCGAGCAGGCCGAGCAAGGAGCGCGCGGCATGGCGGATGAGCCGTCGGGCGAGGGGCACATCGGCCACGCACAGCACCCACTGCAGGGGGAGGAGGGGAGGGCCGTTCTCCCCCTGCGCGCGGGCGCGAAGCGCCATGAGGTCGGGATAGGCCTCGCAGGCCTCGTCATGGAGGGCGAGGCCCTCGAGGAGCGCTTCGACGAGGAGGGGGGTGTGCATCGTGGTTTAGTCCATCCGTTCGTAGAGCGTGTAGCTCTTGCTGGCCCGCACGAGGCGGTACGGAAGCACGACAGGATACGAGAGCCTGTCCCGACCAGGCCGCACTCTCTTTCCGCTGTAGACGTTGGCCATCTCGAGCGTCATGGACGGCGCGCAGTCGTCCATCACCTGGATCAGCCCTCGTGCGACGAACGCGGCTTGTCCGCTCGGCTCATTGAGCCGGACAAAGCCCGCCGGGAGATCCTCACAGATCGCCGGGGCGCGCACGAGCTGCAAGAAGCCGCCGCGTTTGCCTAGGTAGTTCACCGTCGCGAGGAGGAGCCAGAGGGCATCGGGCGGCTCATCCTCGCGCGGCGAACTCACCGCCAGGCCCATTGGCCCCGCAAAGTGCACGTACTCGCGATATCCGATGGTCTTGCCCAGAGGGCCGGCGTGTGCGGAACCTGGCGCGGGTGCGCTGCGATTTGGCTTGAGGACCTTGGTGAACAGGTTGGTCACCACGGCCTTGGATGGAGGTCGGAAGGCCACCTGCAGGTCCCGGATAGCGGGCCACAACTCCTCGGCAGCGACGCTACCCCGCACCCGATAGGCCGCGTCGAGGAGCGCCATCTTGAGGGCATAGGGCGTCGGCGCCAAGAGCGTCTTGCCCCCCGAAGAGGTGGCAGTTGACAGCTTTAGGCTGTAGAGCGCCGTGGGAGCATACTCCGCGGTAAGCCACATGGCGCACCTCAGTATGAGAGCGTATAGGGCGTCGTAGACTGTACCAGGTCGGCCATGATGCCGGCGAACTCGCTCAGCGTCTTGAACGGACGCAGCGTGATGCCCCCCTGATGCAGCGGCTCGAGGTTCCGCTGGATGGCCTCGATTTCTTCGAGATAGCCATCGTTCAGCGGGCTCACCGACGGCGCTGGGATGGGACCGTTGCTTAGGGCCACCACGCCCTCGAAAGAGACCAGGTGCGGGTTCTGGGTGCTGCGCATGGCGCCGTTGGGCTCGAGGAACGCGAAGCAGAGGCTCTCGAGCAGCAGCCGGTGACGCGCGATGCGCTGCTCGGCATCGATGGCGTACTTCTGAGTGATGTCGTTCAGGCCGATGCGTGCCAACTCGAGATGCGTGACGATGGCGTACACGCCCGACGACGCCGGCCGGTGGAAGATGGCCTGGCCCAGGTTCGATCCACGGGCAGCCTCTGACTCGTCTTGCGCCCGCTGCTCCTCGCTACGTTCATTGGCGTATTTGACATGGAAGTAGCTGTCGGTGGTGGTTACCTCAGGAAGGCCGACGATCCAGCCGAACTCGACAACGCTCTTGCGCGCCAGGCTGCGGTTTCCGGAGGTGATGAGGTTCCCCTCGATGTCGTCGAGCGCGCACGACTTGAGGAGCAGGTCGAGGGCGTTGGCATCGGTCACACTCTTCTCACCGATGGCCTGCACGTAATCCTCGTCAGCGCTGATGCGGTTGGCATTGAACTGGCGGCAGGCGCTACACAGGGGCACACACCCCTGGACGGCGGCGAGGCGAAAGAGGTGCTCCGCCTGGATGTGCTTCCACATGTCGCCGCTGATGGCGTTCACGTTGTGGAGCCGTCCATCGTGGCCCACGATGTTGACCATGCGCGTCTGGATCTGGTTCCCCTCGCCTCCCTCGTTGTTCAGGCTGTGCAGGTCGAGGGTGGCGCGGGCTGACAGGGAAAGGGAGTAGATGTCGGTCATGATGGTCCTCCTTTGTGTGCTCTAGGCGTCTTCGTCGCCGGATTCCGCGTCGCCAAAGCTATCCGCATCTTCGCCCACGATAGTGGCCTCATCACTCTCGGTTTCCTCTTCGCCGGAGGAGCCTGTACGGGCATAGCCATAGGCGACCAGCAGATTACAGATGGTCCGCGCCCCATAGGTATCGACCAGCTTGACGATATCGTCGATGTCGCTGACCTGGATGCTACGCCGGTAGGGCCCTGGACGGGTCTCCATGACCTGGGCGTTCTCAGCGTTGTACTTGTGCAAGAAGTCGGTGAGCTCGGCGATGAACACACGAGAGTCATAGCTCTTGCGAGCAAGTTGCTGACCCAGGCCGTAGCGCACATCGTAGCGGCGATCGCCCCGTTGCTTGCGGAACTGCGCCGTGACGGTGCTTTGGCGAATGGCGTATGCGATGTTCTGGAATCCTTGGCTCTCCAGGATAGGGGCTAGCCTTTCGTCATTCGTCATAATGAGCCTCCTCAGGTTCTCGGTGGTGAACTGGCGCGCAGGACGGCGGCGTTCCCGCCGTCCGATGATGAACGCGCTGTAGGACGTGGTGAAGGCAAAGAACGCCTCGAGGTCATCACCCGAGCAAAAGTCGCGATAGGTCAGCAATAGCTCGTACTCGTCGCTGTGCGACTCGTCGAACTGTTGCACGATCCTCTCATGCTCCAGCAACACAGCGAGCGCCGCGGAGACGTCTTCTCGACTTGAGATGCGCAGCCACCCGGGCAGGCCGATGAAAGGGAGGTTCATCGTCGCCGCAGAGTTGCCCAGGTTCTTGTAGAATGCGCTCCCGAACCCGGCCACAACGTGGCGGGGGCTCTTGGCGCGCAGCATGCGTGCCAGCAATCCGCCTGAACCCTCGGCGATGGCGTAGCGTATTAGCTCCATGGTGTAGCGCAGCGACGCGAGGACGTCCGAACGCACCGCCGTTTCGGCGCGGTTCATGGCGTGGCGGAAGCGGTTGAACACATTGTCGTGCTCTCGCAGGCTCAGCGCGATGGGCGCCAGCACGTAGGTCTTGCGATCCTTGCTGCCCCGCAGCTGTTTGGTGAGCGCTGCGCAGTAGAATCCCACTGCCTTAAGCCACTCCACCAACCAGAAGCCGTCCACGTTGCCCATGGAAAGGCGGTCAGGTTTGGGGCGGTTCTGCCCCTTCCCCTGGCTCGGGTTAAAGAGCTGTCCTGCGGTGGCGTTTGGCTTGATCCCCCAGCCCTTCTCCTTGTCCACTGCCTTCCATGCGGCTTCTGCGGCACCCAGATCGTTGGGTGTCCTTGCGAAAAGGTCTCTGACGAGCCGCATGACCTGTGGGAAAGCGTCTCGTACCTGCCACCACTGCACGACGAGGCGGTTGTACCCAATGAGGGCTGCGGGGTTGATGGCGCGGAAGATGTCCCAGTCACGATGAGGCTCTAGCCCGTCCAGGCGCGCCCGCACCGCCTCGCTGGCCGTATTGTTGCGCACGGCCCGACGCTCCTCCGCAGATAGGCTGTTGAGCACGGCCAAGTACTCCTGCCGGCGATCGCGCTCGCGCTCATAGACGACCGTATGCTGCTCAGGTAAATCAAGCGGCATCGATTCCGTGTTCTTGGCGGTCACGATGACCTTGATCGGCATATACGGCTCGTCGAGCCGCGAGAGCGCCGCGTCATCCAGCGGATGGCTCAGATCGAGGACGTAGTAGGGGCCGCGATCCTCGATGATCACGTCCGTCTGTTGGCTGGCGTGCGCCCTGCTGAGCGCGTCGTGGCACAGCACGGCTAACCCCATGGCCGTGAGCTGATCGGCGAAGGTCCCGGTGGTCTTGTCGACGTAGAGCTGTTGCGTCACATCCCTTCCTCCTCTCTGCTCCCAATGCCCGCCGCTGCGGTGCCCGCCTGATCAGCCCTGCGCAGACAGCGGGCCAGGAGACCGTAAGCTAGCAGCGCGTTGTCGCACTGAGGGTCCACGAGAATCTCGGATAGGTCGATCTGCGGGTCGGTGTCATCCACTGCGGAGAGCAACGAGCCTTCCCATGCCGTCTGGGACGTAATACCTGCCAACAGGTTTGCGATGGCCGTTTCGGCGCCCTGCGCCAGCCTGTACGATCGGAAGGTGCGGGCAAAGGCGCCATGGTGCCGGCCGATGGCGGTGAGTGCTGCCTTGGTAACATCACCGTCCGGATCGCGGTCGTAGAGCAGCGACGCAAGTAGGGGCGTTACAGACAGGGCGCTCTCCATGGCATGGGGCGGACGGAATCCCATGGCGCGTTCCGCCTCGGCATACTGGGGAATCGTCGGATCGCGGTCGGTGTGCGCGTAGAATCCACGCGACACGGGCCGCCCGATGGCCCGTTGGTAGCGGCGCACCCAGCCCTGCCATCCCTCGCTCAGCTTGCCCGCATCGTGCAAGAGGGCCACCAGCTCCGCAGCCCGGCGTAGCGTGCCCTCAGGCCAGCCGGCGCGGAGCTCCAGACGCTTGGCGGCATAGTCGAGGTCCTCCCATGCGGCGCGTGCCGCCTCGAGCACCAACCGGGCATGCTCCTCGAACGGCTCGAGGTGATAGCGGTACACTACCCATTCCTTCGCCCCGGCGCGTGGTAGCTCGTGCGCCACGTACTGGCCCCCACAGTCGGGCAGAAAGCCCATCTCGCTGCTGTAGCCCGCCAGGGCGGGCGAGACGGCAAGCATCACCGCGCCGATGGCGTCATCCACCGAAGTGATCGGGAGCCAGGCGTACTCGGTTCGCCCCGACTCGTCGGGATCGCCGCAGTCGTGCAGGGCATGGACGCCGACATCGTCGAGTGCGAGCTCCTGTGCCCGTTCCAGCCAGCCCTTGACGAGTCTCCGTACTGTACCCGCGTGTAGCCCGAACGATTCCCAGGCGTACGGGTTGTCGCCCATCTCCTTCGGGTTTGGGTGGATGACGACGCGCTGGGTCGATACCTGGCGGATTAGCTGCCCTGCGCTTGCGCCATAGTCGCCGCGGAGGACAGCGTTCATGAGATCGCGGTGCGCCTCACGCCCGCCCGCCAACCCTTCCACGGTACGCCGATCGCGCGGGCCGTGGACGCGACTGACCACGTCCTGTTCCTCGGCGAAAGAAAGCACCTTCCCAGAGACATCACGCAACGCATCCACTGTCGCGCCACACTCCGCCCGCAAATCGCGGTAAGGAAGGCAGTTTTCGACGAGGTCTAGTAGCTCCTCGTCGTCGCCCACGGCATGCGTATAGACGTACACGTCTCCCTCTTCATCGCGATATCGGGCGCAGCGCCCGGCGCGCTGAACGATGGCGTTGGCAGGAGCGAGCTCGGTATGCAGGGCCTCACAAGTGATGTCGAGGCCGACCTCGATGGCCTGGGTGGCCACGGCGATCCAACGACCGGGATCCCGGTTTTCCTTACCGAATACCGTGCGCAGTGTGCTCTCGATCCGCCCCCGGTCGTCGGGTAGGAAGCGCGCGTGCAGCAGGATCACGCGCGTATCGCCGCGCTGGGGATGATCGCGCAGGGCACGGTACATCGCCTGGGCACGCCCCACCTGATTGCAGACAACCAGTGTGCGGCGACGATGGGCGTTCAGTACGGCCTCGGCGGTTAGCGGTCCGTCGACCAAGTGGTATCGTCGTAGCTTTCTGAGGGAGGGGAGTGCGGCTATCGCCTTGCGGGCGTCGTCGTCCTCGGGCACTACCACCGCGTCCAGCGCCCGAGCAAGCCCGGCGAGCATCTCCCCCGAAAAGGTGGCTGTCATCAGCAAGAAGGGGGCCACACCTCGCAGGATGCGCAGCATCTCCAGGGTGGTGGGCAGCATCGACTGGGGGTCGAAGAGGTGGAACTCGTCGAACACCAGGTACGAGGCGGCGATGGCGCCGAGGTTCATGTTGGCCTGGCCCCTCGACAGACTATAGGGGCTGAGGAGAAAACTGCTCAGCACCTGGTCGATGGTGGCAAAGGTCACGTCGGCCTCAAAGCGCGGGTCATCGGGATGCTCGCCTGTCTGTATGCGGATGCAGGGGGCGACATCGGCATAGTCCGACGCGAATTGATTCGCCAACACCCGCATCGGCACGGCGTAGATACAGCGGCGAGGGAAATGGAGTCCTCGCTGTCGCGCCCGCTGGAGGGGGAGTAGGGCGGCCGTCGTCTTGCCCGCACCCGTGGGTGCCTGGAGGATGACGTTGCGGCCAGAGAGGAGCAACTCAGCGACGCGCTGTTGGAACGGATAGGGAATGATGGTCATTGCTCGCTCCCTTGGTGTGAGATGCGGAACCGTTGAAGTTGCCCTAGATCCTCCGCTGTGGTACCCTACATAAGTGGCCTATCATGTCTCGATGCTGAGCGTGTCGACAGAAGCGAGATGGCTTGCCGAAGCCGCTGCTTGATGCCACCTGTCAACTGGTGGATCGGTCGCACGGAATGCGAGGGTCGCTTTACGCAAGGGATACAAGTACTTGGCGAGAGCCCGCACTCCGAAGGAGAACATAGGGTCAAGCGTATGGCGAACTAGAACGCTCATTCCAATAGCTTTGTACTACTATATCGTGCTCCCATCATAGTGGGAGTAGTTCGTTTTGTCAATACCCTAACGACCCGTTCAAGGATACTGAAAGAATAGATTCGTTCTACTAAGCAGAGCCACGATCCGCACGAGGATACTTGCTGGCTAAGCCTCCCATGTGCCCCACCTTCCCTGCTCTGCAGTGCGCGTAAGACCCCCCTGGGTCTGCAGACCAATCGTCGGAGGGGGAGTACCGACACGTGGCATCAAATACGGCCCCAGAATAGCACACGCCCGCGACAGGTACCGTCGCGGGCGACAGGGAATGGCGGGGAAAATGTGAAAAGCCTCGGGGAATCCTTGGCCGAAAGCGATTTTGGGGTTGTGGCGAGGCGGCCGGCGGAGGATGGATGGATCCATCAGCGCGAACTCTCCGTTGACGATCCGATGATGGCCTGGTTCGCACGCGATCGGGGGGATGGTAGCATAACACGGGACTCCCGGGCAAGGGGCCCCCGGGCAGAATGCGCTGCGCTCAGGGCAGCGGGGCCACGTCGCCTCGCGTGCACTCACGATAGGAATGAACACCGGGTCGGGCGAAGACGCGCCCGACCCGGTGTCCCGTCAAGAGCACTGCCACTGCGGCAGAGGACTGGCTGTACGATGCCCCTACTTGTCCCAGCGGCGGTCCGGCTGCCAGAAGCCTAGCTTGGGCGTGTTCCACTCCTCGGTGGGCAGGAACAGCTCGCCCGGCCAGCGGAGGTTCTCCCTGATCCCCTCGAGGTTGAGGTCTACCCCCAACCCCGGCTTCTCCGGCACCCGGACGTAGCCCTCCTCGATGAGCGGCTCATCGAGCCCCGTGACGAGGCCCTTCCAGAACGGCAGGTCCAGAGCGTGGTGCTCCAGTGCCACGAAACTCGGGATCGCCGCCGCACAGTGCACGTTCGCCATGAAGGCGATGGGCGAGCCGGCAAAGTGCAGCGCCGTCGCCAGTCCGTAGCGCTCCGCATAGTCGGCGATCTTTTTCGTCTCCAGCATGCCGCCGGAGGTCAGGAGGTCCGGGTGGATGATGTCCACGGCGCGCTTCTCGATGAGCTCGCGGAAGCCATCCCACAGGTAGAGCTGCTCGCCGGTGTTTGTGGGGACGTTGATGGCGCGCGTCACCGCCGCCTGCCCGTCGATATCCCACCAGGGCATGATGTCCTCCATCCACGCCAGGCCCACTGGCTCCAGCGCCTTGCCCAGGCGGATGGCGTCCTTGACCGTCAGGGGGCCAAAGTGGTCGATGCACAGCGATACGTCCCAGCCCACCGCTTCCCGCACCGCCGCGGCGATCTCGACGAACCGCGCGATCCCCGCGTCGGTGAGCTGCGTACCGGGTGCGCCGCGCGCCGCGAACCGCGCGCCATAGCCCTGGTCGAACTCGTACTGCGTCGCGCTGCCGCCCAGACCGTCGGGCACGCGCCCGTGGAGGACGTGCATCCCCACGTCGAACTTGATGAACGTCATCCCCAACGCTTTGCGCCCCAGGACGCGCGCGGCGTAGGCCTCCGGCGTTGGCTCGGCGGGCTGGGGGGTATCAGCATAGAGCCGCACCCGGTCGCGGTACTTGCCGCCGAGGAACTGGTAGCAGGGCACGCCATACACCTTACCCACGAGGTCCCACAGGGCGAGCTCGAGGCCCGAGACCCCACCGCCCTCGCGCGCCGGCCCACCAAAGCGCTTGATGGCGCGGAAGATCATGTCCACGTTGCAGGGGTTCTGCCCCAGGAGCATGCTCTTGAACTGCAGGGCGTTCTCCTTGTGGCCGGCGTCGCGCACCTCGCCGATGCCGTAGACCCCTTGGTTCGTGTCGAGGCGGATGATGGGGTAGTCATAGTTCGAGGCTACTACCGCGATGCGCA
>DUUT01000192.1 GCA_012841405.1 Chloroflexota bacterium
CCGGCATCGCCGGGATCGATGCCATCATGGACAACCATGGCTACGCCATGCTGAACCACCCCCAGGCCACCTGGGGGCATACCGAGGGCAACCCCGTGTGGGAGGAGATGCGCGAGGTGGCGCTGATGACGCGCCCCTCGTTCCTGCTCAACGTGACCCTCAACCGCCACCGGCAGATCACCGGGGTGTTCGCTGGTGATATGCTCGCGGCGCACCGGGCGGGGGTCGAGGCGGTGCGCCGCACAGCCATGGTCGCCGTCGCCGCGCCCTTTGACGTCGTGCTGACGACGAACAGCGGCTACCCGCTGGACATCAACCTCTACCAGGCGGTGAAGGGGATGTCCGCGGCGACACAGATCGTCACGCCGGGTGGTGACATCGTCATCGCCGCTGAATGCCGCGATGGCGTCCCCGACTATGGCGAGTACCGGCGGTTGGTGCGCGAGGGGGGCTCGCTCCAGGGGATCATCGACATGATCTCCCAGCCCGGGTTCCACTGCCACGACCAGTGGGAGGCGCAGCTCCAGGTGCAGGTTCAGCGCAAGGCGACGGTGCACGTGTACAGCAGCTACCTGCCCGATGACGAGATCCGGGGGATGCTGCTCGAGCCGTGCCACGACATTGCAGCCACGGTAGCCGATCTCTTGCGGCGGCATGGCCCCGGAGCGCGCCTCTGCGTCCTCCCCGAGGGCCCACAGACCATCCCCTACCTCGCCTGAGCGTTGCGGTAGGGCGCCGCACCTTGGTGCGTGACGAGCGGATGACGGTTACCGGTCGCGGGCTCCCGGCGGGGCTGTGGCGCCCCGCACCGCCCCGCCGGTCCGGGCCACGCCTGCCGGTAACCCCAAGTGGTCGCTCTGCGTTTCATGAGGAGGTAACATGACGATGCCAGCGCCCTGTCTCGTACCGAGCCCCAAGGAAGTGGAGGTCAGCCGCGAGGGGGTATTCCGGCTGAACGCGCGCACGACCATCGTGCTCCTATCGACGGCGCCCGACGCCGCGGCGCCCGACGCCGATCTGCAGGCCGCCCGCGCGCTGCAGCGTGAGATCGAGCAGAGCACCGGGCTATGCCTGCCGGTGCTGCGCATGGCGCGCCCCGCCCGGTGCGACAACAGCATCCTGCTGGTGTCCGATCCCCAGGCGGCGGCACCGTTCCTGGGTGAGGCGTTCGATTGGGAGGCCGTGTCGCGGCGTGGGGCTGAGGCCCACCGCGTGGACATTGCCCCCCAGCGCGTCGTGGCGGGAGGGTGCGGCTCCGCGGCGTTGCACCTCGCGGCGCAGACGCTGCGGCAGATCGCGCGCGTCGAGGGGATCACGTGGCCGGCGCTGCGGATCACCGACTGGCCCTCCCTGCGGTACCGTGGGCTGATGCTCGACGTCTCCCGGGGCAAGGTGCCCACCGTGGAGACACTCAAGCAGGTCGTCGACGTGCTGAGCTTTTACAAGGGGAACGTGCTACAGCTCTACACGGAGCATACCTTCCAGTTCCCCCACCACCCGCGGATCGGGGAGGGGTGTGGCGCGCTGAGCGGTGACGACATCCTGGAGCTCGACGCCTATGCGCGGTTGCGCCACGTCGAGCTCATGCCCAACCTGCAGTCCTTCGGGCACTGCGCCCACATCCTCAGCATTCCCGAGTACGCGCACCTGGCGGAGGCGCCCATCGGCTGGTCGCTGTGCCCCACGGACGAGGGCACCTATGCGCTGCTCGATGACCTCTACGCCGGGATGCTGCCCAACTTTTCCTCCGCGACGCTGAACGTCGATTGCGACGAGACGTGGGACCTGGGCAAGGGGCGCACGGCGCAGGAGGCGGCCACCCGCGGCGCCGTAGCCGATGTGGGCCGGCTCTACCTCAACCACATCCTGCGCCTGCACGAGCTGGCGGCGCGCTATGGGCGGCGCATCCAGCTGTGGGGCGATATCCTGCTGCACCACCCCGAGCTCGTCAGCGAGCTGCCCGATGACGTCACCCTGCTGGACTGGCACTATGAGGCGGCCGATGACTACCCTTCGGTGCGCCAGTTCGCCGCCAGCGGGCGCGACTTTTGGGTGTGCCCCGGCACGTCATCGTGGAACACCCTCTTCCCGCGCATCGAAAACAGCAACGGCAACATCCGCACGCTGGCCTGCCTGGGGGCGGAGCACGGCGCGAGTGGCCTGCTGAACACCGATTGGGGCGATCACGGGCACTACCAGCCCATCGGCCAGTGTTGGTACGGCTATGCCTTTGGCCTCGAGCAAGCCTGGACGGGCGGCGCCACGCCGGACGAGGTCTTTGATCCCCGGTTCGGGCGCCTCGCCTTCGGGGCACCAGGTGAGGCCGTGGTCGCCACGATGCGCGACCTCGCCCGCCTCAACACCCTGGAGGGCATGCCGCGTCCGAACGCCTCCCAGAGTGTCTATGCGCTGTGGGACGAGCCGCTGGCGGGGGAGAGCGTCAGGGTGTTGCCGCCGGAGACGCTCCGCGAGATCGTCCGCACCTGCACGCGAGCCGAGGAAGCCCTGTGCGCGGCCATGGCGACGAGCCGCGACCCTGTATCGCTGGAGGAGATGGCCTTCTCTGCGCGGCTGATGGCCTATGCGGCCACCAAGGTGGCGGTGTCGCAGGAGGTGCGGGCCGAGCTCCAGGGGATCGCCGGCGATGGCGAGGCGGCGCGGCAGGCGCTGCGCGTCGCCCGGGAGCGGTTGCGCGCGCTGGACGCGGACCTCGTCCCCCTTATCGAAGAGTTCCGGGCGCTGTGGCTGCGCCGGGCCCGCTACTCCGAGATGGACATCACCCTGGGCTACTACACCGCGCTACGCGGCCGCTACCGGGCGGTGGTGGAGTGGATCGACCAGCATCTGGCGGCCATCGACGCCGGCCAGCCGCCGAGCGTCGACCTGGCCGCGTACGACCGCGAGGGGCGCGGTCATGAGATCCTGGGGCAATCCTTCTGGCGCCGTTGGCGCGAGCTGGGCCTCGCGCCGGAGTAGCTGCACGCGGCTCGACACGCGAACCCGCCACAGGGAAGAGAGCACAGAGGGAGGACCTCCATCCTCCCTCTGTGCTCTCGGCGTTCTCTGCGGTAGATCTGTCCTCAGCCGCGTTCCAGCGTCTTATTCGTCCTCGACGATGCGCTCCACGACGATCGACGAGTCCGTCGCCAGGGCGGCAAAGGCGCCCACCGCCGCCAGCACCGGCGCCAGGACGACGCCGACGGCCGCTACCGTGAGGGGGAGCTCCATCACGCTGCGGCCGTCCTGCTTGATGACGATGCGGCGGATGTTGCCCTCGTGGATCAGCTCCTTGACCTTGTCCACCAACTGCGCGCCGCTCACGCGGAGCTCCTCCGTGGAGAACTTGGTCTCGCGTCGTTCACCCGTCTCGCTCATGACGTCCTCTCCTGCGTGCAATGCCCCCTGCCGGGGCGAGTCCACCCGGATCATGTCCTCAGCCTCTATACGCTGGCCCCGCGCAGCGCGTTGCGCCGGAGGGGAAGCGCCGCCGCCTCGGCGGTATGGCCGTCTTGCCAGAGGAAGCGTTTAGCCTACAATACCGGCACGTCACTGTCGCATCGAGACTGCATAGGCTGCATCGAGGCATCATGGCTACATCACGCATCGCTTCCCATCCCACGACTGCCGAGCGGTCGCCTGCCCCCCCGCGCCGCTCCATGCTGCGCGAGCTGCTGGATACCTTTGTGCCAGCCATCGCCATCGTCCTCGTGGTGAATCTGCTGTTGGCCCAGCCGCGCACCGTTCACGGGCAGAGCATGGAGCCCTGCCTCCACGAGAACGAGCGGGTGATCATTGACCTCGTCTCCCTGCGCTGGCGCGAACCCCACCGCGGCGAGATCATCGTCCTGCGGCTCCCCAACCGTAACAGCGACCCCCTCATCAAGCGCGTCATCGGCCTGCCGGGCGATACGGTGGCCATCCGCGACGGCGAGGTGCTGGTGAACGGTGAGGCGCTGGACGAGCCCTACCTCGATCAGCACACCGCCGGGCGGATGCCGGCCAAGGTCGTGCCCGAGGCCCACGTGTTCGTGCTGGGCGATAATCGCGGCGCCAGTAACGACTCGCGCTACTTTGGCATGGTGCCCTACGAGAACATCCTGGGGCGCGCCTGGCTGCGCTACTGGCCGCCGGATGAGATCGAGCTGTTCCGCTAGCAGTCCTCCCTGACGCATGAGGCCACAGAGTGCTCGTCTTCTCTGTGGCCTCGGTGTGTGCTGCGCAAAGCGCCCCTATACCGGGGTGACGATGATGTCGTCCCCCACGAGTCCCGGGTAGAGGCCGGCCTGGACCATCCCCTCCATGTCCGGATGTACCAGCAGCCACTTGTTGACCGCCGCCAGCAGGCGGTTCTCGCCCACGTTATCGACGGTATAGGGCAGCGGCTCGTTGGTGCCCTTGGGCAGGTAGACCAGCGTGGCGAAACTCCCCCCCTGCGTGGTGTGGATGGGGGCAAAGTGGAGGTTCCACGGTGAAAGCTCTACCACGGCGCCCGCCGGCGCAAAGAACGCCGCCACCTGGCGCGTGTCGTAGGTGATGCGCTCACCAAAGGCAATGTCCTGCACGTGCCCCACGAGCAGGATGGCGTCCGTCAGGCAGACGTTGACCTCGCTCGCCTTGTGGTACTCGAGCCCCGCCATGCGCAGGTTCTGACCATAGCACCAGCCGACCTGGGTCGGCATCCCGCCGAACACCTCGCGCATCACGGCCGTGTTAAAGGCCGAGGGCGCCTCCAGCGCCGCCACCGAGGGCTCGTAGACGACGCGCTCAGCGCGGGGCAGGAGCGCCTGGGCCGTGGCCATGACCTCGGACGGGTCGTAGCGGGTGAGGAAGCGGCCGTAGCGCTCGAACGCCGGATCGCTCACGGGAAGCAGATTCAGGGCCGGATTGGCGGCCCGCAACCGGGACAGGCTGTCAGGCATGGTGTGGCTCCTCACGGGTGATGGCTGCACTGGGCCGGACGATGCCCGCCGCCCGGGGCACGCCTAGCGGTCCCGCACGGCGATCAGCGCGCCGGCGATGTACAGGAACAGCATACCAAAGATGGCCTGCGCTGTCATGTTGAGGAAGAATGCGGAGGTCAGTGGCGCGGGGCTCATGGCGGCGCGGTAGGCCTCCACGGCACTGGTGAGGGGCACGAGGCGCATGGCCAGCGCCAGCGCGGGGGGCCCGCCGGTCAGTGGGCGCAGCGCGCCGCTCACGAATAGCATCGCCATGCGCACCACGGTGGCCGGGGGCATGGCATCGGGTACCGAGCCAAAGGGCGCGGCCATCGCCAGCCCCAGGGCGGACGCCGTGAACGCGGCGACGACGGTGCTGAGGGCGAACGCCACGGGTCGGATGGGCACCCGGCCCATGGTGGCGAACAACACAGCGTAAACCAGCGCCAGGAGTACGCCGAACGCCGCTCCCGCGAGGACTTTGCCCAGGGCGAGGGTGTGAGGCGCCATCGGGGCCGACAGCAGGAGGTGGATGCTGCCCGAGCTGCGCTCCATCGGCAGGGAGACGGCCTGCATGGCGCCGGCGCCAAAGAGCACCGCGGCGGCGATCATCCCCGGCGCAATGCTCGCGGGGGTGACGTCGCCGCCGAGGGCATAGACGCCGTAGAGGATGGCCGGCAGCAGCAGGCCAAAGGTGAGGTTGGGGCCCTTGAGGTAGTAGATGCGCACGTCCTTGGCGGCGATGTGGAGTGCCTGTTGCCAAAACGCGGGGACGCGCCCCAGGGTGTGCGCTCCAGGGTTCACAAGAGCTCCTCCAGGCGGTGTTCCAAGAGGCGATAGCAGGCGGCGTAGAGCAGGGCGGCGAACGCGGCCACGGCGACGAGGTCGAGCCACAGGTGAAAGGCGCTGCCGTTGCCGCTCACCATGAGGTGACGCAGCCCATCCACCGTGTACGACAGGGGGAGCACGGTGGCCACGACGCGTAGCGCCGGCGCCATGGAGGCAAAGGGCATAAAGACGCCGCAGACAAAGATCATCGGAAAGCGCACGAAATTCGACACCGTCATGGCATCAAACACCTCGCGCATGAGTAGCGCGATGAGCACGCCCAGCAGGGCAAAGGCCACGCTCCCCAGCGCGATGACCAGCAGGGCGGCGGGGTGCAGTGCCAGCCCCAGAGCCAGGCTGGCGCTCGCCCACACGATAGCCCCCGTCATGGTGCCAAAGAGGGCCCCACTCGCCCCCTTGCCGATAAGCAGGGCGGCGTGCGAGATCGGCGCCATCACCAGGCGCTCCATGGCGCCGATGCGCTTCTCAAAGGCGATGACCACGGCCTCCACCGAGGTGGCGCCAAAGAGCACCGTCAGCGCCACGAGGCCGGGGGCCAGGGCGCGGATGTCGCCGGGCGACCGCAGGTAGAACGCGAGGATCATCACCGCCGGGAAGAGCATCCCCCAGCTGATGAGGGGCGGCTTGAGGTAGTAGGTGCGGATGTCCTTGAGGGCGATGTGCCAGGCACGGGCGAGCTGGTCACGGCTCATCGCGCCCCTCCCTGGCGGTTGTTGGCCGCCCCGCTACCCATGGCTTCGGCGTCGAGGTGGGTGAGCTGCACAAAGGCGTCCTCCAGGGTCGGGGTGACGGTGCGCACCCCGGTGACGCGGGCGCCGCAGTCCCGGGCCGTGGCCAGCACCGCGTGGAGGGCGTCGTCCACCGCGGTGACCCCGAGGTGCAACGTGTCGCCGCGGCGTGCGAGGTGCGTCACCGTGTCGAGGGCGCCCAGGGCGGCCTGCAGCGCCGCCGTCAGCGGCGTGGCGGTGATCTCGAGCGACGCCTCGGCGCAGCAGGCGGCCCGC
>DUUT01000193.1 GCA_012841405.1 Chloroflexota bacterium
CGGATCCACACATGGACACCGCGCGCGGTCAACACCTTGTAGGTGGACGCGGCCACCTCCGCGGCGAGACCGCCTTTCGCTTGTGCCCAGTCGCACCACACCCCAAACATGCCGAAGCTATCGAAATCGATGCAGATGATCCCCCCATAGCCGGTCACTACCCCGAGATTCAGCCGGCGGTCGGGGCGGAACCAAGTCGCCACCCCCGCCCATGTCGGCGGCCGCCTTTGCAGTGGTCCCCAACTTGGTCTCCCATCGATTGTATGCCCCGTACTGCGTAGCGCCACAGAATCGGGGTGTTTCGTTCCATATTTCAGGGGTAGCACCGAAGCGCCCCGTAGCGTCACCCACTTCAGAGCTTCGAGCAACATATCATCGCCGTTCATGGGGTGTCTCCATTGGTCGGAGTTCCGCCGCCGACATCGCCGCGGCCCCCCCTGCTGCTGCTGTTGTCGGTTGTCCCCCTATATAGGGGGGGACAACTAACAACTGAAACAACAGCAGCGTCAGAATGGGTTCTGTTGTTGAATACCATTTCGATAACTGCCGACAACTGACAACTGCGCCCGTTCATGGCGTTAGCCCCAACTCGTAAATGAGGGCATTCTTGAGCGGGCCCGAACGCTCACAGACAATGCCCCGCTTGACCAGATACTCGAGGGCGTTGCGTACACGATAACGGCTAATCTTGGGGTTGGCCTTCTGGATCGTGGTCACGATGGCCGACTGATTCATGCTGCCGCCCTTTGTCAGGGCGTCGATCACTGCGGCTCTGGCATCCTGGTTGCGGTTCGCCTTGGCCGGCTTGGCCGCGAAAAAGCGCACCTCTGCAAGGTCATAGCTCCCTGATTTGTGGGTATAGGTGTAGCGTGCACCGATCGGATCGGGAGGGTTGCCGCGGGCCTTGACCGCCTCCAGCGTCACCATGTCATCGTCGCGCTCGACAGATAGAGCCAGGTCGAGAGCGGCCATGATCGAGCTGTGTCCACGGATCGAATCCCCGTTCTGTCCCTTCGAGCTAGCGCTTGCTTTCCTTGCGTGATGGATTAGCAGGATAGCGGCCCCCGTTTGCTCGGCCACGAAACGAAAGGCGCCGAGGACTTGGACCATTTCACTCGAGTTCTCGTCCGCGCTTCCCGAGACGGCGGCCAGATTGTCCACGATCACGAGGGCCAAATTCTGAAAGCCCTGTAGCCAACCAATCAACTGTTGCGCGTGACCGATCTTGGAGGCGTCGAGCCAGGGTTGGGGCATACTCACGGCGTAGAGTGGCGCCGCCTGGGGAAGGTTGCGCGTGCGCCCCACGGCTTCCAGGCGCTCAAGGGTGGTGTCAGACCCGTTGTCGAAATCGAGCAAGACTGACGCGCCCTGGGTGACATCGTACGTCTCGCCGCCTGTGCCGCCAGGGTCGGGGGGGAGCCAGTCTACGCCGGCCACGACGCACGCGGCCAAGTCCAGGGCCAACAGGCTCTTGAGACAACCCGGCGGCCCAAAGAGCATGCTCAAACTGCTTGCCCGGAACAACCCATCGACCACCCATCGTGTGGGCGGGCGGGGTGTGTAAGCGTCGGCGAGAGACAAGGGCGTCCACGAAAACGGGGCGAAGGACTGGACCGTCATCGCTCACCACCCCCGGCGCTCGCCCCTTGACGTGCTAGAACATCCGTGCTATGATGTAGATGAAGCATACTACCACACTCCTTTTGGTCTGGTTTGCTTCTCGCCCAAGGCCCGCCGGTTGCTGCCCCGGCGGGTCGCGCTTTGTCGTCACGCGCGCCCTCTTTTCCGTAGCGCCTCCGGCTCCAGCCTCACAGCTGGCGCGTTGCAGGCGGTTGCGGCGCTCAGCAAGAGGCGCAAAACCTTGCTGCGGTCTTGCCGAGTGGCCGCGGCCAGGCCGTCTAGCTTCGCCACCTCTGCGGGAGTCAAGCGGACACCGATAGTAGTCGTACGCGCCACAAGACACCTCCTTGAGAAATGCAAACGCCCAAGCCAGCCTGGCAACCTTCGTTGCTCAAGCCGACTCGGGCGCTACACCCTGATGATTCTCCCGAATTGCCAGCAGCGTCTTGTGTCTCTCCCGAACGGGAGCCGGACTCTCACCGTGCCACTGGCCGCCTTTGACACCCCGCGCAGGTATCACGGGGTCTATTCGATTACCTTCACAATACCATGGGCGCTTCACAGTGTCAAGCGTTCTTGCGTAACAATAGACCGCCTGACGGAGTCGCTGTGTATACTCAGTGCCGCCCCGATGTCGGCGGCCCGCCGTCGTGCTATAATCAGCTGGCCGCCGACATGCTTTGCTGCCCCCTATCAAAGGAGGCCCTCTATGGCCGAGGCCGCGCGCGCCGCTCGTTTGGTGCACATCTGCGATTTACTGGAACAAAGTCCGCACAGCATCAAGGATCTGGCGTTGCTCTGCGATGTGAGCGCCGATACTATCATGCGGGACCTAGTCGATCTACAGCTGACGCCGCTCTCGGTGCGCCTTCGCGTCGTTGGGGGTGACCGTTGGGCCGTTGCAGGGAGCGACCCCTAGCCTCGCGACGCTAGTGCCCGTTCGATAGCCTCTACCGCCGCGGAATCGTCGCGGATGGCGTGGCTATAGATTGCCATGGTAATGGCCGGCGACGCGTGCCCGAGACGCCGGGACACCTCCGGCAGTGGCAAGCCCTCGGCGAGTAGTAAGCTGGCATGGAGGTGCCGCAAGCCATGGGGCGTGATGCGGGGCAACGCCAGCCGCTCGCACTCACGGCGCATATGCCAGGCTATAGCCCCATTGGTGAGCGACTGGCCGCTATCGCTGGCGAATACCAGCGCCCCGCCACCGTGGGCCAAGCGATAGGCAGCTTGCTGGCGTAGGGCTCCTATCGCCTCACGGGGTAGGGTGATGGTACGGATCCCCGATCTTGTCTTGGGTTCGGTGACCGTCCATTGGCCGCCGATATGCTGCCCGGCTTTGTTGATCGTCACGGTGCCAGCGCCCAAGTCCACATCGCCCCACTCTAGGGCCAGCGCTTCGCCGAGGCGACAGCCGGTGGTTGCCAGGAACAACCACAAGGGATGCAAGCGGTGACCAGTCGTGCCGTCGAGAAAGCGGCGCAGCTCCGCTGGCGTCCATACCTCTTTGCGTTCGGGTCGATAGCGGGGGGTGTCCACGCGGTCGCAGGGGTTGTTGCCGATCCATCCCCAGCGGACGGCGAGGGCTAGCGCCTGGGATAGCACGCGGTGAGCCTTGAGGGCTGTGCGGCTCTGTGCCCGCATCTGGTAGCGCGCATAGAGCCGCTGGATGCGGTCGGGGGTCAAGCGGTTGAGACGTACTTTACCGAGAGGGGACCGCACGTAACGGTCACAGATGGCGTGATAGTCGTGCAAGGTGCGAGGGCGAACAGTGGGCGCCTTCACCTCAAGCCAGGCGTCCAGCAGGTCATTGACGGTGCGCTTGCCAGGATCGGGCAGCGTTCCGGCCTTGGCAACTTGGCGCTGTAGGTCGGCCAGTCTAGCCGCACACTCCTGCCGGGTTTTGCCGTAGACGGCCTTGCGGACGCCGTCCACCTGGAGGGATGCTTGCCAGCGGCCATCCTGGCGTTGTACGATGGAACCCTCACCGGCGCTTCGACGGGTACTCCTGGGCATGGTCTTTCTCCCTTCCCATGCCCCGGCGATGCTGTAGCGATGCTGTACACCTCGCCACCCGTCCGCGCACCACTACCCGTAGGGGATGACGGCCCGCCGTACTACTACCCCTTGTGGGGATTGGCGAGGGTGCCCGCCATAGCGGTCTCGAAAACCGTTGTGGCGCTTGCGTCACCGTGGGTTCGAATCCCACCCCCTCCGCCACGTTGGGCGCCCGTCGCATACGCGACGGGCGCCCTTTGTGTGCACTGCGATGGCGCTCCCGCTCTCGCAGCGCCCTACTCCTCGAACGTCACCGCCACCGTCATCCCCCAGCGGAGGCGTGGGTCGGGGTCGGGCAGGTCGATGGTCACCTTGTAGAGTACCTCACCGGCGCGCACCTCAGAGGTCTCAGCGATGGACGCCACCGTGCCCTCCAGCACCACCTCGGGGAGGGCGTCGGCCACCACCGTAACGCGCTGCCCCACGACGACCCGGACGACGTCCAACTCGGTGAGGTCGTCCGTCTCGACGCGCCAGGCGCTCGTATCGGCGAGCCGCAGCACGGGCACGCCGGGGCCGATCTCCTCCCCAAGTCGGGCGTCAACAGCCACGACGCGGCCCGCAAAGGGCGCCTCGAGGCCGCAGCGCGCCACCATCAGCGCGGCGCGGTCGGCGGCCGCCTCAGCCTGGGCGACCTGCGCCTCTGCGGCGGCGATGGCCTCCGGCGTCGCGCCACTCACCAGCTGGTTCAGTACGGCCTCGGCGCGAGCAGCGTCGGCGCGCGCGGCCTCGAGCTGCCCCAGGGCTTGTTGCACCTGCCCCTGAGCGGCGGCAATCTCTTGCGGGCTGGCCCCCTGCTCCACCTGGCGCAGCTGCACCTCGGCGATGCGCACCTGCTCCTCCGCCTGCTGCACAGCGCCCTTGGCGGCGTCACACGAGCCCGGCGCGCCCCCGGCGGTGGCACCGCACACGGCATCACGCTGCCCCTGCGCCGCCCACAGCGCGTTCTTGGCCAACTCGACGCTGCGCTGGGCGATCTCGCGCTCTTCCGCGGTGGCACCCGTCTGGAGGCGGTTCAGGTTCGCACGGGCAGTCGTCACGGCACCCTCGGCCGCCTGCACCGCTGCCCTGGCCGCCGCCAGCGCGGCCTCGGCGCCGTCCAGCTCACTCGTCGTGGCGCCAGCAAGCAGCTGCGCCAACTGCGCGCGGGCCGCCGCCAGCGCGGCCTCCGCCTCGGCGAGCGCCACGCGCTGTGGCCCATCATCCACGCGCAACAGCTCCTCGCCCGCGGATACCGGCTGCCCTTCCTCCACGGAGATGGCCACCACGCGCCCGCCGGTGCTACTCGCAAGAGCCGCCCAGCGCCGCGGCACGATGCGCCCATCCGCCACCACCCGCGTGTCGGCGACAACGACAGGGCTCGGTTCGGCGGTGGGCTCCCGCGAACCGCCGAGCTCGGCGCATCCTGTGGCTGCCAGCAGCACGGCGAGCGTGGGCACAAGTAGGCGTAGTGTTCGGCGGTATCGCATCTCGGTACAGCTCCCATTCGTTCGTGATGTGCAGCGCGTAGTGGTCCTGGTGGGCTCCTGCGCGTGGGTGCGCCTACTCGTAGGCCAATACCTCGCGGATCGTGAGGCGTGAGGCGGTACGCGCTGGCAGGAGGCTCGCCACCGTGGCGAGCACCAGTAGGACACAGAGCCAGATGATGAACCCGTTGGGCGTGAGGCTCCAGTCGGCCGGCGCGTTGAACACGGCCAGCGTGACGATGTTGGACAACAGCGCCGTGATGGGGAACGAGGCCACCGCCGCCAACACATAGCTCATCAGGCCAATCACCTGTCCCTCGACGATGACCAGGGTGGCCACGGTGCCGTCGTCGGCCCCTACGGTACGCAACACGCCGATCTCGCGGGTGCGCTCCATGACGTTCATCGACACCGTCCCCGTGAGGCCAATGCTGCCCACCAGAGCCGTGAGCACCGCCATCACCAGCAGCACGGCGATCAACACGTCCAGGAGGCTGGTCACCGAGTCCACGAACTGCGCTCCCGCCTCCACCAGACTCACCTGGAATCCGGCATCGCGCAGGTGCCCATCCACCAATACGGCGATGCGTTGCTGCGCTTCTGTATCATGGCTCGCTGTGATGAGGCGGAACTGGGCCGCATGCATCGGCCGGCGCTGCGCGGCGCTCAAGTGCTCGTAGGTCGTATAGGCAAAGAGCTGGTCGATGCCCGAGTACTGAAAGACGCCCACCACCGTCCACTGCGCCTCGCGACTGTCAATACGCAGGCGCAAGCGATCACCGGGACCAAGATCGGGATGGTCAGACCAGAACGCCTCGTTGATGGCGATGGCGCCCTCGTCACCGGGCACCAGCCAGCGGCCTGCCAACACCACCGGGTCCACCAGCGCTGACCCGGCCGGCGGCGCGATGAGCGTCACCGCGTCATGGGGGCCCTCGGCGGTGCGCAGCCACTCGGCGGTGGCGCCCGTCCAGGCCTCTACCGCGACGACGTCAGGGATCGCCATCAGCTGCTCCATCACCCGGTCCACGCGATAGGGCCGGGCCAGATCGACGTTGACGTCCGCACCAAAGTAGCGCGCCACGCGCTCCACCTGGGCGTTGAGCGCCACCTGCGTGTTGAACACGGCGATGAATACCGCCCCACCCAGGGTGAGGGTCACCATGGTGAGCAGTAACCGACCGCGCCGGCGAAACGTGTTGCGCAGCGAGATGAGCAAGGGGCGCGACAGCCAACGCACGCGCCGCAAGCGACCGGCGATGGGTCCCGGCGTGTAGGCATCCCCGACACCGCTCCCCCGCAGGGCGCGCTGCACCGTCACCCGAGATCCGCTGAGCACAGGCCACAGCGCCGCCACGGGGGGTACGACCATGGCCATCACCACCTGGAGCACCACGGCGAGGGGCACGAAGCGAAATGCGCCCAGCGAGGCGTTGATGATGCCGGCGGCGAACTGTGACAGGCCGTAGGCGCCGAGCGCCCCCAGCGGCACCGATACCACGAGGGCGATGGCGCCCAGCGCCGCGACGAGCGCCAGATAGCTGCCGACGATCTGCGTCCGGCTGGCGCCCACGAGCTTCATCACGCCGATTGTCCGCGTGTGCTGATTGAGGAGTGCCGACATGGTGTTGGCCACCAGCGCACCGCTTAGCAGCACGACCAGCACACCGAGCGCACTGAGGACGCCGAGCAACGCCGTGAGGATCGGCGCCAAGGGATGCTCATCGCTGGGCGACACCTGCACCTGATACACCCCCCGCCCGGTACGCTCGATGCGGTCGGTGATGCGCGTGGCCAGCGCCCGCAGGGTCTCGCGGTCCGTCGCACCGCCATCGGCCGTCGCGTAGAGGCGGTTCATGGACGGTGCTCGGCCGAGCCACGCGAGGGAATCATAGTGCACGAACCCCTTCGGGTCGCCCAGCACGGCGGCATAGCCCCCTGTGGGATCCAGCACCGCACCTGCCACTTCGAGCAGGCGTCGCGTGCCGTCGGCCAGCTCGACCTCGATGACGTCACCCACCTGTGCGTCCAGGCGCAACAGCGTCTTGCGTTCGAGCACCACCTGCCGCTCGGCGGGCGCCCATGCCCCCATCAGCGGCTCGAAGCGGCTGATGCGCAGGTCCTCATAGTCACGCACCGCCACGAGAGTCATCGCATCCCACGTATCGGGCCCCATGATGAGGCGCACCGTAAACGTGTGCCGTCCCTCCGCATCGCCGACCCCGGCCATCCGCCCGACGCTCGCGACGATGTCCTCGTCCAGAGGATCTGTCACCAGCGTGATGGCCGCGGGGTTGGCGTTCAGGTAGCCAATGTTCAGGTCACGGGCGAGATAGTCATAGCAGCCGACGATGGTGCCGATGGCAAACACCCCCACCGCGATGGAGGCGATGACCAGTAGGCTGCGGGCCCTGTTGTCCCACAGATCGGCGAGCACCTTGCGCCAGCGGGGCCTAAGCACCATGGGCGCCTCGCTCCGTCGCCTGGGGAGAGGGGGCCTGTCCATTGACGATCCGCCCGTCGGCCAGCGTCACGATGCGTGAGGACCGGCGGGCCAGGCGTGGATCGTGGGTCACCATCACCACCGTCTTGCCGCGATCGGCCGCCGCCTCGAGGAGGGCAACGACGGCATCGGCCGCCCGACTGTCGAGATTGCCCGTGGGCTCGTCGGCCACGATGATGGGCGGGTCGTTGGCCAGAGCCCGCGCCAGCGCCGCGCTCTGCTGCTGGCCGCCCGACACGGCGCCGGGCATCTTGTAGGCATGCTCGCGGAGCCCCACGAGGTCGAGTAGGGCCAGGGCGCGCTCTTCACGCTCCTCACGTGGATAGCTATCACAGAGATCCATGGGCAACATGATGTTCTCGATCAGGGACAGCGTCGGCAAGAGCTGGTAGAACTGGAACACGATACCCATGTTACGTCCCCGCCAACGCGCCATCGCGCCCTCCGGCAACCGGTGGATTTCGGTGCCGGCGATCCACACGCTCCCCGAGGTCGGGCGGTCAATGCCGGTGAGCATGTTGAGCAGGGTCGACTTGCCGCTCCCCGAACGCCCCACCACACTGACGAACTCGCCTGCCTCGAAATCGAGGTCCACCCCCCGCAAGGCAGGGAACGCCCCGGCAGCGCTGACGTACGTCTTGACGAGGGCACGCAGGCGGATGAGCGGCCCGTTGCGCTCGGGGTGGCCGTTCGTCGTCATGGGGCAGATGCCTCCGCGGCGGAGAGGTCACCATGCTGGACGATGCGGCCATCGAGCAGCCGGATCACACGCGAGAAGCGCACCTGCATGCTGTCATCATGAGTCACGAGGATGATGGTCTTGCCCGCGCGCGCCAAGGAGGCAAAGAGGGCGAAAATCCCTTCCGCCGTGAGGGAATCGAGGTTGCCGGTGGGCTCGTCGGCGACGATGAGCGGGGGGTCATTGGCCAACGCGCGGGCAATGGCCACGCGCTGTTGCTGCCCGCCCGAGATCTCGGTGGGCCGCTTGGACATGTGCTCCTCCAGGCCCACCATCACCAGCAACTCGCGAGCGCGCTCGGGGCTGCGCCGAGGGTGGAACAGCCCGCACAGATCCATGGGCAGCATGACGTTGTCGAGCAGCGACAGGGTGGGGAGCAACTCGAAGGACTGGTAGACAACGCCGATGGTGCGCCCGCGCCATCGCGAGCGCGCCGCCTCGCTGAGGGTATGCACCGCCGTACCGGCGACCCGCACCGCACCGGCGGTGAGTTGGTCGATACCGGCAATCATGTTTACCAGCGTCGACTTGCCCGCGCCCGATGGCCCCACGATTCCCAGGAACTCGCCGGGCCACACGCTGAGATGCACGGCGTCGAGGGCGCGCACGCCGCCCTCCGGGCCCGGATACACCTTGGAGACGCCCGTCAACGCGACCAGCGGCTCTCCCTCAGCGAGGCCATCACCATTTCGTCCGTTCACACCGTACTCTCGTTCTATCGCGCCGGGTGCGTTCGCCGCCGTTCCCCGCGCATCATCGGTCCGCATCGAGCAGGGGCCGGCACATTACACGGGCCCCTCTGACTATCTGATGCACCCCACGGCGGCAAGGTTGCACCCAGGAGACCCGAGAGTACCCTCGCACGATCGCTACCGCACGCACCCTCGCGCCGCGATGGGCCACTCTCCGATAACGCGATCGTCACGCGTCACCACATAGGCATCATGGAGGTTAATGGCGGTGCAGCCGTGCGAAGGAACGAGCGTGACCACATCACCCGGCCGCAGCGGCTTGCCCCCCTCACGGCGCAGCTTGCCATGCTCCTCCGAGAGGCTTTGCAGCGCCCATCCCTCGGGGTGCACCAGCGTCGGCAGACCGAACTCGGTGGTCATTGTCTTGAGCCCGGCATCGATGACCACCATATCCTCCCGCGGCGCGCTGATCACCCGCGCCACCACCGTCAACGCCCGCTCAAACCCCACCCCCACGGTGTCGTACCGGGCGTCCATGGTGGCGTACGAGCCCGCCTGCACCTCCGTGACGCCAGGGTACGCACCCGTCACGTCGTAGGTGCCCGTGCCGCCCGCGGAGACGATGCCGACCGGCAAACCGGCGTCCTGCAGCAGATCGCGGACGCCCACCAGGATGCCCATGGCCTTTTCCGTCGCGGCGCGGCGCTCCGCAGGGTCGGGGATCATCACGGCATGCCCCTCGTACCCCATGATCCCCTCAAAGCGCAGCCCCGGCAACGCCACCAGCTGTCGCGCCAGCGCCAGGGAGGGCTCACCAGGCGGCACGCCGCAACGATCCATGCCGGCGTCCACCTCCATCAGCACGCGCAGCGTCGCCCCCGCGGCACACGCCGCCGCCGAGAGGTCCTGGGCGTTGGCGATGTCGTCCACGGCCACCATCACGTCCGAGTAGGCCGCCAGGCCGATGAGCCGCGGTATCTTGGGCCCGACGATCTGATTGGCGATGAGAATATCGCGAATCCCTGCCTGCGCCATGACCTCCGCCTCGCCGAGCTTGGCACAGGTGATGCCGATAGCACCGGCCCGCAGCTGCATCCAGGCGATGGTGGGGCACTTGTGAGTCTTGCAGTGCGGCCGCAGCGCCGCCGGGCGCTGTTGGAAGAACGCCGCCATGCGCTCGATGTTGTGCTCCAGGGCGTCGGCATCAAGGCACAACGCCGGTGTATCGATCTCCAGCGTGGTCACTCCAGCCCAGTTGCTCACGATGGCCTCTCCTGGTAGATGTTTGGCAGCTCGCCGCGCGCTCGCCGCGCCCTGCTCGACGGCGTCGATCGCGGCTCGGCGACGCCGACCGTGGATGTGAGCTTAGCACCGGCCACCCGCCCGGTCAACAAACGTCAGGGCACAGGGTGTGGCCAGGATGCCAGGCGTTCAGCCGGGTGAGCGCGATGCGGCGCGCCCGTACGTTCGCCGCGGGGTAAACCCCGGCGCAAAGATGGCCAAGCCCGCCTCCGCGGGCTCTGGACCCGCCAGGAGGATACAGCCGCCGTCGCCCCGGGCTCGTCCTCGCCACGAGACGGTGTGCCACATCAGGCCCCCGCCCCCGCCTGCGCGGAGCGGGGCAGAGGAGGGAGGGGGCCGCAGAGGGCGCTCGGCGGTGCGCCGTTCTCGCCGCATGTCGGGCGCGCCCCGGCACCGTTTCGGCTTCCCCCTCTTGCGTGTATAATGGGGGCGTCAACGGCGATGCTGGACACCAAGGGAGGGACGGACGTGGCAGAGGTTCGCCTGGAGGGCGTCACCAAGATCTTTCGCGGCGGTGGGTCGCGCTGGCTGCCTTCGGGTCGCGGGGTGCGCTCGGCCCTGCGCGACTATCAGGACAGGGCCTTTATCGAGCGCGTGGCCGCCAGCGAGGTCGCGGTGGGCAAGCAGGAGGGGCCCGTGCACGCCCTGGACAACCTCTCCCTCACCATCCGCGATGGCGAGACCATGGCCATCGTAGGCCCATCGGGGTGCGGCAAGAGCACCCTGCTGCGCGTCGTCGCTGGCCTCGAGTCAGTCGATGAGGGCCTCGTGTACTTTGACGATCGCGTGATGAACGAGGTCAGCCCCAAGGATCGCGGCGTGGGCATGGTGTTCCAGAGCTATGCCCTGTACCCGCACATGAAGGGCGAGGGCAACCTCGGGTTCTTTTTCCGCGTACGCAAGCGCCCCACCGAGGAGATGATGGAGCGCATCCGCATCACCTCCGAGATCATGGGCATCGGCTTCGATCTCTTGCTCGATCGCAAGCCGGGCACCCTCTCCGGAGGCCAGCAGCAGCGCGTGGCCATCGGCCGTTGCATCGTGCGGGACCCCAGCCTGTTCCTGTTCGATGAGCCCCTCTCCAACCTCGACGCCAAGCTCCGCTCCAGCACGCGCATCGAGATCAAACGCCTGCTGCACCGTTTTGGCATCACGGCAATTTACGTCACCCACGATCAGACGGAGGCCATCACCCTGGGCGACCGCATCGCCGTCATGCGGGCGGGCAAAATCGAGCAGGTCGGAACCTACCAGGAGCTCACGACGCGCCCCGTGAACAGCTTTGTGGCCGGATTCCTTGGGCTCCCCCCCATGAACCTCCTGGAGGGCTGGCGTGTGACGTCCGACGGGATGCTCGAGGGCCCAGCCGGCCGGGCCCCTGCCCCACACGGGGCGGCGCTGCGTGCGGATCAGGGCATCGTCCTCGGGTTTCGCGGCGAACAGGCGCGCCTCATCCCGGATGGCGAGGCGCCACCCGCCGATGGCCTGGTGATCACCGGTGACGTGCTGAACGTCGAGCCCGATTTCGCCCGTCAAGTGCAGACGGTCAACATCGAGACCGGCGCCGCCCGCTACGCCGTCCAGGCGCCCATCGATCAGCCGGTGGGCGGCGGCTGGCAGGTGCGTGTCGCCGTGCCACCAGCAGCCCTCTACCTCTTTGACGCTGACACTGAGGCGCGCATCTACCCGCTGGATGGGGACTCCAATGGGGTGGAGGACACCGCGGAGGGGTAACACCCGCAGAGGACGCCTCGCGCCCGCCCACTCCGCTCAGGCGATGGGGGCGGCGCCCTCTACGTTCAACGGTGTAGACGGGGTGACCTCGGCCCGGGCGATGGCGATGCCTTCCTGCTCCTGCACGCGGCTCAGCAGGAGGGCACCGGCCACAAAGAACACCACGAGGGAGACGATGCTCCAGCGGCCCGTGCCCGTCAGGCTGGCCGTCAGGCCGAACAGCAGCGGGCCGGCGATGCCCGCGAACTTGCTGCTGATATCAAAGAACCCAAAGAACTCGGCGGAGCGGGCCTTGGGCGTCATGGCGCCAAAGAGGGAGCGGCTGAGCGCCTGGCTCCCCCCCTGCACGAGCCCCACCATCCCCGCCAGCACCCAAAAGTGCCACGGCTGGCTCATAAAGAACCCCAGCACAGAGATGAGCGTGTACACGGCTAGCGCCACATAGATGGCGCGCTTGGTGCCCACGCGCCGCGCCAGACGCCCAAAGACGAGGGTCAGCGGGATGCCGACGATCTGGGTGAGCAACAGCGCGCCCGCCAGATCGGCGGTGCCAATGCCGATCTCGGCGCCATAGATGGTGGCCATCTTGATGATCGTGCCGATGCCATCCGCGTAGAGCCAGTAGGCCACCAGGAACTTGGTCAGCTCCCTGTAGCGCCGCAGGTCGCGAAACGTCTCCCCCAAGCGGCCAAAGCCGGCGCGTAGCGGGTTCACTCGCGGCCCCCGCGCCGCGTGGGGTTCGGGCACATGCCGAAACAGGGGGGTCGAAAAGACCGCCCACCACACCGCCACGCTCAGGAACGCGGTGCGCACCGCCTGGCCGCCGTCGGCAAAGCCAAAGCGCTCCGGCATCATGTACCAGGCGAGGTTTATCGCCAGGAGAAGCCCACCCCCCAGGTACCCCAGGGCAAAGCCGCGCGTCGAGACTTGGTCGATCTCGTCCGGGCGCGCCACGTGGGGCAGCAACGAGTCGTAGAACACGTTGGCCCCACCGTTGCCGATGCTGGCCAGGACATAGAACGCGAGGGCCGCGCCCCAGTCGCCTTCCCCCACGAAGAACAGCAGCCCCGTAAAGACGAGCGCCAGCGCCAAGAAGCTGCCGAGATAGCGCTTTTTGCCCCCCGTATAGTCGGCGATGGCGCCGAGAATGGGCCCCATGAGCGCCACCAGCACCATGGAGAGCGACACGCCATAGCCCCAGTAGCTCGTCGCTTGGGCCCGAGGCAGGCCAGCGGCGGCCACCCCAGAGAAGTACGGCGGCAGCAGCGCCGCCATCACGGTGGTGGCAAAGGCCGAGTTCGCCCAGTCATACATGCACCAGGCGTTGACGATGCGACGGTAGGCTTTGCCCTCGAGAGCGATGGCCGTCATGCAAGACCTCGTTGGTGAAGGATGGGCCGTTCGTGGCGCCGGCCTGGAACGCCGGCATTGTAGGCGCACGAGACCGGGACGTCAACGGGCGGCGCCCCCCCTGGGGCGACCACTGGAGGTCTAGGCCGCATCGCCAACCGCCGCCAGGAGGCCCTGGAGGATGAGCACGGCGGCGGCCTTGTCGAGGGGCTCGTTGTTGCTGCCACAGTTCGGCGACTGGATACACGATGGGCAGCCCGCCTCGCACGGACACTCGCCCACCACCTCGAGCGTCCGCCGCCACAGGGCGCCGATGGCCTCAAACCCCCGCCGAGTGAGGCCCACACCACCGGGATAGCCGTCGTAGACAAAGATCTGCGGGCGGTCGGTGTCGGGGTGCGCCGGCGTCGAGAGCCCGCCGATGTCGCCCCGGTCGCACATGGCGAGCAGCGGCAGCACGCCGATCATGGCGTGCTCCACGGCGTGCAGCCCCCCGCCAAAATCGAGCCCCTCCTGCACCACCGCCCGCTGGACCGCCTCCGGCACCTCGAACCACAGTGCCTGCGTCTCGTAGGAGTAGGGTGGCAAGTCCAGGGGCTGCTCATCGATCACCTGCTCGGTGTACTGACGGCGGCGCCGAAACCCGGTCACCTGCTGCGTCACGCGCACCTCGCCAAAGAACGGCGCCACCGCGCCCATCGGGCGGGCATCGAGGGAGCGGATGATGTGCACCTCGTTCACCTCGCGGGGCTGCGTATAATAATCGGCGTCCACCGCACGTGCAAAGGCCAGCCGCCGAGGGATGTCCAAGCGCGTGATGAGGTACGACTCGGCGCGATGGAGATGGATCGCCCCGGGGTAGATGCGGATGAACGCTGTGGCCGCGTCCACCTCCTCCAGCACCTCGTGGTTGTTGCCCTCGTCCAGGAGGAGATAGCGATCGCTGCTGGTAGAGCGGATGCTTACGCGGCGCGACGGGTACTCCTCCCCCACATAGAACCAGCGGCCCTCGCGGAGCTCGAGCGCCCCCTCCCCCACGAGGTCGGTGACGGCACGGGCATAGCCCGGCCCAAAGAGCGCCTCATCCGCCGGCGTCAGGGGGTACTCGTCGGCGGCACACGCCAGGTGCCCGCGCAGCACGTAGGGGTTACCGGCGTCCACCAGCGCCTGCTCGTGGGGGCGGCCAAAGAGCGCCTCCGGGTGGCGCATGAGGTACTGGTCCAGCGGATCATCTTGCCCGATGAGCACGCTGAGTGCCGCCTTGCGACCCCGCCCGGCCCGCCCCGCCTGCTGCCACGTGCTGGCGATGGAGCCGGGGTAGCCCACGAGAATCGTTGCGTCCAGTTCCCCCACGTCGATCCCCAGCTCGAGGGCGTTCGTTGCCGTGACGGCCAGCAGCTCGCCGGCGAACAGGCGCCGCTCGATCTCGCGGCGCTCCCGGGGCGTATAGCCGCCGCGGTAGGCGGTGATGCCCTCGGCGAGCGCTGGCCACTCCCGCAGGGTATCGCGGGCGTAGAGCAAGATGAGCTCGGCCACCTTGCGCGCCCGCGTAAAGGTGATGTTGCGCAGCGTCGCCTTTACCATCTCGGTGAGGAGTCGCGTCGCTTCGGTGTTGATGCTGACGCGCCGCCCGCGAGCCGTGTCGAGCATCGGGGGATTCCACAGCACGAACCACCGCGGGCCGCTCGGCGCACCATCCTCTTCCACGACGGTCGCCTCCTCACCGATCAGCCGCGCGGCGTGGGTGGCCGGGTTGCCGATGGTGGCCGACGAGAGGATGAACTGCGGCTGCGCCCCGTGCAACGCACAGACCCGCCGTAGCCGCCGCAGGACGTTCGCCAGGTGCGAGCCAAACACGCCACGGTACACGTGCGCCTCGTCCACCACCACGTAGCGCAGGTGGCGGAAAAAGGGGGCCCACGTCTGGTGGTTCGGCAGGATGCCCACGTGCAGCATGTCGGGGTTGGAGAGAACGATGGACGCCATGCGGCGCACGCGGGCCCGGCTGCCCTGGGGGGTGTCGCCGTCATACGTCATCGCCCGCACGCGGCGCAGTGGCTCCGTCAGCCCCTGGACCACGCGCAGCTGGTCCTGGGCGAGAGCCTTGGTGGGATAGAGGTACAGGGCGCGGGAGAGAGGATCCTCCAGGAGGGCCGTGAGCACCGGCACGTTGTAGCACAGCGTCTTGCCGCTGGCCGTGCCGGTGGCCACAATCACGTGCTCGCCACGATGCGCCGCGTCAATCGCCTGGGCCTGGTGGGTGTAGAACCGCTCGACGCCCTGCGCCGCGAGCACTTCCCGCAAGCGTTCCGGCAGCGGCTGCGCCACGTCTGCCCAGCGCGCCGCACGCGGGGGAATGCGCTCGACGTGGACGATCTGCCCGAGATAGTCCGGCAGCTCGCGGAGATGCTCGATAAAGCGGTCAATGTCCACGATGCTCCTGCCACGACGTGAATGGCGAACGCCCGTCACCGCCCGGCCCGCGCCTCCGGTGCTCCTCGACATGCGGAGCGGTGCGCAGGGCCACCCTGCCTATCCACCCGCCCCCCACCCCTCAATTCTACGGCCCGGCCGCTCGGTTGGCAAAAGGCGGGCACCCCGCATATAATCGGGGCACTGCGGAACCGGCCCCTTGTGGCCCCCCCCCGCCACACCCCCGGAACCGCGGCACGGGATAGCGCGTCCATCCCTTGGCCCTCGGCATCGGCACGCACCGTGTCGGCTACCGTGGCCCTTGAACGCATCGCTGCACGGAGGGAAACACATGCGCGTCAGCCTTGTCTATCCCGGGATCGTAGGAAAGGGGTTTGACAGCATCGGACAGGGGATGGACTCGGGATGGATCAGCCACGGGCTGGCCATCCTCGCCCCCTGTGCCGTCCAGGCAGGCCATGACGTCAACCTGATCGACCTGCGCGCCCTGAAAGGTTGGGACCACTTTCGTGCTACCGTAGCGCAGCGCCGCCCTGACGTCGTCGCCGTGACGATGATGAGCGTGGACTATAATCCCGGCATGCGCTGCCTCGAGATCGTGCGTGCGGTGGACCCCAAGATCATCACCATGGTTGGTGGCCCCCACCCGACGATCATGCCCGACGAGTTGGCCAATCACCCCCACGTCGACCACGTGTTCATGGGGGAGGGGGAGGAAACGTTTCCCGACGCCCTGAATCGGCTGGCCCGGGGGGAGGCCCTACCCCGCATCATCCCCGGCACCCATCCCGATCTCGACGCCGTTCCCTACGCCGATCGCAACCTCTTCCCCGATGAATGGCGCCGCCAGGGGTACACCGTCACCTCCCCCGAAGCGTCCTTTGTCGAGGAGCTGCCGCCCCCCTTTGTGACCATCATCGCTGGGCGCGGGTGCATGTACAACTGCAGCTACTGTCAGCCCGCCGAGCGCCACATCTTTGGACGCAAGGTGCGCCGGCGGAGTGTGGCCAGCGTCATGGGGGAGCTGCGCGAGCTGCGAGCCCGCTACCGCTTTAACAGCTTGATGTTCCACGACGACTGCCTCACCGAGGACCGCGAGTGGGTGGAGGCGTTCTGCAGGGCCTACGCCGCCGAGGGGTTCACCCAACCCTTTTTCTGCCAGAGCCGCGCCGATATCATTGTCAAGAACGAAGACATGGTAGCGCTCATGGCGCGGACGGGCCTACGCGGCTACTTTATCGGTTTCGAGAGCGGCAGCGACCGCGTGCTGCGCTTTATTCGCAAGGGCACCAGGCGGTGGCACAACCTCGAGGCGGCGCGGATCTGCCGTCGCTACGGTATTTCGATCTGGGCCAACTATATGATGGGAATCCCCACCGAGACGAAGGAAGAGGTGCTCGAGACCATCAGCATGCTCAAAGAGATCGACCCGGATTACTACTCCCCGGCCTTCTACACTCCCCATCCGGGAAGCGACCTCTACGACTATTGCATGGAGCACAACCTCTCGCTGATCCGCAACCATGACAGCTATCGCCGCAACCCTGACGAAGCCAAGATCAAGGGTATTGACTATGAGTGGCTGGCCTGGGCCGTGGCCGAGTCGCAGCGGCGCACATGGCCGAACCGACTGCGGCGCGCCATCCGCGCCCTGTGGCGCCGCTACGCCCACCCCTACAAGGTGGTGCGCCGCCTCATGATGCGCCACCAGCCGACCACCGCTACCTGAACGTGTGGAGGAATGCCATGAGGACACTGATGATCGCCGGCGGCGCCGGGTTCATCGGCTCAAACTACTGTCGGCTCGTGCTCGAGCGTCATCCGGATTATCGCATCGTCGTTTATGACAAGCTCACCTATGCCGGCAATCCGGCCAACCTCGCGGACATCGCCGATGACCCCCGCTACACCTTTGTGCTCGGCGACATCTGTGACGCCGACGCCGTGCGCGCCGCTATCCGCAAGCACGACGTGGACACCATCGTCAACTTTGCCGCCGAAACCCATGTGGACCGCTCCCTCTCCGAGCCGGGTGCGTTTATCATGACGGACGTCTATGGCACCCACGTGCTCTTGGAGGCGGTGCGCGAGCTCGGGTTGGAGCGCTTTCACCAGGTCAGCACCGATGAGGTGTACGGCGAGGTGCTCACCGGCTCTTCGGCGGAATGTGACCCCCTGGCGCCACGCAGCCCCTACTCGGCGAGCAAAGCCGGCGGCGACATGATGGTGCTCGCCTATCACGCCAGCTTTGGGCTGCCCGTGACCATCACCCGCGGCTCGAACAACATCGGCCCCTACCAGTACCCCGAAAAGGTCGTGCCCCTGTTCATCACCAACGCCATCGACGACCTGCCCCTGCCCATCTATGGCGACGGCCACCAGATGCGCGACTATCAGTACGTCGAGGACCACTGCGAAGGCATCGACGTCGTGCTCCACCACGGCGTGCCCGGCGAGATCTATAACCTGGGCAGCGGCGTCGAGACGCGCAACATCGACATGGCCACCCTGCTGCTCGACCTGCTGGGCAAGCCCCACAGCCTGCTGCAGTACATCACCGACCGGCCCGGCCACGACCGCCGCTACTCGGTGAACATCGAAAAGGTGTGCGCTCTGGGCTGGGAGCCACGCCACACGTTTGCGCAAGCCCTGGAAAAGACGGTGCGCTGGTACGTGGAGAACGAACCGTGGTGGCGCACCATCAAGTCGGGGGATTTCTATCGCGCCTACTATGAGAAACACTATGCGGGGCGCGAGATCAAGCCAGACTAGGCCGTGTTTCACACATGCACCCAGAGAAACGATGTCGCCCCTCGCTTACGCTCGGGGCCCTGATGCCCATCGCCAAGGCTTCTCGCCACGCTCAGAACGACGCTGTGGCCCTGTTCAAACGCCACCTAGCGCTCAGCCCCTGACGGGTGAGCTAGGACGCCATCGGGCGCCACGGCGCTGGAGGGCGCACACACCGCTTGCGGCTAGCGTGCCTTTTGCCACACTGCGCTCTGGCGCCCCGTCAGGTGGCGCAAGCCGCCGACGAGCGCCGCAGCGTTGAGCATCACCACGTACAGGGGCGCCATGAGCCAACCCGGCCGGTGGCCGCGCCGCGCCGCCACCCAACCCGCCAGCGCCCCCCCGTACCCGATGATCTGGGCCGCCAGCAGCGCATCGTAGAGCGGGCCCGCCCGGAGGATCCCCAGAGCGACGCACGTCGCCAGCGCCAGCACAAAGAGGCTCGGCGTCACCATCCAGCGCAGCATGCGGTGCGAGAGGTATTGAAAACGCACCAGTCGGCTGGGGTGGCTCCGCATCCCCGGCAGCAGAGTCCAGGCCTGCCATCCCCCCGCGGCATTGCGCGTGCGGCGCACCCATTCCCCGCGCAGGCTGGCGGACGAGCGCTCAAAGGCCAACGCCTGCGGGTCAAAGATCAGGCGCCATCCGGCCTCCACGAGGCGCAGCGAGGCCACGAAATCGTCGAGGATCACCCCCTCTTCGGGTGGCACAAAAGCCTCCCGCCGCACCGCCCACACCTCGCCGGGCGCCCCCATGGCAGAGCTAACGGCGCTGTCGCACGCCTTGAGGAACGACTCGTAGCGCCAGTAGAGCCCCTCGCCCTTGCCAGAGGGCGTCTCCCCTTCGTCGAGCATGCGCTTGGCGCCGCTGGCTCCCCCGACAGCCGGATCGGCAAAGTGGCGCACGAGGCGTCGCACCCCATTGCGCTCCAGGAAGCAGTTGGCGTCAGAGAAGAGTACGATCTCGCCCCGCGTCGCCGGAAAGGCGCGCGCGATCGCCGCCGACTTGCCGCGCCGCTCAACCTCGTGGAGCAGCCGCACCCGGGGAGACGCAAACGACCGCACGATATCGGGCGTGCGGTCGTTCGAGCCATCGGTGACGATGACGAGCTCTAGCTTGTCCTCGGGATAGTCCAGGGCGAGGGTGTTGTCTATCTTTTGCGCGATGCACGCCTCTTCGTTGTACGCCGCCACCAGCACGCTGACGGTCGGCTCGATGTCGGCCGTGGCGTGGGGCCGAGGGCGTAGCCGCGCCAGGGCCGCGATGATGAGGGGATAGCCCACGTAGGTGTAGGCGATCCCCGCCAGCGAGGCCCACAGGATCGCTTGCAGGATGTGCAGCATGGGTGCGGTGTCTCGGTTGGTGGAGCCAGCTGCTGGCCAGGCTCTGGCTCGGTCCTCAGGCGCGGCGCAGCAGCCTGACCCCATCCTCCGCCGCGCAGACATAGATGCGTGGCTCCAGGCCCGTGGCGTCGGTGTACTCGCGTGCCACGCTGTGCTGGAATGCCTCCGTCGCCTCGTCCTGCACCAGGTTCACCGTGCAGCCGCCGAACCCCGCACCCGTCATGCGCGCCCCCAGGACGCCCGGTTGGCGCCAGGCCGCCTCGACCATGGCATCGAGCTCGGCACAGCTCACCTCATAGTCATCGCGCAGGCTGACGTGAGAGGCGTTCATCAGCTCGCCAAAACGCTGCAGGTCGTCCCTGCCCAAGGCGTCCACGGCATCGAGGACGCGCTGGTTCTCAGTGATGACGTGGCGGCACCGCTTTCGCGTGACGGGCGCCAGCTCATCCTGGCGCGCCTCGAACGTCGCCACGCTCACATCGCGCAGCGCGGGCACGCCCAGGGCGCGCGCGCCCGCCTCGCACTCGTTGCGCCGCGTGTTGTACTCTGAATCCACCAGCCCCCGGCGTTTCTGTGTATCGCAGATCACCAGGCTGACCCCCGCGGGCACGGGTACGAGCTCGTAATCGAGGCTGCGGCAATCGATGAGCAGCGCGTGGTCGCGCCGCCCCAGGGAGATGATGTACTGGTCCATGATGCCGCACCGCATCCCCACGAACTCGTTCTCCGCCTTTTGGCACAGCAGCGCCCGCTCGACGCCGTCCAGGTCCAGGTCGCTCAGCGTCTGGAAGGTGAACGCCGTGGCCACTTCGATGGCCGCCGAGGAGGAGAGGCCCGACGCGACGGGCACATCCCCCGCGACCACGGCATCCATCCCCTGGAGGGTATAGCCCGCGCCCTGCAGCGCCCACGCCACCCCGCGCTCATAGTTGCTCCAGCGCCGGTTCGTATCGGGACGAAGGTCATCCAGGTCAAACTGCGCCGACTCGCGCATATCGGCTGCGTACAGCTGCACCGTCCGATCGGCGCGCGGCCGCGCGGCGATCACGATGTGCCGGTCGATCGCTGCCGGGAGCACGAACCCGTCGCTATAGTCCGTGTGTTCGCCGATCAGGTTCACACGTCCAGGAGCCGCCACGACGATGGTGGCATCCCCCCCAAACTCGCGCGCAAAGGCGTCGGTCACGCGCGTGGCAAGCCCTTGCAGCCTGGGATCAGCGTCCGCGAAGGTCATCGATACCCCCTGTCCGAAGGAGTGTCAGCAAATGGCGCAGATCGCCCCGCGCATCGCAGGCGACGTCGCCAGTATCCGTGCGGGTTCCACGATCAACAAGATAGGTGCACAGGCCCAAGTCGCGGGCCGGCATATCCGCCACCGGGCTGTCGCCGACCATCAGGCATTCCTCTGGTTGGCGCCCGAGCCCCTCGAGGATCTCGCGGAAAAAGTGCGGATGGGGCTTGCAGGCGTGCATCTCTTCATAGCACGCCACCCAGTGGTACGGGAACTCTTCAAGGGGCACATCCGCCCACCGCAGGCGCGCCAGAACGGCGACCCGGGGAAAGACCGGCTGCGTGGCGATGGCCACCTGCAGGCCATTGTCGAACGCCCAGGCGACGAGCTCGCGGGCGGCGGGGTCGACGGTGGTGACGGCGCGCAACGCCTCGAACTCGTGGGCGTAGAAATCGTCGAACAGCGCGCGGAGGGCGTCGCGCTCGCGCCGCAAGCGCGCAAAGAACACGCGCTCAAAGACCTCGGCGTTCGTGCCACCACGGCCATCGTTGCGCTCCATGGCACGCGTCGCGACGGTGAGGGCTTCGGCAAAGCGCCCCACCGGTACGGTGTCTTGCACCTTGGCGATCAACGCTCGGAAATAACGCGACAAGAACTCGTCGGCGTCATTCACCAACAGCGTGTCGTCCAAGTCCAGCAGGAGTGCCCTGATGGGCCCGGCCACTCGTCGCCCCCCTTTTCGTGGCGGGGCGCCATCGGCGGCGCCCCGATGTCTTTGGGTGTGCGATCAGGTGTCGCGTCCTGGGATGAGGATCGATGGGCGTTCCGCCGCGCGGCCGCCCTCGGGCTGCGGCTCCGCGTCGTCCTCCGCCCCGGGAAGGACGATGCCCGACGCCGTACGGTGTACCGGCGCCCGGCGGGACTCGGGCCGCGAGCTCTGCTGTGCCTCCTCCCTCATGCGCTCGCGTGCCTCGCGCTCGTCGTGAGCGAACAAGGCGTCACGCGCCGCCGAGGGGTCGTGGAAGCGTGTGCCGGGACCCAGCTGCGAGCGGTAGGGCACACCTCGGCTCGACAGCAGGAACGCCTGAAAGATATACCCGCGCTCCCGCAAAAAGGCGTCCAGGTCGGCACTCGGGCGCTCCTCCTGATAGAGGCGCAAGGCGTTGCGCACGAACGCCACCATGTCGCCCTCCAGGCTGCCGGGAAGCACCATCACGGCAAACGAAAAATGCCGCTCGCCACGGTACTCGTAGAGCCGCCCCACGAGCACATCGCCCACCTGCGCGTTCCGCGCCAGCGCCGGCGCCCGCACGTCGAGTTCGCGCTCGCGGAGGGAGTCGTAGAGCGTCAGCTTCTCGCCGGCCCGCGACGCGATGCGGTACATCCCCGTCAGCGAGGTCATCCACGCGCGCAACAGCGTCTTGGCGTCATCGGGGAACTGGGCCGCCTCACGCTCCAGGAACAGGGCGAGCACCGGCTGCCCATCGGCCTGGGTGCGATAGTCATGGGCGAACCACTCCATGAAGCGGCGCACGTCGTCCGGCGTCAGCGCCGCCATGCCGTCGAGGCTAAAGGCGCCCCCCCAGAACACCTGGAAGGCGTTGGCCAGGTCCGCTACATAGCGCGCTGATTGCGCGTACCGGTAGAGCCGGTTCAGCAGGTAGGCCTCATCGTAGCCCAGCTGCAACTCCTGAGACCGGCTCAGCTGATCCCGGCGCATGCAACAATTCTTGTACTTGCGTCCGCTGCCACAGGGACAGGGATCATTGCGTCCAACAGGCGGCATTGCCAGCTATCCTCCAGCCATCAGCTACAACGTTCTCATCATGGTACCACGACCGGGGGCGGGCGTCAACGCAGCGCAAACCTCGTGTCCATGATCCATGAAAAGGTCACCCCTCGACTCGTCGGTGATATGTCCCTCCCCATGCGCGCAGGGCGTTCCGTGGCCAGCAGGGATTGGTGACGGCCCGCTTCCCCGCGGCGTAGGCGACGCCTGCCGACCCCTGCGTCCATCCCCATGTCCGTCACGCCTCGCCCTGCGGACGGATGGGGGCGCGCCGTTCGCACTCGGGCCCCTGCGCCCCACGATACAGGACGAGGTAGCATTCCCAGCGGGCGTCGTCCTGGGGCACGGGAGACAGCGCGTCCTCGGCAGCAAAGCGCAGGTGTGGCCCGCGACTCTCATCGCGCTGTAGCGCCGCCGTGACCACCAGCCGGGCGCACTGCAGGGCGTTGAGCGCCTCGATAGACCGCGACGGCGCCGCAGCATCTGGACGCACACCGCGACGCTCGGCCTCTGCCAGCATGTCCGCCGCCCGGCTCAGCCCTGCAGCGGTACGGTGGACGCCACACTCCCGAGCCATCGTTGTGCGCACGGTGGTCCACACAGCAGCGGCCTCTTGCCCCGTGGAGGTCAGCAGCGCCGCGACGGCCTCGGCAGCACGGGCGTCGGTCACCTCCTCCCCCGACCGAGCCCCCTCGGCAAAACGCGCCGCCGCCTCCCCGGCAATACGGCCAAACACCTGGCCATCCAGCAGCGCGTTACCACCGGGGCGGTTGGCGCCGTGCTGCCCACCGGCCACCTCGCCGGCGGCGTACAGCCCCGGAACGGTGGTATCGCCCGCGGTGCGGATCTTGACACCGCCCTGAAAGTGCTGCACGGCGGGCGCAATCTCGACCATGTTGCCCGCCGCCAGGTCGATGCCGCGCTCGGCCAACCAGGCCACCGATGGCGGATTGATCGCCTGCAGCCTGCCGAGGGGGGTCCGCGCCTCCGACCCGTCGAGCGCCAACCCGTGGCCCTCACCGGCATACCAGGTGCGCACCCACGGGGAGAGGCTCCCCAGGTCGAGCCCCTGCGGATCCCGCCCATAGTCCAGATACACCCTGCGCCCCGCCGCAATCTCGGCAGCCACGGCGATGTCGATGACGTGGGATCGATCGCGGATCGATACCGGCCAGCTGGCCCCCTTCGAAAAGAGCACGTCATAGACGGCATGCACGCCCTCACCGGCGAGGGGGCCGCGCGCACCGAGCAGGTAGCGCAGCAGGAGCTCTTCCCCGCGATCATTCACCACCCGGGGCAGCGCCCGCATCATGCTCCCGGAGCACGCCAGGTGCGTGGCGACCGAGCAGAGGCCAATCTGGATGAACTCGAGGTTCACCAACTCGGCGCCAGCGCGATAGGCCAGCGCATAGCCGTCTCCCGTGCAATCGGGGGGAAAGACGTTCATGCCAAAGCACTGTCCCGCGCCTCCGGTGGCCAGGACCACCGCCCCGGCCGACACCCCGATGACGTGGCCGTCCTCCTCCGATACCAGTGCCGCGCCGACCACACGCCGGTGCTCGGCATCGCACAGCAACTCGGCGACGAGATGGCGCTCGATGACGCGCACCGGCAGCTCGCGCAGCCGGCGCACCAGCGCCTCTTCGATGTGATTCGCCGTATGCGGCCCCGTGTAGCAGGCCCGCGGGTACTCCGAGCCATCCGTGTGGAACTGGTCCGGCGTGCCATCCGCCCGCCGCGCCCAGGGCACCCCGAGGCGATCAAGATAGTCAAAGGCCTCGGCGCCGCCGCGCGCCAGAATCACCGCCAGGTCGGCGTCCGACACGCACCCACCGATGCGATAGATGTCATCAGCGTGCGACCGCCACGACGCCTCACCCCCGGGAGGCGTCGTCGGCAGAGCGGCGTGAAAGGCCATGCGATCCGAGCAGGCGGTAGCGGTAACCCCGCTCCGGCCCAGTGCGCCCTTGGTGACCAGGACCACCCGCTGGCCAGGTCGCGCCTCTGCGGCAGCGATGGCGGCGCGCAGTCCCGCGCCTCCGCCGCCAACGACCAGCACGTCGCAGTGCAGGCTCATGCGTCCTTGCCCTCCAGTCGTCCTCCCAGAACGCGGCGTAGATAGGCCAACTCGGATACCGCCGCCGCGTCGGGTGCTGGGCCGAACCACTCGACGGACACGTAGCCGTCGTAGCGGCTATCGGCCAGCGCTGCCAAGAACGTCTGGTAATCCATGGCGCCGTCCTCCAGCGGAAGGCCGCTCTGCCAGCGCCCCCCCTCGCAGCGGACGTTCTTGAGGTGCAGGATGCGTACGTACGGCTCCAAGCGCTTGAGTGCCGCGACGGGGTCCTCGCCGCGGGCGTACAGGTTGCAGATGTCGAGGTTCACTGCGAGGTGGGGCACATTCGCCTGTCGAATCAGCCGCAGCGTGCTGTCGGTGGTGTCGTGCAGGTGACCATCGTGGGTCTCGAGGGCCAGCGTGACGCCCACCGCGGCGGCCATGGCGCCCATGCGCTGCAGCCCCGCGACCACCGCCCGCCACACCCCAATGGACGCCTCGGCCGAGTTGCCGCCACCCGTAAAGACGCGCAGGAGCGGCGCGTCCAGCGCCCGGCAGTAGCCCAAGACCCGATCCGCCGTCGCCAGGCTCCCCTCGAGGTCGTCGACGAGATCAAAGTAGGCGCTCACCATGGGTACCTCAAGCCCCAGGTCTCGCAGCTGCTGTGCGAGGGCCTCGACCCGTCCTCCCTCAGCGATGAGGCGGTCCACATGCGGCCCCCACACCTCGATCCCCGCGTATCCGGCGGCGGCCACCCGGGGTGCCACGTCCTCGATGGCCTCATCGCGCCAGGCGATGGAGCACATGGCGGCGCGCATGGGGCGCACAAGCAGCTCGTCGAGCCCCTTACCCACCTGGTAAGCGAGCGGTGGGCACCCCGGCTCGTAGTGGCCCAGGTGCCGATAGCGATACGCGCAGTTGCCATAGATCAGCGCCCGGCCGCCCTCCACCTGGGGCTCAGTGGTCTGTGGCCCAGCGATGATCGTCACCCCTTCCATCGCTGCCAGGGAGGGGCGATGGCTCGCGGCGAGGAGGCCCCCAGCCAACGCCTGCCGACACGACGCGCAGACCCAGTCCGCCAGCAGACGGTGCTGCCCGCAGTACGGCTCGGGGTCACGCGGCGCCGGCGCGATGCGCACCCCTGCCGTCGCCTCTGCCAGGTCATCGCCCACAAGCTCAATCGCATCGAGATTCGCCGGCCCCATCCGCCGCGCGATGGCCTCCTGCAGGTGGAACACCTCGGCCGGGTCCTGCCCAACGATACGCGTCCCCACGAGGTCCGCCGCCACCACGTTGTCGGCCACCGTGATGAGGTCCGTGCGCACGGGCGTGCCCTCCGAGGGAAAGTTGCCCTCCAGGGTGTACACCGCGTCGGTGATAACCAGGTCGCTCGGGCGGCGGTAGTTAAGGTCGCAGATGGAGCCATCGAGGCCGTACTGGTGGACATAGCGCGTGGCCATGTCCGGCATCAGCCCCATCAGGTTCTTCATCCCGTTGGAGAACTTGGTCAGGGCGTGGGTACGCAGGCCGGGGATGTTGATGAACACGTCGCACGCATCCACGATGGTCGGCCAGGGCACCTGGTGGGCGAGGGTACGCGCACCGGACAGGGAGATGTGGCGATGCTCCGCCGTATCCAACGATACGAGTTCGGCGTATCGCGCAATCTCTTCGTAGCCCTTGAAGATGAGGTCATAGTGGGGCGACCGCTCGATCACGACGACGCGCGCCCCACAGGCGTGGCACAGCCGTGCCACCTCGAGCACCACCGCCGGGTGCGTCACCTTGCCCGACTCGGGCACGGCACGCGTGAACATGTTGACCTTGATGGCCACCAGAGCACCGGGGCGCACATAGCGCTCGATGCCACCCAACAGACCGATGCCATGCCGCACGGCTTCGCCAATGCTCTCCGTAACCCGCACCACCGCCACCCGCGCATGTGCCATGTCGCCCCTCCCTCTCGGGTGCCTGTGTCCGTCGGAGCGCCGACACTATAAATGGCCCCACGGACATCGTCAAGAGTGGCGATAAGGGTATGGCGACACCATTGACGCGGCAATGGCGTCGCCACATACAAGTCGGACGAACCTAGACCGTTTTGTCTTGTACGACTCCCCACAGTGTGCTACAATCCGCCCGAAGGTAGCGTCGCGGCGGCACACCCGTCGCCAACTGTATCCGGAGGTCTGCTTGATGAGACTCACGCGGGGCGCGGACTATGGCACGAGGGGTATCATCTATCTGGCTCGCCAACCGGCGAACGCCATCGTCCTGGTCGGGGATATCGCCTCCGCTGAGCAGCTGTCGGAGAGCTACCTCGCCAAGATCTTTCAGGAACTGGCCAAAGGCGGGCTGGTGCGCTCACATCGGGGTGCCAAGGGAGGCTTTTCCCTGGCCCGCCCACCGGAGCAGATCACGCTCCGCCAGGTCATCGAGGCCATCGAGGGCCCGATCGCCATCAACCGGTGCCTCGCCCCCTGGGAGGGGTGTGAGCGCTCCGAGGCCTGCCCCATTCACCCCGTGCTGGCGTACGCCCAGGAGCAGCTCGTATCCGTGCTCGACGGCACCACCCTGCGCGATCTCGCCGGCGCGCCCCCGCACCTTCCCGCCTAGGTCGTACCGGCTCCAGGGCCACAGCGTCGGCCCGTGTCCCCATGTGCCCGTCACACACCGCGGCGCGCTTGCCTAGCGCCACATGAACGATAAAGCGTGTGGGGGGATACCCCCACACGCTGTGTGTTGCCCTCGTGCTGGCGCGCTCAGCAGGCCTTCTTGGCGGCGATGGCCTCACAGGCGGCGGCGACGATGTTCTGCGCCTTGAGCCCAAAGGCGGCGAACAGCTCCTCCGGCTCGCCCGACTCGCCAAAGCGGTCCTGGATGCCGATGAAGCGCATGGGCACCGGCGCCTCCTGCACCACCACCTCGGCCACGGCGCTGCCGAAACCGCCCATCACCTGGTGCTCCTCCACCGTCACGATGGCGCCCGTCTCCCGCGCCGCCCGGATGATGGCCTCGCGGTCGATGGGCTTCACCGTGGGCATGTTCAGCAGCCGCGCCGCGATCCCCTGCTCCTGCAGCAGCGCCACGGCGTCCAGGCACTCTTTGAGTACCGGGCCGTTGTTGATGATGGTCACGTCCGTGCCATCCTGCAGCAGCTGCGCCTTGCCCACCACAAAGGGCGTCGTCTCGTCGGTGAGCACGGGCACCGGCTCGCGCCCAAAGCGCACGTACACCGGCCCCTCGTGCTCCGCCGCCCACACGATCGCCTTGCGCGTCTCGTAATAGTCGCAGGGCACGATGACGGTGATGCCGGGGATGGCGCGCAGCGTGGCCACATCCTCCAGCGCCTGGTGCGTGGCGCCGTCCGCGCCCACCGAGATGCCGCCATGGGCGCCGGCGATCTTGACGTTGAGCTGCGAGTAGCACACCGTGGTGCGGATCTGGTCCAGCGCGCGGCCCACCACGAACACGGCGTAGGTGCTCACGAAGGGGATCTTGCCCGCCAGGGCCAGCCCGGAGGCGATGTTCAGGGCGTTCTGCTCGGCGATGCCGCACTCCACAAAGCGTTCGGGGAACCGGGTGGCAAAGCGGTCCGCCCGGGTGGAGCCGGTGAGGTCGGCGCCCAGCACCACGATGCGCTCGTCCCGCTGCCCCGCCTCCACCAGCCCGTCACCATAGCCGTCGCGCGTCGGCTTGACTTGTAGCGTCATGGGAGTCCTTCCTCCAGTCTCAATAGGGGGAAACCGGCCGCAGCGCGCTCAGGGCATGCCGCGAATGAGGGTGTCCTCCGTCGCCGCCAGCTCCCGCAGCGCCTGGCGCCCCTGCTCCACCGTGGGCGCCACGCCGTGCCAGCCGGCCTCGTGCTCCATGAAGGAGACGCCCTTGCCCTTGACCGTCTTGGCCAGGATGACCGTCGGCTGGCCCTTGGTCTGCGCCGCCGTGTCGTAGGCGGCGATGAGCTGCTCCAGGTCGTGGCCATCGACCACGATGGGGTGCCAGCGGAAGGCCCGCCACTTGTCCACCAGCGGCTCCACCCCCATGACGTCCTCGACCTTGCCGTCGATCTGCAACCCGTTCCAATCGATGATGGCGCAGAGGTTGTCGAGCCGGTAGTGGCCGGCGAACATGATCGCCTCCCACACCGAGCCCTCCTGCAACTCGCCGTCGCCCATCAGGCAGTAGACGCGGTTCGACGCGCCGTCCATCTGGAAGGCCTTTGCCAGCCCCGCAGAGACGGAAAGTCCCTGGCCCAGCGAGCCGGTGCCCACCTCGATCCCCGGGCAGCGCATCGTGGGGTGCCCCTGGAGGGTGCTGCCGAACTTGCGGAACGTCATGAGGTCCTCGACGGGGAAGTAGCCCGCCTCGGCGAGCAGCGAAAAGATGAGCGGCCCCACGTGCCCCCGCGACCAGATGACGCGGTCGCGCCCCTCCCACTGCGGGTTGGCGGGGTCGTGGCGCAGGGCGTGGAAGTAGAGGGCCACCCCGTATTCGACGCCCGAGAGCGACCCGCCGGGATGGCCCGATTTGGCCTCCACCAACAGCTCGATGATGTGACAGCGAATGCGATGGGCGAGCGATGTCAACTGCGCAAGCTTTTCCCGGTCCACCGAACGCTCCTTTCCTTCCATGGTTCCCTGGCTCGTCCCAGGGGTGGACGCTGGCCACAGCCCTGTGGCTAGACGAACGTCTTGCGGACCTCCCCCAGCGTGGAAAACGTGGCGACGTAGGTCGAGCCCTGGGCGATGGGCAGGATGGGGGTGAGGGTGCCGGTCATGACGAGTTGCCCCGCCTGCAGACCCTTGCCGCGATCGGCGAGCTTGCCCGCCAGCCAGGCGACGGCGTTCGCCGGATGCCCCATGGCCGCGGCCCCCTTGCCCTCCGCGAGCTTGGCGCCGTCCTGCGTGAGCACCACCGTCTCCTCCAGGAGGTCGACCTCCCCCACGGGCACCCAGCGCCCCGACAGCACGATACGCGCGGAGAAGCCGTTGTCCGCGAAAAAGTCGGGGTAGGGGCACTTCCAGTCCTTGATGCGCGCATCGCAGATCTCGAAGGAGGCGCACACGGCGTCGGTGGCAGCCATCACCTGCTCCACGGTGAGCCCCTTGCCGCTCAGGTCCGCGCTCAGCCGGAAGCAGATCTCGCACTCGATCTTGGGCGCGATGAGCTCGTCCATCGCCAGCTCACCGGCGTTCTCCAGCGCCATGCTCTCGAGCACATAGCCGTACGTCGAATCGGGCAGGCCCATCTGCTCGCGCACGGGGATGTTGGTGAAGCCCACCTTGTAGCCCACGAGCTGTTCCCCGGCCGCCATGCGCCGACCGATAATCGTCTCGCAAATGGTGTGGGCGTCATCCAACGACAGCCCCCCGGGCACGAGGTCCGAGATGGGGCCGACGGCCTGGCGGTTCTGCTCGGCCTCGACCAGCACCTGGATCTGTTCTTCGAATGCCATCAATGTATCTCCTTCACCTGCTGCTGGGCGCCCTCACGCGGCGCCGCCAGATTTCCCTGCCAGCGCCTAGGCCTCCAGGCGCTCCAGCCGCACAGTGGCACCGCTGGAGACCCGCTTAAAGACCGTAGCATCGCCCTCCACCTTGCCGAACACGTTCACCGGGCTGGCCGGGCGAATCTCGTTCCCTCGGCTCATGGGAGTGCGCCCGAAAAAGATGCAGAATGCGTGTCCGGGAGGCCAGTACCCGAGATCCCCCATGCCCACCACCTCCTGGGCATCCTCCTCGTCCAGATGCACGGGTATGGCGAAATAGATCTCGTCCCCCCAGGTACTGCCGCGCGCCTCGATGGGCAACGCTTTCCAGATCGCGTCGGCGGTATCGGTATCGTTCAGTACAGCCGTGGCTGATACGTCGCCCGCCGTGATGCGAATCTTGCGCATTGCTGCCTCCTCGCGTATCAGGTGAGGCGGCCGATGTATGGCGCGCCCCAAGGTGACTGGATTGAAAGCCTGGACGGTCGGGATTATAGCATCCGGGCGACAGAACCGTCAAGGTTGGGGCGGCGAAGCCGCCGGCCCCCGGGCTGCGCGCACGGTGCCCTCCTCCATGCTTGCCGCCGCGCTTGAACGGGCTATACTGCCATTCACCAGTAGATGGATGCTGCCTTGTCCCCGTCGCCTCGGCCCGAAGGAGTCCGCCATGCGTGTATTGTTAGCTCGGTGCGCCTCGCGCGGTATTGCCATCGTCGTGTTGGCGGCGTTGCTCCTCAGCGGCTGTCAGGCACAGCCCGCGCGCTGCGCGCGGGCCAACGACGACTGGAGTCGCGGCGTGCGGGTCGGAACGGCGAGCCTCAACAGCCCCGTCGCCATGGCCGTCGACGCGCAAGGCCGGGGGATCCATCTCCTCTGGACCGCAGAGGACGAGGCTGAACGACAGATCCTGCGCTATGCCCAGCTCGACGCCAGCGGCACAACCACCACACAGAGCGACCTCGATCTGTCAGAGCGGCCGAACCGCCCCAGCCTGACACTCGACACCCAGGGCGGTGTGCACGCCACGTGGCTCGCGCGCGAGGGCGACGTCTATCGCCTGTACCACGCACTGCTCGACGCCGCGGGACAGCCCGTGGCCGAGCCCGTCACCATCTCTCCCCCCGGCATCCCGGTGCATTCGCATACCGCCCTCCCCGCCAGCGATGGCGGTATCACCCTGTTCTGGGGCGCCCCCGAGGGCCCCGCGCCGGGGCTGTACTACGCGCGCGTTGCCGCCGATGGGTCCGGGGCCACGGTATCGCAAGCGCTGGGCGTGGTCGGGTTCGAGCCCTCTGCCGTGCGAGCGCGGGATGGGAGCGTGCACCTGGCATGGCGGGGGATTCCGGACGCCGGTCGCGAGAGCATTACCTATGGCCGCTTTGACGAGGCAGCGGGCACCCTCACCGGAATGCACGAGTTCACCGCCTTTGGCGTTCTCACGGGCCTGGTGAGCCACGGCCCCTGCCTGGGCATTGCCCGAGGGCGGGCCTACGTCTTTTGGTCGCTCGAACGCCGTGGCGGCGGCATGTCGCTCCCGTCGGCCGAATCCCAGTACGTGTCGTTTCCCCTCGGTGCGCCCCAAGCGGCTGGCAAGCCGCGGGACGTGATCATCCCCGAGGAGAACCATCCGCTCTATCAGGCCACATCAAGCGCCTACCAGGTCCACACGCTGGCGAGCGCCGCGGGGGCGTCGGCATCGCGCTTTGTCTATCTGCCGAGCGCCGTCGCCGGCGAGCAGGACGAGCTGGCGACCGCCTTTTCCGTGCAGATCACGGGGCGCACCAAGAGTATCGTGCAGGTGGTCCTGGCCCTCTGGTCCGACGGAGAGCTGGTCGGCTACCAGATCGTCGGCCAGACCGAGTCGACCTCCCTCCGCCCCACGCTTGCCGCAGATGCAGAGGGCGATCTGCACCTTGCCTGGATCGACACGGCAGGATTTGGCCAGTACGCGATCTATTACGCGTCCACCGCCCTCGAGGCGCAACAGAACCTGAACCGGCTGGGTCCCGACGACGTGACGGCAGCGCTCCTCGGCGTGGTCTGGGGCCTGGCGCAGGCGGCCAGCTTTTTTCCCATCGTCCTCGTGTGGCTCTTTCCGCCACTGGTGGTGCTCGCCCTGTATGCCTTTATCCGCGCCGAAGACGGCCTCGATCGCCTCGGGTCACGCATCATGCTCGGCATCGGCGCCCTTATGTACATCGGCTCCAAGCTCGTCTTTCGTCCCGACTGGTTCACGGCGCTCCCGCTCCCCCGGGGCACGCCCACGGGGCTGGCGGACGCCATCGTGTACGCCGCGCCGCTGCTCATCACCGCCGTCGCCATCCTCGTGACCTGGCTGTTCGTGAGGCGACGTGCCTATGCATCGCTGTTGCCCACCTTTGGCGTACTCGCCCTGTCCGATGCGCTACTGACGCTCCTCGTCTACGTCCCGGGCATCCTGGCCGAGTAGGGTGCCCCCAAGCTCTGATGGAGATGCACCATGTCCACTGCTACGCTCCACCCCATCGACGCCGGCAGCATCACCTCGATTCCGGGCTTTGATGCCGCTGGCGTCGCCGCCGGCATCAAGGCGAACGGCGCCCTCGACGTGGCCCTCGTCACCAGCAACCGGCCCTGCGTTGCCGCCGCCGTCTTTACCACGAACGCCTTCAAGGCGGCGCCCGTACTCTACGACCAGCGCATCCTCGCGGAGAACCCGTCTGGCATTCGCGCCGTGGTGATCAACGCCGGATGCGCCAACGCTTGCACCGGCGAGCAAGGGATGCGCAACGCTGAGGCCACCGCCGAAGCGGCTGCCGAGGCGCTGGGCATCGCTCCGGGCGACGTGATGCTCATGTCCACCGGCGTCATCGGCGCGCAACTCCCCATGGACAAGCTCACGCGCGGGGTCGCTGCCGCCGCTGCACAGCGCTCGTCGTCCATCGATGCCGGCCACGACGCCGCGCGCGCCATCATGACCACCGACACGCGCCCGAAAGAGTGCGCCATACGCGTTACCTGTGAAGGCGCCAGCTTTACCATCGGCGGAATGGCCAAGGGTGCAGGGATGATCCATCCCAACATGGCTACGCTCCTCTGCCTGTTGACCACCGATGCCGCCATCGCGCCCGACCTGGCGCAGCGCGCGCTGCGCGATGCTGTCGACACGAGCTTTAACATGATCACCGTCGATGGCGATACGAGCACGAACGACACCGCCCTGCTGCTGGCAAACGGCACCGCAGCAGCGGCTCCCATCACCGCCGCGGACTCGCTCGCCTACGAGGCCTTTTTCCAGGGGTTGACCCACGTGCTGACCGCGCTGGCGCAGGGCATCGTGCGCGATGCTGAGGGGGCCACTCGCTTTATCACCATCACCGTTCGCGGGGCGGCGGACGCGGCCGCGGCCAAGCAGGTCGGTATGAGCGTGGCGCGTTCGCTCCTGGTCAAGACGGCGATCTATGGGCGTGACGCCAACTGGGGCCGCATCGTGTGCGCCGTGGGCTACAGCGGGGTACCGGTGGACCCGAGCCGCGTGGGGGTTTGGCTCGGCGATCTGGAGTTGGTGCGCGCCGGCGCACCGTACGACGTCAACGAAGAGCGCGCCGCCGCCATCCTCGAGCAGCCCGATATCGCCATCACCGTGGACCTCGGTCAGGGGAGCGCGGCAGCAACCGTCTGGACGTGCGACATCTCGCACAGCTATGTGGACATTAACGCCCATTACCGCACCTAGGGCGTGTTGGCACCACGCACCCTCCGCAGGAACGCGTCGCCCCGCCCGTAGGCGCGGGGCTTTTTCGTACATCACCACGGTGCCGCGCGGCGCTGCAAGCGCCGCGGTGTCCGACGTGATCCTGGCGACGCGGAACGACGCTGTGACCCTTCTACCAACCCGCCCTAAGCGCGGCCCAACATCCGCACGGCGAGCTCGGCATAGACCTTGGCGGCGGATTCCAGGTCGCGCACGCGCACCTGGTCGTCGACGGTGTGGGTGTAGCGTTCCTCGCCGGGGCCAAACCCGATGGTGGGGATACCGGCAACCCCCGCCGTGTAGACGCCATCGGTGGAGAACTCCCACTTGCCGACGTGCGGCACAAAGTCGAGGACGTCCTCCACCACCGCGGTCGTCGTCTGCAGCAGGGGGTCGCCCTCGGGCGTCACCCAGTAGGGATAGTACGCGCGCGCCTGTACCTCCAGCCCCGTATAGCTGATGTCGCAGTACTCCGAGACGTCGACGACGCCATCGACGCCCTCGCGGGTGAGGATACGCTTGATCTCGGCCAGCGCCTTGGCCTCCGTCTCACCAATGGTAAGGCGTCGATCGACGAACAGGGTGCAGCGATCGGGCACCACGTTGCGGCTTCCGGCCACGCTACGAATATCGGTGACGGCGATACTGCCCTTGCCGAGGAACGCGTCGTGGTTGAGCTGCGGTGCGAGGAGCTCGAGCCCCACGATGAGACGCGCCGCCTCATAGATGGCGTTCACGCCGCGGTCCGGAGCGGCGGCATGGCATGACCGCCCGCGCACGTCGATGCGAAACTCGATCCGGCCGCGCTGCCCGCGCGAGATCTGCAGGTTGGTGGCTTCGCCCAGCACCACCCAGTCGGGGCGCACCCCCTCCGTCTCGATGACATGGCGCAGGGCCAACCCCTCACACGGCTCCTCTTGGACGACGGCAGCCACGTAAAAGTCCCCCTGCAGCCGGACGCCGCTCTCGCGGAGCGCCTTGCCGGCGTACACCATGGCAGCCAGGGCGCCCTTCATGTCCGAGGCGCCGCGCCCATAGAGCACCCCGCCCTCAATCTCACCGCCGAACGGGTCGCGCGACCACGCCTCGGCATCGCCCACGTCCACCGTATCCATGTGGGCGTCACAGAGCAGCTTTTTGCCGTGTCCCGGGCCGATGCGGCCGATGACGTTGCCCATGCGGTCGACGCGTACCTCGTCAAACCCCACCACACGCATCTCGTCGGCCACCAGCGCCGCGACCTCGCCCTCCTGCGTCGAGATACTCGGCGTCCGCACGAGGGACTGAGCAAAGGCGGTCAGCGCGGCGCTGTCTACGGTCTGGACGGTCACTGCCATGTCGTTTCCCTTCGGGTTGCGATAGAGATGGATTGCCGCTCGTCAGCGTCACCGGCGCACACGCGACGAGCGCTCAGTATGCCCCGGCCCCCAACAGGACGGAGGGTATCGTCTTGATCAGGATGCGTAGATCGAGGAACAGCGACCAGTTCTCGATATAGTAGACGTCGAGGAGCACGCCCTCATCAAAGGTGAGGTCACTGCGGCCACTCACCTGCCACAGCCCGGTGATACCGGGTGCAACCTCGAGGCGCCGCCGGTGCCACGGGGCGTACTCCTGCACCTCACTGCCCAGCGCCGGCCGCGGCCCGATGATGCTCATCTCGCCACAGAGAACATTCCACAACTGGGGAAGCTCGTCGAGGCTCGTGCGTCGCAAGAAGCGTCCCACCCGTGTGCAGCGCGGATCCTCCCGTATCTTGAACAGCGGCCCAGTGGCCTCGTTCTGCTCCTTGAGGTCGACGATGCGCTCTTCGGCGTCCACGCACATGGAGCGAAACTTGAGGCACGTGAATACGGCCCCCCCCTTGCCCACGCGCTCTTGCCGAAAGATCACCGGCCCCGGTGAATCGAGCTGGATGGCGATGGCGATCACCAAGAACACGGGGGCGAGCACTACCAAGGCAACGCTCGCCATCACCACATCGAGGGCCCGCTTGATGAGCACCTGCCAGTCGCGCAGCACCGGCTCGCGGATGCCCATGAGCGGAATGCCATCCAGATTGTCTACCTCAACCTTGCTCAGCGTCATCTGGAACAGATCGGGGACGATACGCACCGGCATCGCGCGGCGCTCACAGGCGGCCATGACGCGCTGAATGCGCCCCGGCATCGTCCAGGGGAGGGTGACGATCACCTCGTCGATGGTGTTCGTCTCCAGCACCTCTTCGAGGTTGTCCAGCGTCCCCAATGCCGGAAAGCGCCCGATATCCGTCGTGGCCCGCGCTGGATCACTGTCTAGGAAACCGACGATCTGGTACCCGAACTCGGGCCGGGCGCAGACGGTGCGCATAATCGAGCGAGCCACCTCACCCGCGCCGATGATCAGCACGCGATCGACGCCGAGGCCGCGACGCCGTCGCCACCCGATCACAAAGCGTTCGATGGCTCGGCTGACCCCGAGGAGCAGCAGCGTCGCCACCCCGGCGTAGCCAAAGATCAGCCGCGAATAGTAGTTGGGCCACACGAGGAACACGATGACGATCATCGTGGCAATGCCGGTGACGGTGCCCCGAAAGACGATGGCAAACTCGTCAAAGAAGAGCCGCCCGCGTTCCTCGCGGTAGGCGCCCCCGAGCCAGTAGGCCGCCACGAGGATGCCGGTGAGCAGCGCCACGCTGGGGACATAGACGCTGAACGGCACCCAATAGGCTGGCTCGACCTCGCGCACCCACTGCAGGTGGTAGCGCACCAGGTAGGCCAGGGCAAACGCCAGCACGATGAAGACGGCATCGAGCAGCGGCTTGATGGCGAGCCAGGTGTTGTGTGGACGATTGCGCGTCATCCGTCCTGCCCATCCATGAGTATGCGATGATAGAATGATGCGGTCTGTCGCGCCGTCTCACGCCACGAGAACGCGCGAGCGCGTGCGAGGCAAGCGGCACGCAGGACACGCTGTCGATCCCCATCGGTGAGTACGTCGCGCATGGCGCGCGCCAACCCCTCGACGTCGTCCGGGTCGACGACAACCCCCGCCCCCCCCACCACCTCGGGGAGCGACGAGCGATCGGAGACGATCACCGGCACGCCGCAGGCCATCGCCTCCAGCGGGGGGATGCCAAACCCCTCATAGATCGCCGGGTAGACGAATAGGTCGGCGGCATTGTACCACAGTGGCAACTCGTCCTGCGGCACGAACCCCGGGAGGAGCACCGCCTCCGGCCCCAACCGCAGGCGTGCCAGCGTTGCCTCGATGTCCGCGTACCCCCAGCCCCTGCCGCCAGCCAGGACGAGGCGGTGCGCGGTGCCCCAGCGCTCACGCAGGATGGCATAGGCCTCCAGGAGCGCCGGCAGGTTCTTACGGGGCTCGAGCGTGCCCACGAAGAGGATGAGGCGCTCCGGCAAGCCTCGTCGCCGGCGGAACGCCGCAACCGCAGCGCGGTCTTGGATAGGCCGCATGACGTCGTCGACGCCGTTGTGCACCACCGTGACGCGCTCTGGCGCCACCCCGAGGAGGCGCACCAAATCGTCGCGCGTGGCGCACGAGACGGCAATGATGCCGGCGGCGCGCTCCACCGAGAGGCGTGTCATCCGCTGAAGGTACGCCCGGCTGGCCCTCCGCAGCAACTCGGGGTACAGGTAAAAGCTCAAGTCGTGCACGGTCACCACCGTGAGGCAGGGTGAGACAACCGGCCCCACGTACACGGGCGCGTGGATCAGGTCGATCCCCTCGCGCCATAGCCGCCACGGTTGTGCGAGCTGTTCCCAGGCAATACGCGCCATGGGGTACCCGGTGCCCCACCGTGCCCGCTGGCACGCCCACCCCTCGAATGCCGCCGTGCCACGCCGCAGCAGGGCGACGTATTCCGCCCTGCCATCGGCCTCTGGCAGGTATCGCAGCAGGCTGTGGATGTAGTGGCTGACCCCCGCACCGCGATAGGTCGCCGCGGTCGATAGGAGATGGGCGTTCAGGGCAATGCGCGGACGCTCCAACCCGTCATTCCCAGCGGGCCATGCCACGTTGGTGCGCTTCATCTCGGTCATGGCGCCATCACGCGCTCCCCGCCGCGGCTCCTTGCGGAGGCTCGGCGTACATCGCGCGGTACAGGGCAACCGTCTCTGCGGCGATACGTTGCTGGGCAAAGCAGTCGAGGACGCGCTTCCTACCAAGCGCCGCGAGATCGCGACGACGCGCCGGCTGGTCGCGGAGCGCTGCGAGGTGGGCACGGAGCGCGTTCGCATCGCCCTCGGGAAAGACGAGCCCGGCGTTACCGATGACGCTGGGGATGGCACCCGAATCCGAGCCCACTACCGGCACCCCGCAAGCCATCGCCTCGACCAGCACGCGGCCGAACTGCTCCTTCCAGTTGCGGCGCGTGCGTGAGGGCAGCACCAGCACATCCATGGCGTGATAGCACGCGGGCATGTCGATGGCCGCCACCCCCTCGCAGAAGGTGACGCGCTCGGCAAAGCCCAACCGGCCCAGGTCACGCTCCAGCCGCGGGCGCCAAGGCCCCCACCCACAGAAGAGCAGCCGCCAGTCTCCCTGCAATCCGGCGACGGCCTCCACCAACGTATCGAGCCCCTTTTCGGACACCAGCCGCCCAGCGTAGCCGATGGTGAAGGGGCGGTCGCTGGGGGTGCCCGGAGCGGGCTGGTACACGTCCGCATCGACGCCGAACTGCGGGATGACGCGCAACGGGCCGTCATACCCCTTGCGCCGCAGCACCGCGGCCGCGGCCGCGGTGCCAGCGATGGCCGCATCGGCCGTGCGGTAGACCCAGCGCTCCAGGCGGCGGAACGGCTCGGGGTAGCGCCGATGGATGTTCTGCCAGGAGAAGAACAGCGATCGAACGCCGGCCCGCCGAGCAGCGCGCAGGGCGTGGTACGTCGCCACGTTGTAGGGCTCTTCGTCCATGTGGAGGAGATCGGGGCGGACGTCGGCCAATAGGGAGGAAGCCGTCGGAAAGTAGTGCAGGTGAAAGCTGCCGTTCCAAATCACGGGAGCGACGACGAGTTGGTAACCTGCAGTATAGACCTGCTCGAGCCGCACGACCCGTGAGCCCTCGCGCCAGAACGCGGGGACTACCACCGTCAGCTCGATATCGGGGTGCGAGGCGATCGCCTCGAGTTTGGATTGGTAAGCCCCGACGAGACAGGCTCTGGAGATCATCATCACGCGCAAGGGCGGCCCCCACGTCGCTGTGTTGCATCCCCGCTAGGCCAACGTGCCCCTATTCTAAGCGTCCAGGCGCAAAGTGCAAAGTGGGCCAATGCGAGGCACCATTGACAGCTTGGGGGCGTAGGCCTATCATCGCCCCATGAGGGGCGGTGGCGGAAAGGCAGACGCTGCGGACTTAAAATCCGCTGGCCGTAAGGCCGTGAGGGTTCGACCCCCTCCCGCCCCATTGGAGGTATAGTGGAGCAGACGCGCTCCATGGTAACGGCAGTGGTGATGGGAGTCTACGTATAGCCACAAAGGATGTGTTCCACTTCTCTCCTGCCCGCGGGAGAGGGAGCCGGGGGTGAGGGCGATGTTTACCTTCCCCTCTACGAGGCCAAGATGATCTGGCAGTTCGACCATCGCTTCAGTTCCTACGAGGGAGTCGAGTCCCGTTCCAGCACCCACCTACCCGAGACGACCGAGGCCCAGCACGCCGACCCGTGCTACCAGGTTCTGCCGTGGTACTGGGTGGCGGAGGAGGAGGTGGAAGGGCAGCTTCAGGACTGGGATCGTGCATGGCTCCTGGGGTTCAGGAAAACCACAAACGCTACCAACGAACGTACTGTCGTGGCGGTGGTCCAGCTAAGAGTGGCCGTTGGCGATAAAGAGCCACTCCTCTTCCTCAATCAGCCGAATGCAGCGGTTAGTGCCCTTCTGCTTTCGGGATGCCTCAACTCCTTAGCCTGCGACTACGTTGCGAGGCAGAAGCTCGGTGGCACGGACATCAGCCACTTTTGCATGAAGCAGTTCACAGTCCTAGCGCCCCGTGCCTTCGGCGAGCAGACACGGAAGCTCATCGTGCCCCGGGCTCTGGAACTCGCCTACACCGCATGGGACCTCAAGCCCTTCGCCGACGACGTCATGGCCGAGGCGGACGAGGCGCTGTGCGACGCCATCCTCGCCCAGTTCGCGGACAATCGCCGCGCGACCGGCGGCCACGACTGGAGCACCGCCCCCTCATGGGTGGGCCGCTCCACCGGCTTTCCCCCTTCAAGTGGGACGCCGATCGCCGGGCGGTGCTGCGCGCCGAGCTGGATGCCTACTATGCCCGCCTCTACGGCCTGACGGAAGAGGAGTTGCGCTACATCCTCGACCCGCAAGACGTCTATGGAGAGGATTTCCCCGGGGAGACGTTCCGCGTGCTGAAGGAAAAAGAGATACGCGCCTACGGTGAGTACCGTACCAAGCGGCTGGTGCTCGAGGCATGGGAGAGGTTGGAGGAGTGGTGAGGTGTTGCGCCGGGAACAGCGTGAGGTGAGGAGGACGGCCATGGCGCATGACATCGAGGTCGTGTGGGCGCGCATCGGGCGACATGAGGGGGAGACGTTTCACCAGAAACGCGGTCAGGCGTTCACCTACGAGGTACTTGGCAGCTATCTCGTGCCCAGCACCACCGACTGGAATCTGGCGAAGGCCGAGTTCAGGAAGGCACTGGAGTATGTGCCGCTGAACGGCCCCGGGGAGATCAATCATCTGCAGGGGCCTTCATATCTCTATGGCATCCTGATGGACCGACGCATCAGCAACGGGGAGTGGTAAGCATCGAGTCGAGGGCATCGGCCTAACGGGGGAGAGAGCGAGATGGCAGAACCGACTATGGAGGACGTCCTGGACCTCATCGGCGGTCGTCTGGATGACGCGGGCGACGCGAAGAAGCGGTTCCGGGCTTTCCTGCTCAAAGACAAGTGGAGCCCCGAGCATTTCGACGCCTGGCTGAAAGAGTGCGTGGCAAAGGGGAGCGCGTCGCAGCGCCAGTGGTACAGCGCCATGCAGGATACGGCGGTGGCCGTGGGGCAGCGCCTGGGCTTTGAGGTCGAGTTCGGGCGCTACGGCGGGAGCACCAACGAAATCGCCTTCGACGGCCTGTGGCGTAGCGCCACCGGCGGCACCATCCTGGTCGAGGTCAAGTCGTCAGGCTGGCCCGTGACCAGCGTAGGCCAGCTTGGTGACTGTGTGAAGCGGTACGCGGCCGAACACCCAGAGGGCGAGGTATACGGGCTCTATGTAGTGGGCGGCGTCGAGGTGCAGCACATCATCGACCAGATCAAGGGGGGCGAGTACCGCAACCTCCTGCGCCTCATCTCCTTCGAGGACTTGATCAAGCTGTGGCGACTGAAGGCGGACCTGGAAGAGATTGCCGGGCCCGAGGAGGCCGCGCGTCGCGTCGGCGGCATCATCCTGCCGCTGGAGAGCGTCAACATCGGCAACCTGGTGACGATCCTCCTAGAGATCGCCGAGCTAAAAACGGCGGCGGCCGTCGAGGAGGAAGTGGGAGAGGTGGGCCCGGAGCGCGGCCCAAGCGTGATGGGTGAGCCGTGGGAAAAGGACGAGCTCTACCGATTCCTCGCGGACAATACCGGTTGGCAGAACGCTTTCCTCACGGTGCTCGCCCACCTTGGCGACGACCCCGTGACCGCCGACCGCGTGCGCCGCTTGATCAACCGGGTAGCGGAGCGCCACATGCCAGCCCTTGCTGGTAAGACCATGACCTCGGTAGCCGGGGCGCGCGCTGGGTTCAAGATGCGTCGCGGGAGCAAGGAGGATTTCGTCGGGGACGAGTGGACCACTGATGGCGAGAAGAGCCAGCAGGCCTACTGGCTCAAACCGCCGTACAAGGCCTGGATTCGCGAGTGGGTGGGGCAGCGCGGGTGGAGCATCCCAGAATCGTGATGGGGGGAGGCGCAGGGAAGGCACTACGGGCTACAGTTCTCTCGCCCATTGGCCCTACGCCAGGTTGACGGCTGGATTCAGAGGATGGCCCGCCCAAGACGGAGCGAGACTGGGCGGCGTATTCAAGCAGGTGTGGAGGCGGGTGTCAAGTGGCAGAGAGGCAACATCGCGCATATCAGAGATAAACCGCTGCAAGCTGTCGAGCCCCGCAGGGTAGCGCAGGCATTCACTTGACGATCGCATGGGGCACCGTTACACTCGCGTGCGAGGGTATAGACGGCACAGCCGCTGGCAGCCGCCGACAAGGTCCGGAAGCCTGGTGAGCAGCACGCGTAGGGGGATCGCAGGGATGACCGGTAAACCGAGTAACGTCGCCGCTGCAATCGAGATCCTGCTACAAGAGCTTGCTTTAGAGATCGCGGACATCCGCGAGGCAGCCGCTGAGGACGTACGGCGTGGCGCCGACGAAGAGGCCAAGGCTGGCATGGATAAGGCCCGCTCGCTGGAGGAGCTGCTCGAGCAGTTTGGCAGTCTCGGGCGCCGTACCTGTGCTCTGCTCAAGGATTCAGCGCCTACCGAGCGCGTGCCGATCCCATCACGAGGCCGACGTAGCCCCTCGGTGACATTTCAGGGGCAGGTCTACCCAGCCCGTACAGCTACCGCAGCGATGCTCCAGGCCATGCGCCTTCTTGCGCAGTACTACCCCGGTTTTCTGGACCGGTTCGCGATGGAGAAGCACGGCAAGAAGCGCCGCTACGTGGCCACTGACCGTTTCGCACTCTACCCCGGTCGGCCTGATCTGGCCGAGACGGCGTCGGTCCAGATTGTCCCCGGGTGGTGGCTGAGCACGAACCACGACCGTGGTACGATGAAGAAGATTGTACGCATGGCGTGCCAGTCAGCCGGAGTCGCGTTTGGCCGCGATCTCATCATCGATCTGGGCTAGTTAGCGCGTACCTAGCGCCACCGAGCGCGTCTTTCAGCCCCCTCCCCCCCCGCTCACAACAACACCGCCCCCAGACCACTGCAGTGGTCTGGGGGCGGTGCACTATCCTCTACCCCTAGCGCAGCATCTCGCGGTAGAGTTGGCCGGCGGGGTCGGGCCGCCAAGACTGCAGGACGCGCATATAGTTCGCGCGCTCGAACGCCACAGGGTCGCCCGACTTGGCCTGGCTCATGCTCCCTTGCATCTGCTCCACCGACGCGTACTCGCGCTGCTCCAGCCAACGCCGTACCCCTTCGACCACCTCGCCGAGACGTGCGGTGCCCTGCTGCAGCAGCTCCGAAGCCATCATCGTCACCTTGGCGCCAGCCATGAGTCCCTTGATCACGTCTTCGGGGGTGTGCACGCCGCTGGTGATGGCCAGATCGGCATCAATCCGCCCGTAGAGGAGCGCCGTCCAGCGCAGGGGCAGCCGCATGTCCTCCGAGCGGGACAGCGCGTGGTTCGGCACCACCTCGAGGGACTCGAGGTCCAGGTCTGGCTGGTAGAAGCGGTTGAACAGCACCAGCCCATCGGCTCCCGCCTCGGCCAGGCGCAGGCAGATGTTGGGGATCGAAGAGTAGAAGGGGCTCAGCTTGACGGCCACCGGGATGGTGACCTCGGCGCGGACGGCACGCAGGGTGTCCAACGCCAACGTCTCGATGTAGGAACCGTCCTGCCCCAGCTCGGTAGGAATGTGGTAGATGTTGAGCTCTAGCGCATCGGCCCCGGCTTCCTGGATGGCTCGGGCATAGGCCGTCCACCCGCCGGGGGTGATGCCGTTCAGGCTGCCGATGATGGGGATGTCGACAGCTTCCTTGGCGCGGCGGATCTTGTCCAAATACTCCTCGGGGCCCATGAGGAACTGGGCCTGATCGGGAAACCAGTCGAGCGCCTCGGCAAAGGCCTCAGTAAAATAGGAGAGGTAATGATCGAGCTGAGCGCTCTCGAGCACCAGCTGCTCCTCAAAGAGCGAGTGCAGCACCATCGCCGACGCACCGGCGTCCTCCAGGCGCCGGATACCATCGAGGGTGTTGGTGAGCGGCGAGGCCGAGGGCACCACCGGATGCTTGAGACGCAAGCCCAGGTACGCGGTCGTCAGATCAGGACTCATCGGTCGACACTCCTTGTCGCTCGGATGCGCGGGGGGACTGCGCCCATCCCCCCGCGGTGCGCATGCCCTACTCCTCCGGCGTCTCAGCGCCAGCCGCGGCGCTGGTGTCGGCGCCGATGTCGACGTCCATCTGTGCCATCTGCTCGTACTTGTGCCAGCGCTCAAGGACGGCACGCTGCGCCGCCTGGAGCAGGCGCTGAGCAGCCTCTGGATTACTCTGCGTCAGCATCCGGTAGCGGTTTTCGTTATACAGGTACTGCTCGAGCGGCACCGTCGGCGCCTTGGAATCCAACTGGAAGGGGTTCAACCCCTGCTCGCGGCGCCGCGGATCGTAGCGGTACAGCGGCCAGTGGCCCGACTCCACCGCCAGCTTTTCCTGATCCATCCCCTTGGCCATGTTGATGCCGTGGGCAATGCAGGTCGAGTAGGCGATAATGATCGACGGCCCGGGGTACGATTCGGCCTCCAGGAAGGCGCGAATCGTCTGCGCGTCGTTGGCGCCCATGGCCACCTGGGCCACGTACACGTACCCGTACGACATCATCATCAGCCCCAGGTCCTTCTTGGGCGTCGCTTTACCCCCGGCGGCGAACTTGGCCACTGCGGCGAGCCCCGTGGACTTGCTGGCCTGGCCGCCCGTGTTCGAGTAGACCTCTGTGTCCAGGACGAGGACATTCACGTCGCGCCCGGTCGCCATGACGTGGTCCAGGCCGCCGTAGCCAATGTCATACGCCCAGCCGTCGCCGCCCAGCGACCAGACGCTCTTGCGTAGCAGGGCATCGGCGACGGTCAGCAGCTCGCGCGCCTGGGGATGATCATACCCCTGGAGGCGCTCCTTCAGCCGCTCGATCCGCTCCCGCTGGGCGCGGAGGTTCGCGTCGCCGTACTGCTCGGCGTTCAGGATCTCGTCGGCAAACTCTGGGCCAACGTGGTGCCGCAGGGCCATGAGCAGCTCGGAGGCGTACTCGCGCTGCTTGTCCAGCGTCAGGCGCAGGCCGAGACCAAACTCGGCAGCATCCTCAAAGAGCGGGTTATTCCACGCGGGACCCCGGCCCTCATCGTTCACCGCCCAGGGCGTGCCGGGCAGGTTGGCGCCATAGATCGATGAACACCCCGTGGCATTCGAGATGACGGCGCGGTCGCCGAACAGCTGCGAGAAGAGGCGGATGTAGGGCGTCTCACCGCAGCCGGCGCAAGCCGTCGGGAACTCGAACATGGGCTGCAAGAGCTGCACGTTCTTGGTGTTATTGAAGGTGATCGGCACATCGGCCTCTGCCACCGGGAGCGACAAGAAGAACGACCAGTTCTCCCGCTCCTGCTTGCGGATCGGCATCTGCGGCCGCATGTTGATGGCCTTGACGCCCACCTGTGTCTTGTCGCGTGCCGGGCAGACCTCCACACACACGGCACAGCCGGTACAGTCCTCCACCGCCACCTGCACGGTAAAGTCCTTCCCCTGGAACGCGCGCCGCGGCCAGCGCGCCTCGATGTGCTTGAACGTCTCCGGCGCATTCTCCAGGAGCTCCGGGTCGTACACCTTGGAGCGGATCACCGCGTGCGGGCAATACATGACACAGCGTCCACACTGGATGCAGATCTGTGGCTCCCACACCGGCACGGCGAGGGCGATGTTGCGCTTCTCCCAGCGGTTCGTTGCGGTGGGGAACACGCCATCGACGGGCAGCGCGCTCGCGGGCAGATCGTCGCCCCGGCCGGCCATCAGCGGCCCCATGACGTTGCGCACATAGTCGGGCGCTCCCTCAGGCACCAACGGGGGAATGGTCACCTCCCCTTCGGCCCGCTCGGGGAGTGGAATCTCGTGCAGGCGCTCGATGGAGGCATCCACTGCCGCGAAATTGCGGTCGATGACCGCTTGGCCACGCTTGCCATACGTGTCCACGATCGCCTGCTTGATCTTGGCGATCGCCTGCTCCGAGGGCAGGATGCCGCTCAGGTGGAAGAAGCAGGTCTGCATGATGGTGTTGATGCGGTTGCCCATCCCCGTAGCGACGGCAACGTCATAGGCATTGATGGCATAGACCTTGAGCCGCTTGGCGATGATCTGCTCCTGCACCTCGCGCGGGATGTTGTCCCACACCTGCTCCGGAGCGTACGGCGCATTCAGCAGCAGCGTGGCGCCCTCTTGGGCCGACTCGATGATGCGAAAGCGCTCGAGAAAGCCGAACTGGTGCACGCCGATAAAGTTGGCCTTCTGAATCTGGTACGGCGAGCGGATCGGTCGCGGGCCAAAGCGCAGGTGCGACACGGTAAAGGCGCCCGCCTTGCGCGAGTCGTAGACGAAATAGCCCTGCGCATAATAGTCCGTATTCTCGCCAATGATCTTGATCGAGTTCTTGTTCGCCGAGACCGTCCCGTCAGACCCAAAGCCCCAGAAGAGCCCACGAAAGACGTCATCCGGTTCAATGTCCACGTCCGGATCATAGGGTAGGCTCGTGCCCGAGACGTCGTCGTCGATGCCGATGGTAAAGTGGTTCTTGGGCCGCTCCTTGGTGAGCTCGTCATAGATGGCCATCACCATGGCCGGCGCGAACTCTTTGGAGGAGAGCCCATAGCGCCCACCGATCACCCTCGGCGGCCGCCCGTCGGCCCCCGAGGTGAACGCGCCCTCGTGGATGGCCGTGACCACATCGCGGTACAACGGCTCACCGGTGGCACCGGGCTCCTTGGTGCGGTCCAATACGGCAATGGCACGCACCGTCTCTGGCAGCGCAGAGAGGAACGCGTCCACGGCAAAGGGGCGGTAGAGCCGCACGACGACCACGCCGACCTTTTCGCCGCGGCCGGTGAGATAGTCCACCGTCTCCTGCACCGTCTCAGCGCCGGACCCCATCAGCACGAGGACCCGCTCGGCGTCGGGCGCGCCGAAATAGTCGAACAGGTGATACTGCCGGCCCACCTGTGCGGCAAAGCGGTTCATCGTCTCCTGAACAATGCCGGGGGTGGCGGCATAGAAGGGGTTGGATGCCTCCCGCCCCTGAAAGAACGTATCCGGGTTCTGAGCGGTGCCACGGAGCGTCGGGCGCTCGGGCGTCATCCCTCGGGCGCGGTGAGCGCGCACCAGGTCATCGTCGATCATGGTGCGGAGATCGTCGTCGTCCAAGAGCTCAATCTTGTGCACCTCGTGGGAGGTACGAAAGCCGTCCATGATGTTCAGGAAGGGCACCCGTGCCTTGAGGGTGGCCGCCTGGGCGATGAGGGCCATATCCTGGGCCTCTTGCACCGAGGCGGCAAAGAGCATGGCCCAGCCCGTGCCTAGCGCCGCCATGACGTCCGAATGGTCGCCAAAGATCGACAGGGCGTGGGTGGCTACCGAACGTGCCGCGATGTGGAACACCGTGGGGATGAGCTGGCCCGCAATCTTGTACATGCTGGGGATCATCAGCAACAAGCCCTGGCTAGCGGTAAACGTGGTGGTCAGCGCGCCCGCCTGCAGCGCGCCATGACACGCCCCCGCTGCGCCGGCCTCCGATTGGAGTTCCATGACATGCGGCACGGTGCCCCAGATATTCGGCTGTCCGAAGGCACTGTACTCGTCGGCGTGTTCCCCCATCGGTGAGGATGGGGTGATCGGGTAGATGGCGATGACTTCGTTCGTGCGATGGGCAACCCGCGCGACGGCTTCGTTCCCATCGATGGCTGCTTGCTCGCGTGCCATTGGCGATCCTCCGTCCTATGCGCGTGTCCCGTCTGCGCTGCCAACCGATGGGGCGCACCGGGCGGGCACACGGCTGCGAGTAATTCCGGGAGCCAAGGACCTCAGCAGTGACGAAGTGGGGGGATGCAAGGGGGCAGAACGAGATCCTGCGCCTACAATACGGGATGCTCCCATGGTTGTCAAGCGCACGGAGCCCCGAGGGTGTGCTCCGGGTTGCAGGCGTTCAGCGGGGTGAGCGCGAGGCGACCGAGGTCAGGCGACCCCCGTCACGTCCACCTGCGTGAGCGTGCGTTTAGCCCACGCGGGCGGGCTTCCAGGAGCCCATCGCCACCCCGTCACTCAGCGAGGCGCGCGGCCTTTGCGATGGCCGCGCGCCAGAGTGTCACCAGGCGCCAGCCTAGGCTACGCGCAGACGGAACGCGGTCACCGAAGCAGGGGGGAAGGTGTGGCGGAACTGGGCGCCATGCACCTCGCTGGGCGCCTCCACCGGCACGAGGGCATCCGGCGCCTCAAAGGTGTTGTACGCGTGGATGTCGTCGTCCGTCAGGGTGATGACCGAGCCGCCACTCCACGCCCCCTGTCGCAGCGCGACGTCTGCCTCGATGGCCGACGTGGCGTGCGCATTCACCACGGTGAGGGTCAGGATGCCATCCTTGATGGACGCCGAGCCGCTGAGCCCCGGCAGCCGCGCTGCGTTCCCCTCCAGCGAAAAGACGATCTCGTCGGCCTCAAAGCGCGTCCGCAGGCTCTGCCCGCCCTGGTGTGTCTGGTACATGTCATAGACGTGGTACGTGGGGGTGGTGAGCATCCGGGGCCCGTCGGTGAGGATCATGGCCTGGAGCACGTTGATCGTCTGGGCGATATTGGCCATCACCACCTTGTCGGCATGCCGCTGAAAGATGTCCAACGTCATCGCCGCCACGAGGGCGTCGCGCAGCGTGTTCTGCTGCCACAAGTGGCGCGGGTGGCGCCCAGGCGTGGGCGGGTGCCAGGTGCCCCACTCATCGACGATGAGGCCGATCTTGCGCTCGGGGTCGTAGCCATCGAGGATCGCCCGCTGCTGCACCACCAGCGGCTCCATGCGCAACGCCCGGTGGAGCAGCTCATACCACTGATCGGTGCTGTACTCGGTGGCAGTGCCCGCCGTACGGCAGTAGTAGTGGGCGGCAAAGCCGTTGATGCGCGCAAAGCGCCCCAGCTTGTCAAAGAACCGCCGCGTCCAGTCGGGGTTGTTGCCGCTGGGGCCACAAGCGATCAGATAGAGCGGGGTGTCGCCGAACCCACGCAGGTAGGTCGCAAAGCGCTTGTACTCAGCGCCATAGTCCTCCGGGCAAAAGCTGCCTCCGCAGCCCCAGTTCTCATTCCCCACCCCCCAATACTGCACGCCGAACGGCTCCGGCGAGCCGTTCGCGCCACGCTCCAGCGCCAGGGTGCTCTCCCCCGGAAAGTTGCAGTACTCGACCCAGTCCCGCAGCTCGCGGGGCGAGCCGCTGCCCACGTTGCCACAGATGTAGGGCTGCGCTCCGATGAGGTTGCAGAAGCGGAGGAACTCGTGCGTACCGAACGCGTTCGACTCGATCGTCTCGCCCCACCAGAGGTTCACGCGGCGCGGCCGCTCGGCGCGCGGGCCAATGCCGTCACGCCAGTGATAGTCATCGGCGAAGCAACCGCCAGGCCAGCGCACGACCGGCGGCCGCAGCCGCCGCAGCGCCTCGACGACGTCGGTGCGGATGCCGTCAATGTTGGGGATGGTCGACTCTTCGCCCACCCAGATGCCGTCATAGATGCAGCCGCCCAGGTGCTCGGCAAAGTGCCCCTGGATATTCGGGTTGATGATGGCGATCGGCTCTTCGGGCGAAATGACGATCTTGGCCGTGGTCATGGTTAGCTCCTTGCACCCTACTGCTTGCGGCCGTAGTGCCCGCCGCTCAGGACGGCGCTCACCCCACCCGTCCCCGCGGCCGCGCGCACCTTGGCCATGTGCTCGGCCTCTTGATCACGCAGTTTGGTGACGCGATCGAGCACCTCGGCGAGGTACTGCGCGGGAAACTTGACGGCGCCATTCTCATCCATGTGGATGATCTCCCCCGGCGCCACGTCCATCCCCGCGATGCTCACGGGCACATTCACCGCATGGATGGCCATGTCCCCGTGTCCCGCGCACACCCCCGCCGTCAGGTACTGAAAGCCCATCGATCGGATCTCGTCGATGTCGCGCGACGGACCGTTGGTGAGGGCCCCCACGCAGCCCGCCGCCTTCATGGCCGTCGTCATGTTACCGCCCGACAGCCCCACCTTCTTGGCGATCTCGGGCGGAAAGCGCTGCTCGAAGCAAAAGATCGTCGGTTGCGGCGATGCCTCCATAGCCGCGATGACATCGGCGAACGACAGCACGCCATAGTTCGGGTCGGGGAGACCGTACACGCACGTCACCGCGTAGCCAACGACGGGACCCAGTTCGGGATACCAACAGCGCAGTGATGCGTCGGTGTACCAGTTCTGTGTCCAGGGGTTGTACAGTCCCAAGCAGAGCGGGTTCTTGGGATAGGTGGCCACCACGTTGGTGATGGAGGGCGTATCAAACTCTTTCAGCGCGTTGAGCATCTCTTGCTCGGTCATGGGTCCTCCTGTGTGGCATACGAATCTGGCGGGGCCTCCGGTGGGGGCCGACGCCTGAGAAACCGTTACCTGCGGCGATGCAAGAGCACCGCGGGGGTAGCAGCGCCACTTGGCCGATCGCCGCAGCCTCTCGCAGGGCGGCGCTCCGGGCATCGGGCGGCGGAGCGCGAGGTCCCCTCGGTGAGTCTCCCTCGCATGGGGCGCTGGGCGCCACCCCCTGCTCGGGGTCCGATGGTAGCAGGAGCCGGAGAAAAAAGCGAGTGCGCCGGCTCGGTGGGCACCCGCCGACGCCACGTGCAGGCGACGCGCTCGCCAATGCCGGCTATACTTGGGCCACGATCCAACCCATCTCGGTGAAAGGAGCACCATGAGCCACACGCCATCCCCCGCCCCGTGGAAACCGCTGCTCTGCGAGAACGTGCCCGAACTGGACGATCGTACGCTGCGCTGGGCGGCCCAGCTCGGCATCGAAGCCCTGGCGCTCGGCGGTCACCACGCCGACCCCGATCGGCTCGGGTACTGGACCGAGGCAGCCTGCCGCCGCGTCTCTGAGCGCTTGGCCCCCTTTGGGCTCTCAGTGGGCATCATGATGCTGTTCAACATCACCCCACGCATCATCTTTGGCCAACCCGGGCGCGATGAGGACATTGACAAGGTCATTCGGTCTCTGCGCGCCGCAGGGGCGGCGGGGTACCCGGTCGTCGAGTACAACTTTTACAACCACCGCGCCGTGGAGGGCTATGCCCAAAAGCCCGGGCGCGGCGGCGCCATGGTCACCTACTATGACGACGCACTGCAGTCCAGCATGCCGCCGGTGCCTGCGGAAAAGCGCGCCACGCCGGAGGAGACCTGGAAGCGACTGCGCTACTTCTTGGAGGCGGTGTGCCCCGTGGCCGAGGAGGCCGGCTTGCGCTTGGCGCTCCACCCCAACGACCCGCCACCGCCCCTGAGCCGTGGCACGGCCCAGGTGATCCACAGCATGGAGGGCATGAAGCGCCTCATCGAGCTCGTCCCCAGCGTGGCCAACGGCATCACCTTCTGCCAGGGCTCCTTCGCCGAGTGGGGGGTGGATGTCGTCGAAGCGATCCACTACTTTGGCGAGCGCGACAAGATCCACCACGTCCACTTTCGCAACCCCAAGGGGACCTTTCCCTACTATGAGGAGCCCTTTATCGACGAGGGGGATACGGACATGTTCCGCGCCATGCAAGCCTATCGTGACGTGAACTATCGCTTCACCCTCTGCTCCGACCATGTGCCCCACATGACGGATGACATCGGCTGCGGCCTCATCGGCCGCGGTTACAACCACGGCTATATCCGTGCCTTGATCCAGGCGGTAAACAGCGTGGGCTGACAGAGCCGTCCCGCCAAGGCAGCCGGGTCGTTGGCGACCCGGCTGCTCCCCCTGCCGACCTTGGTCGCACCGCCCTTTGTTCAGCACCTCGCTTGACATTCCCCAGTACGTTGGCCATACTCGAACGCGCACGCCAGCGCGAGCCCGCCGCTGATTGCCACCGTCGCCGACGCACGCCTGGCCGTATCGTGATGGGTCGGTTCGCGTAGGAACGGGTGAGGTGAGCGAGTATGCGAAAACTGACGGCGGCGCTTTTTATGTCGCTGGATGGCGTCGTCGAGGCGCCCGACCAGTGGCAGTTCGACTACTTTGACGAAGAGATGGCGGCCCGCATGGAGGCGGCGATTGCCGAGGAAGATACGGTCCTCCTCGGGCGCGTCACCTACCAGGAGTGGGCTGCGTACTGGCCGCAGGTGACGGATGATCCTTACGCCAACCACATCAACAATACGCCCAAGTATGTCGTCTCCACGACACTGCACCGCGTGCCCTGGGGCCATCAGCAGGATGCGGGGCTCATCCGGGGCAACCTTCGGCAAGAGGTCATGCGGCTGAAGGACAGGCCGGGCAAGAACATCGGCGTCGGCGGCAGCCCTACCCTGGTACGCTCCCTCTTGGCAGACGGCCTCCTCGACGAGCTGACGCTCCTCATCCACCCCATCGTGGTGGGGCGCGGGAAGCGCCTCTTTCAGGACGGGGAGCCCCTGCGCCGGTTCGAGCTCGTCCACTCCGAGCGGACGGGGTCCGGCGTCCTGGTGCTGACCTATCGACCGCTGTAGCGAAGCGCGAAGCGGTCGACAGAGGGGCCCCGTGTGATGGAGCCACGTAACGGAAGGAGGCGCGCCATGGCCCAGGACAGCCCGTCGGGGCGCGTGCAGTACCTCAGCCCAGATACACTGCACCAGAATCCCGCCTACTCGAATGTGGTGGTCGTCACTGGGCCCGCCAAGACGGTGTACGTCGGCGGGCAGGACGCCGTCGATGCATCAGGCGCCATCATCGGCAAGGGTGATCTCGGCGTACAGACCGAGCAGATCCTGCGCAACATCGAGGCGGCCCTGGCGGCGGCCGGCGCCAGGCTGGAGCACGTCATCAAGTGGAACCTCTTTGTGGTACAGGGACAATCGCTCCGCGAGGGGTTTGCGGCGTTTCAGCGGGTGTGGGGCAACCGCCCGAACCGGCCGATCATCACTATGGCGTTCGTCGCCGGGCTTGCCCACCCCGACTTTTTGGTCGAGATGGATGCCATTGCCGTCGTTCCGGAAACCTAGCTCACTCCCTGCGGCCAGATCGCTTTGGGACAGACCACGGCGTCTGCCCTTTCTCTCGCCTGCTCGCCACCTTTTGCCAACGCGCCCTCGCCTCACGGCTTTTCCGCTTGCCGTGGGCGTGGCCAGCCGGTAGAATGCGGGCGCTGTCCGCCCGACGGTCCGGCGGACAGGATTCGCGACCCGCCGGACTCGGCGGACGTGTTCGGTGGCCTGGGCAACGATCGTCTAGACGAGAGGAGGGCTACGACCATGGACTTTTTCGACGTTGTCGCTCGACGCTACTGTCACAAGGCGGCATTCGACCCCACCCGCGAGGTGCCCGCCGAGCACCTGCGTCGCTTGGTCGAGGTCGGGATGGCCGCACCGTCGGCCGGAAACGGCCAGGCGCCCGAGTTTGTGATCGTCAACGATCCCGAGATCCTCGCCCGCGTCAAGGAGACCATTGATAACGTTCCCCTCAAGACGGCGCCGGCGTGGATCGTCATTGCCATCGACCCCGCCCGGGGCTGCTACCTCGAGGATTATGCCGTAGCCACCGCCCACGTGCTGCTGGCAGCCACCGCCCTGGGCTACTGCTGTGGCTGGGTCGACGGCCCATTTCTCGATGACGCCGTACGGGGGCCCGCCTCTGAGATCCTGGGGCTGCCCGATGATCGGCGGCTGATGGTCGCGGTGCCCGTCGGGTTCCCAGGCGAAGAGGGCCCGCGCCGCCCCAAGAAGCCCTTTGAGCAGCGTGCCTCGTGGAACCGCTACGCCGTCGAGCGCACGGGCTGAACACACGCCGCCCGTGCCCCACGAGGCACGGGCGGCGGCCTCGCGCACCGTCGCGCCACGGCCCGTCGCCCTTCGGTGGAGCGGTGCCGACAGCGAACAGCGCTCCAGGCTCGTACCTCATGGGAGCACGTTCGGCGAAAGGCGGCGACGAGGGCCTCCCCCCGCCTCGGCACGCGGCCTTGAGCACAGGAGGAAGCATGGCATGAGCGCAAGACGACACGAGTCTTTCGATGCGGGTTGGGCCTTTATCCAGGAGGACGTACCGGGCGCTGAGGCGCCCACCTACGACGACAGCGCCTGGCGCCGCGTTGATCTCCCGCATGACTGGAGCATCGAGGGCCCATTCCGCGAGGACCACCCGAGCGGAGGGGGCGGTGGCTACCTGCCCGGCGGCATCGGGTGGTACCGCAAGGCGTTCACCGTGCCAGAGGAGGATGCCACCACGCATGTCACGGTGATGTTTGACGGCGTCTACAAGAACTGTGACGTGTGGATCAACGGCCACCACCTCGGCTTTCATCCCTACGGGTATACGAGCTTTTGGTATGACCTGACGCCCCACCTCCGGCCGGGTGCCACGAACGTCCTTGCCGTGCGCGTGGATGACTCGCAGAAACCCGATGCCCGCTGGTACACCGGCTCTGGCATCTATCGCCACGTGTGGCTGACGGTGACCGATCCCCTCCACATTGCGCCCTGGGGTACCTACGTCACCACACCGATGGTGACGGCCGCAGAGGCCGCCGTGTCCGTGCGGACGCGCATCGTCAACGCCTCCCCCGAGACGCGCATCTGCACCCTGCGGACGACGGTATACGATGCCGCGGGCACCGCAGTCGCCAGCGCCGAGCGTCAGCACGCCATCCTCGCCAGTGAAGAGCACGAGGCCGCGCAGGTCCTGCAGGTGTTCACCCCCCACCTGTGGTCCATCGCGGATCCGTACCTCTACCTCCTGCGGAGCGAGATCCTCGACGGCGCCGACGTCATCGACAGCTATGATACACCCTTCGGCATCCGCGAGATCGCCTTTGACGCCGATCGCGGCTTTCTCCTCAACGGGGAGCGCGTCAAGATCAACGGGGTCTGCCTCCATCATGACGGCGGCTGCGTCGGCGCCGCCGTGCCCGAGGGCGTCTGGGAGCGTCGGCTGCGGCTGCTCAAAGCGATGGGCTGCAACGGCATCCGTTCGAGCCACTACCCACCGGCTCCCGAGTTCCTTGACCTCTGTGATCGCCTTGGCTTTGTGGTCATGGATGAGGCGTTCGACGAGTGGCGCCAGGAGCACTATCTCTACGGGCCTCACGACTATTTCGACGAATGGGGCGAGGCCGACCTCAAGAGCATGCTCTACCGCGACCGCAACCACCCCAGCATCGTCCTCTGGAGCGTCGGCAACGAGATTCTGGAGCAGACGCGCCCCGAGGGGGTGACGATACTCAAGCGGCTGGTAGACATCGTGCACGCGATCGACCCCACGCGGCCCGTAACCTCGGCCTGCGACAAGATCGACGCCCCGTACACGGGGAGCGGCCCCACGCTGGATGCCTTTCTCGATACTCTGGACGTCGTCGGCTATAATTATGTCGACCGCTGGGGAGAGCGCCGCGAAAAGGCCTACAGCATCGATCGCGAACGCCATCCCCACCGCCGCGTCATCGGGAGTGAGAACGTCTCGGTGAGTGGCATCCGCGGCCACTACCAGCTCGAGCCGGATACCACCGGCACCCTGGGGCTGTGGCGGCGCGGTTCCTACTATGCGTCGATGATCCAGGCGGAAAACCTGTGGAAGTTCACCCGCTCCCACGACTATGTGGCCGGCGACTTTATGTGGACCGGCATCGACTACCTCGGTGAGGCGCGCTGGCCCCACAAGAACTCGAGCAGCGGCGTCATTGACATGTGTGGCTTTCCCAAGGATGGCTACTACTTTTACCAGAGCCAGTGGACCGAGACCCCCATGGTGCACCTCTTTCCCCACTGGACCTGGCCGGGACACGAGGGGCGCATCATCCCCGTGGTGTGCTACACGAACTGCGATAGCGTCGAGCTGTTCCTCAACGGCAGGTCATACGGCGTCAAGAGCTATGCCCCTGCCTTCCGCGGGTTCGACCGCACCAAGGGGTTCTTTGAGCAGACGCCGCCCCCCGCCTGGCCGACCACGTCCGACCTCCACCTCACCTGGGACCTCCCCTACGAGCCGGGGACGCTGCGCGCCGTGGGGATGAAGGATGGGCAGGTGGTCTGTGTCCAAGAGGTGGTGACCGCCGGCGCGCCCGCCCGCATCGCGCTGGAGGTCGACCGCTCTTCCATCGTGGCCAACGGTCACGATGTGGCCCACGTCACCGTGCGGGTCCTGGACGCCCAAGGCACTCTGGTCCCCGTCGCGGATCACGAGGTCGCCTTCACCGTCGAGGGGGAGGGCACGCTCATCGGCGTGGACAACGGCAACCCGGCCAGCCATGAGCCGTTCCAGGCGACGCGCCGCCAGGCCTTCCACGGGTTGTGCCTGGCCATCGTCCAGGCGACGCGCGCGCCGGGGGAGGTGCGCGTGGCGGCCGCATCGCAGGGGCTGCAAGGCGATAGCGTCACCATCACGACGACACGCGCGTAGGGGCCGGGTAGGCGAATGCAGGAGACGAGCTGCCCCGCGTCACGCCTGGGCGTGAC
>DUUT01000194.1 GCA_012841405.1 Chloroflexota bacterium
CCGCCAGTCGGGGCAGCTGGGGCACGTCCTGAGTGGCGCCACTGGCGCCATCGAGTATCGCCGCGCCCTCGGCGCGCCCGGGGGCGCCGTGGACCGCGCCGACGGCTATGCCGCCCTCGTCGCCGTGCTCGTGGGGGTCGCTCTGGTCACCAATGGCGCCGAGGCGGTCGCCTGGGGGCGACGCCGCCGCGCCCGCCGGGCCGCCGTGCGACCGGAGCGCAACCGTTGATGCCCTGTCGGGGATGGAGGAGAGATGAGTGACGCGATCGCCGGCTTGGCTGCCACGTTGCCAGCCACCCTACCCCAGACGGTGGGCGTCTGGATCGCCGCCCTGCTGACGCTGGCGGTCCTCAGCTACATCCTGGGCGACAACCCGGCCTTCCGGGTGGCCCAGCACCTGTTCGTCGGCGTGGCGGCCGGGTATGCCGCCTCCCTGGCGTGGACGAGCGTGCTGCGGCCCCGGCTGCAGCTCCTGCTCAGCGATCCCGCCGTCTATTGGCACTACGGCGTCTTTTTCGCGCTCGGCCTGCTCCTGCTGGCCCGTGGCTCGCGCCACATCGCCTCGCTGGCGGCGCTGCCCCTCGGCGTGCTCTTTGGCACGGGCGCCGCGCTGGCGCTGGGCGGCAGCCTCACGGGCTCCCTCGTTCCCCAGGTGCGCGCCACCATCGTCTCCGTGTCACCGGCCCACTATGGCGGGGGACTCGTCGGCTGGGCGTACGCCCTCGATGCGCTCCTGCTCGTGCTGGGGACGATCGCCGTGTTCGCCGCCTTTCACTTTACGGCCCAGGGCCACGGCCGCGTCGCGGCGGTGGGGCACCGCCTTCTGACCCTGTTCGGGGGCGCCGGCCGCGCCCTCATCATGGTCACCTTTGGCGCCCTCCTGGCGGGCGCGCTCCTCTCGTTCTTTTCCGTGCTCAGCAGCCGCCTCGCCTTCCTCCTGAACGATTGGCTGGGCACCTACCTGAACGTGGGGCTCTGACCGATGGCTGACGTCTTGTCGCCGGCCGCTCCTTCCGACGCAACGCCGCAGGCCATCCTCGCCGCGGACGTCGGTAGCACGCGCACACACGTGTGCCTCATTCAGCGCGTCGAGGGGAGCCACCGCCTCGTGGCCCGCGCCGAATCCCCCACGACGGCCGGTGAACCGGAGAACGATATCACCATCGGCGTCTGTCGCGCCATCCAAGAGATGGAGGCCATCGTGCAGCGCCCCCTGCTGGACAGCGACGGCGACGTCCTCACGCCCATGGAGCAGAGTGGTCGGGCCGGCGTGGACGCCTTTGTGGCCACCGCGAGCGCCGCTCCGCCCCTGCGCTGCGTCATCATCGGGCTCACCGATGACCTGAGCGTCGAGACCGCGGCGCGCACCTGTGCGGCGGCCAACACCGTCGTGCACGGCACCATCTCCCTGGGGGAGACCATGCGCCGGTGGGATGACGCCACCCTGCAGTCGCTCCATGAGGCCCCGCCGGACGTCATCCTCATGGTGGGCGGCGTCGACACGGGCCCCGTCGCACCCCTCGAGAGCGCCGCCCTCGTGCTGGCGACCATCTATGAGACGGTCGATGCCGCCGAGCGGCCGGTGATCGTCTTCGCCGGCAACCAGGAGGCGCGGCGCACGCTGCGGGAGCTGCTCGCCCCGCTGTTCGACTACCGCGTGGTGGACAATGTGCGGCCCGACGTGCACACCGAAATGCCCGGCGAGCTCCACCGTGAGCTCACCGCGATCTACCAGCACATCGCCCTGCCGCGCGTGCCGGGGTACAGCCGCCTCCAGGAGTGGGCGGCGACGCCGATCCTCTCGACCAGCGAGGCGCTGGGGCATACCTGGCGCTTTATCGCCCAGCGTGATCGGCTCGAACGCGGGCTGCTCGGCATCGACGTCGGTGGGGTCACCACGCACGTGGGCGCCGTGCGCCAGGTGATCTACCAGTGGGCGGTATCGGCCAGCCTCGGCACCAGCCAGGGCGCCGAGGGTCTGCTGCGCACCGTCGGGCGCGAACGCCTCCTGCGCTGGTTGCCCATCCCCCTGTCGGCCGCCGAGGCCCTGAGCTACCTGCAGAACGCCCACCTGCGCCCCTACAGCATCCCGCAGACCATGGAGGACCTCGTCCTGGGCCACGCCATGCTGCGCGAGGCGATCGGCGTGAGCCTCGGGCAGATGCGCCACCTCTACTGGGCGCCGGAGGACGGCGAGAGCGCGGCGAGGTCGCGTGACCGCGGGCACCCGGTGCCCTCCTTCGATCTCATTGCCGCGCGCGGGGGCTTTATCGCCCACACCCCGCAGGACGGGCTCATCACCATGGCGTTGCTCGATGCCGTGCAGCCCATCGGCCTGGTGCGCGTGGTGACGGACTGGGCCACGGCGTGGCCCCAGCTCGGCGCCGTCGCGGCCTTTGCCCCCCTGGCCGCCGCGCAGGTGCTCGCGTGTGACGGGTTCCATACCCTCGGCACGGTGATTGCTCCCTCCGGCACAGGCAAACCGGGAGAGATCGCCCTGCGCCTGCGCATCGAGCGCGACGATGGCCAGACGATCGCCCTCGACGTGCCCGCCGGCACGGTGCGTCGCGTGCCCCTGGCGGTGGGGCAGCGGGCCCGCGTGCAGGTCTACCCCAGCCGTGCCTTCGACATCGGCCTCGGTCGCCGGGGCGTCGGTGGGCAGGCAGAGGTCATGGGGGGCAGCATGGGTATTGTGATCGACGCTCGCGGCAGGCCGTTAGAGCTCTCGGAGGACATGGAGGAGTGTCGCACGCGCAACCAGTTGTGGTTGAGGAATCTCATCGATGATGATGCCGACGCGCCTGCTTGAGGTGCGCTTTTCGCCCACCGCGCAGATCGTCCGCCGCCGGATGCTGGCGACGCGGGGAGAGGTGGTGGTCCAGGTCGGCGATCGCGTCGAGGCGGATGACGTCGTCGCGCACGCCCTCATCGAGGGACAGCTCCGCTCCCTCGATCTCGCGCGGGCCCTGCAGGTCAGCGCGCGGGCGGTGCCCCGCCATGTGCGCGTCTCCCCCGGTGAGCACATCGCCCGAGGAGCAACGGTCGCCTCCCGTCGCACCCTCTTTGCCCGGCGCGAGGTGCGGTCGCCCTGGGCGGGCACGGTGCGCGGGGTGTGCGATGGTTGCCTGTTCCTGCGCGAGGAGCCCCAGGCAGTGCAGCTGTGCGCCCACCTGCCGGGTCGCGTCGTCGAGCAGTATCCCGGGATGGGCGTCGCCATCCAGACGAGCGGCGCCCTGGTGCGCGGCGTCTGGGGGAGTGGCGATGAGGGGGTTGGCACCCTGGCCGTGTGCGTTGAGGCCCCCGGCGATGAGCTCCGCTGGGATGCGTTCGGCATCCGCTATCGGGGGACGATCGTCGTCGGGGGGACGGTGCGTGACCCACGCGTGCTCCATCGGGCCAACAACTTTTGTCTGCGTGGGATGGTCGTGGGCAGCATCGCTCCCGAGTTGCTGCCGGTGAGCGCCACACTGCGCCTGCCCATCGTCGTCACCGAGGGGTTGGGCACCATCCCCATGGCCGGGCCCGTGTTCGAGCTGCTACGCCAGCACCACGGGCGCCAGGCCGCCATCGCCGGTCCTCAGGCGGGGGGGCAGTACGGCGCCGAGCTCATCGTACCCCTGCCCGGCGAGGGCGCGCTCATGGCCCTCGTTCCCGCCCAAGCCATCGAGGCGGGCGACATCGTCCGCTTGACGCGCCCGCCCTTTATGGGCGCCATCGCGCAGGTGATCGCCCTGCCCGGCCGCCCCCAAGAGACCGCCATCGGCACGCACGCCGACGGCGCCCAAGTGCGTCTACAGGATGGCCGCAGGGTCTTTGTGCCCTATGTGAACATGGAGCTGTTCGGCTGATGTCCCGCCGTGCCCTGGAAGAGAGCGCCTCATGACTCAGATGGCTCCCCCCGACGAACATAAGCAACAGGCCCTGGCCATCGTCGGCTCGCTGCTGTTCCTCCTGCTCCTGGCGCTCTTTACCGTGGTCGTCGTGCGCGCCGTCCGCCTCGCGCGCGAGGACACCGCGCACGGGAACGTGCCCACCCACACGGAGCACCCGCCCCTCCCGGCGGCGCAGGCGGCGACGCCGTCCGCC
>DUUT01000195.1 GCA_012841405.1 Chloroflexota bacterium
GCCGCAGCGCCCGCACAGGCCGCGCCGGCGGTGCGCCCGAGCCCACCCGTTATCGTGGAAAAGCCCCCCGCGGAGCGCACCTGCCCGCGCTGCGGGGAGGTCAACCGGCCCTCGGCGCGCTTCTGCCGGCGCTGCGGCCACGTGTTCGTGCCGCCGCTGCCGCCGGTGCTGTCGTTGGTCGAGCCGGTGGAGGCCCGCTGGGAGTACCCGCTGCGCGACGGTAACGTCCTCATCGGGCGGCGCGGCGGCGCATCGCCGGTGGATCTCGACCTGGATTTCTACGACCCGGAGGGGTACGTCTCGCGTAACCATGCGCGCATCACCATGGAGCGGCGGCGCTATCTCGTCACCGACCTGGACAGCGCCAACGGCACCTACGTTAACGACGAGCGCATCCCGCCGCATCAGCCCCGGCCGCTTCGTCAAGGAGACCGCATTCGGCTGGGGCATATCGTCCTGCGGTTTCAGATCCGCTAGCCGGCCCGAGGTGCCCTCGGGTGCGATAGGAGCAAAGCCCATGGCGTCGCAGACAACGCAGTGTCCCCATTGTGGACGAGAGAACCGCGCCGGCGCGGGATACTGCGCCTGGTGTGGCGGGGTGCTGCCCGCCGCTCGGGCAAGCGAGACTGCGGCCGATCAGCCGCCAGCGAGCGCCATGCCGCCGCCGACCGAGCCCGACGCCGAGGCGACAGGCCAGCCTCCACAGCAGGAACGCGCCGCCGACGCGCCACAGCCGATGGCCATGCCTGACGCCGCGGCACCGGAGGTACCGAGGGCGGCATCCGCCAGAGACCGCGGCGGCGCTGAGGAGGCCTCTAGCGCGCCCGCCCTCGAGGGCGACACCACCGACGAAGGCGCGCTCGAGGCCACCCCTGACGAGCGACGCGCCGGCAGGCCAACGGTCAAGCTCATCGAGCCCGAGGTGGCCGACATGCCCGCATCGGAGGCTGAGGCGGCACCAGAAGCGGAACCCGCACCCGTCAATCGCACGCCCCTCGAACCTGGGACGGTGCTCGCCGGCCGCTACGAGATCGTGGATCTCGTCGAGAGTAGCCCCGAGCACAACCGCTATCGCGCCCGCGATCTCGTGCGCTGCGCCACCTGCGGGTATGAGGGCAACGCGCCCTCCGACGCCTACTGCGCCGAGTGTGGCGCCTCGTTGCAGGCGCCGGCGTATGCCACCATCCTCGAGCAGGTGCACGTGCCCCCAGAGGTGTACGACACCCACTTTGCCGAGGGTCGCCGCGATTACTATGTGACCGCCGATCCAGCTCTCGGCGAGGTCGAGCCGCCCGTCAGTGGGCCGGAGGCCCCCCCGATGCGCCTGGCCTGGGGGTGGGCCACCGACCCGGGCCTCAGTCGCGACCATAACGAGGACTATGCGGAGGGCTGGGTGTACACCCGCGCTAGCGGCGGCCTGGTGGCCCTGTTCGTTGTCGCTGACGGCCTGGGCGGGCAGGACTCGGGCGAGGTCGCCAGCAGGATGGCCACCGATGCCGTCTGGGCTGCGCTGCGCGACAGCGTGTGGCAGCCCATCATCCAAGGCGAGGAGCCGTCCCCCGATGCTCTGCAGGAACGCGTCGCGGAGGCCGTACGCGTCGCCAACCGCGCCGTCTATGAGGAGCGTATCGCCCGGGGTAGCGAGATGAGCACGACGCTCACCATGGCCCTGATCGTCGGCGCCACCGCCTATGTCGCCAACGTGGGGGATAGCCGCAGCTACCTCTGGAACGCCGACGGCCTGCAACGCATCACCCATGACCATTCCCTCGTGCAGCGCCTGGTAGACGCCGGACAGATCACCGCAGAAGAGGTCTACACCCACCCGCAGCGCAACCTCATCTACCAGAGCATCGGCGACCGCCCCGCGGTGCAAGTGGATACCTTCCGCCTGGACGTGGCCGTGGACGACCGCTTGGTGCTGTGTAGTGACGGCCTGTGGGAGATGGTACACGATGATGGGCTGGAAGAGGTGCTGCTGTCCGAGCCGGACCCCCAACGGGCGTGCGATCGGTTGGTGCAGAACGCCAACCTCGCCGGCGGTGCGGACAATATCACCGTCATCATCGTCCAGGCGCAACGCGCATGACCCTGACAGGAGGCAGTGATGGCTGATGAACTGACTCTCACATCAACGCTGAACAAGGCTTTCGTGCCCGTGACCAGCACCCAGCAACTCGTCTACGCCCTCATCGAGGTCAAGCCCAATGAGGTGGTCTCGCAGAGCCGCATGAGCCTGAACTTTGGGTTCGTGCTGGACCACAGCGGTTCGATGCGCGGGGCCAAGATCGACCGCCTCAAAGACGCGGTGTCGCTGGCCCTCAGCAAGATGGCGCCCGATGACCTTGTCTCAGTGACCATCTTTAGCGATAGTGCCGAGGTCATCGCCGGGGGCGGCCCCCTCGCCGACAAGCGCGGCAACCTCAACAACAGGGTGCAGCGCATCCGCGCCGGCGGTGGTACGCAGATGTCGCGGGGGCTCAGCCTCGGCTTGCGCGAGGTGTACCGCCAGTTCGCCGCCGAGCGCGTCAACCAGGTGCTGCTGCTCACCGATGGACAGACGTACGGTGATGAGGCCCAGTGTCTCCGGCTCGCCAAAGAGGCAGGCGAGCACAGCATACCCATCCAGGCCCTGGGCCTGGGGGACGACTGGAACGAAAAGCTGCTGGACGAGATTGGCCGGCTCAGCGGAGGCGATTCGGATCTCGTCGAATCGCCCGACGAGATTGTGCCCCTGTTCACCCAAACCGTCGAGCGCTCTCAGCGGTCGGTGGTGCGCAACGCCCAGATGATCCTCCGTCTGGTGAGTGGCGTCGTGCCACGCCAGGTGTGGCAGGTGACGCCGCACATCAACAACCTCGGCTATACGCCCATCGGCGAGCACGATGTCCAGGTGCCCCTGGGCGACTTGGACGCTGAAGAGGGCAAGGCGCTGCTCGTCGAGCTGCTACTCCCGCCGCGCCAGCCGGGGCGCTATCGCATCGCCCAAGCAGAGGTGATGTACGATCTCCCGCTGCAGAGTATCGTCGGCGCGCGAACCCGCAGCGACGTGATCATCAGCTACACGACGGATGCCGTCCAGGCGGAGCAGTACAACGCCGGCATCATGAACCTCATCGAAAAGGTCACGGCGTACAAGCTGCAGACGCGGGCGCTCGCCGAGGCCGAGATGGGCAATATCCAGGGCGCCACGCAAAAGCTGCGCGCCGCCGCCACCCGCCTGCTCGAGCTCGGCGAAACGGATCTCGCCGAGGCCGCCAATCTGGAGGCCGCCAACCTCGAGCAGTCGGGGCAGATGTCGTCAAGCGGCACAAAAAAGCTGCGCTACCAGACGCGCAAGCTCACCCAGAAACTGCCCGAGCTGTAAGGGAGGCCGTCCCGTACGAGCGCCAGCAGCGATCAGATCGGGGTGCGCTGACGGCGCGCCCGTTTACCAGTCAAGGAGTACACCATGCGATGCCCGAATTGCGGAAATGAGGCTCAAGAAGGCGCCGTGTTCTGCGATCAGTGCGGTACGCGCCTGCGCCAGCCCGAGGCGGCTGCTCCGGCGATGGCCACGCCCGCGGAGGCCGCTGCTCCTGCCCCTCCCGAGCCCGTTCACTCTACCGAACCCTCCCCGGCACCGGAGGCCGCCCCGGCGAGCAGCATCTGCCCCAACTGTGGCGCCAGCAACACGCCCGGCGAGATGTTCTGCTCCGAGTGCGGCACCCGGCTGGCGGCCCCCCGCCCCGAGCCCGTCGCCGTGGCCGAGCAGCCAGCGGCCACGAGCGACGTGACGGCCCCGAACACGTGCCCGCAATGCGGTGCCCAGCTGGCTGAGGGGGACGAGTTCTGCTATGCCTGCGGCGCAGACCTGCGGAGCTTTGCCAGGGCCACCACGCCCTCCGAGCCGCTGGTCGAGGCAGCGCCGGCGGTGCCGGAAGAGACCGCCGCGCCCAGCCCACCGGCCGCTGAGGTAACCCCGCCAGCCGAGGAGGAGGTGGAGGAAGCACCGGCACCCGCCGTGGCTGGGCCTACGGCCGAGGCGGGCGCCGTGCCGACACCAGCGCCCCAAACGCGCCTCGAGTGCCCCGCTTGTGGTGCCGAGGTGGCCCCGGGCGATGCCTTCTGCGAGTTCTGTGGCGCCGCCCTGACCGAGCGTGCCGCCGCCCCGGCGGAGAGCATCTCCGTCGCCACCACACCGCAACCCGAACCGGCGCCCGTCGACGTGCGTCCTTCTGCGCCAGAGGCTCCGCCCGAGGGCGTGCCCGCGCGGCCGCGGCTGGTGGTCCCCGAGAGCGGCGTCGAGCTCCCGTTGGCGGCGGGCACAGAGACGCTCATCGGTCGCGAGGACCCCTACAGTAGCGTCTTTCCCGATATCGACCTGACGCCGCACGGCGGTGAGCAGGGTGGGGTGTCGCGCCGTCATTTCAAGATCACCCTGTCGGGCGGCCAATACGTCATCGAGGATCTGAACAGCACGAACGCGACGATGCTCAACCGGCAGCGGTTGCAGCCCGGTGTCCCGGTCGCCCTGGCCGACGGCGATGAGATACGCGCTGGGCGCGTGCGCCTCATCTTTAGGACGGCGTCGTAATGGTGCGATGATGTCCACTGCGCCGCGCCTTTGCCCGCACTGTCACCGCGAGGTTCGGCCGCAGTCGCGCTTCTGCCCCCATTGCGGGCAGGGCTTGGGCACGACCGCGGCCGACCCGAACCTACTGAACGGCGGCAACTATCGCATCATCCGCTCACTCACCCGGGGCGGTATGGGGCAGGTGTTCCTCGCGGAGGACCTGCGTGCTTTTGATCGCCCCTGCATCGTCAAGCAGATGATCGAGTACTATGACCCCTCCGATCCCGAAGAGCGCCGCCGCGCTCAGGAGCGCTTTGAGGAGGAGGGGCGCACGCTGGCGTCTCTGAACCACCCCGGCGTGCCCAAGATCTATTCGTTTTTTGCCGAGAACGGCCGCTTCTACATCGTCATGGAGTACGTCGAGGGCGAAAACCTCGAGACCTATGTGACGCATATCGACGACAACGGCACCGTCGTGCGCCCGGTGCGCCGCCTGCAGCAGGAGGAAGTGCTGCGTGCCATCATCCAGGTGGCGCGCATCCTCGAGTATCTCCACACCCAGCCGCGGCCCGTGGTACACCAGGATATCAAGCCCGCCAATCTGATCCTCGAGCGCCAACTGGGGTACGCGCGACTCGTCGATTTCGGCACCGCGCGCGTCGAGATTCCCCCCGGCGCCGCGCCCGGGAACGGGCAGCGCGCCAGCATCTATGGCACGGATGGCTATGCTCCGCCGGAGCAGTACCAGGGCAAGCCTGTGCCCCGCTCGGACGTCTTTGCGCTCGCGGCGACCGCCTACCACCTGCTCACCGATGACGACCCGCGCGAGCATCCGTTCAAGTTTCCGCGCCTCGCCGATCTGCCGCACGAGCTGCGCGCCACCCTCGAGCGCGCCCTGCGCACCGATCCCAACGAGCGCATCACCGCCGCCGAGCTCTACGCCGCGCTCGAGACGCTAGCCACCCCCAGCCGCACCCTGGAGGCGTTCACCTTCCCAGGCGGCGTGCAGATCCGCAGCGTCGGCGCGCTGCCCGCCCTGGTGGATGAACACTGGGACGCGGCGCGCTCCTTTCTGTACAACGGCGATTTTCAGCGCTGGTTGCGCGACATTAACCGGCATGACCTGGTCGTAGCGGCCGATGAGATCATCAAGGAGGAGCCGAATCACGACGCCGGCCTGGAGCACTTTGTCCGCGTGGTGGATCCCGGCCTGCCCAAGCCCGTGGTCACCGTCGACCCGCCGGCCATCAACCTGGGCTCTATCGCCCGCGAGTCGGCCCTCATCCGCCGCGTGACGGTGCTCAACACCACGCGCGGCTACTCGCTGGCCAGGGTATCGGCCTCCCAACCCTGGATCGAGGTGTTTCCCGCCGCCCTCAACCTGTGGGCATCCATCCCCGCCGATGTACGCGTGCAGGTGCGCGCCGAAGGGCTCCCCTTCCGCAGCCGACAGCATGGCGAGGTGACCATCGAGGCTCCCGACCAGGACCCCATCGTCATCCCCGTCACGGCCCAGGTGTCACTGACGCGAGAGGTGTGGCGCCTCATCCGTCGCGCCCTGCGGGGCGCCATCCCTGAGGCGTGGCGATCCGCTACGTCGGCCTGGCGGCGCCTGGCGCGCGTTGCAAGCAGCATCCGTCGCCCGTTCGCCGTGGCCCCCTGGCTCCTTTGGATCGTATGGCTGGCGTTGGCCGCCGCCATCGGGGCCGGGCTCTACTATCTGCCGCCCTTCCTGGAGGGCCTCTCCGCCTTTGGCCTCGTGCTGCGTCGCCCGCAAGTGTGGGCCGATTATGTCGCCCCCATGTTGCTCGGCCCGCCATTCCTGGTCTCGGCCGGCTGGCTGGTGACCGTGTTCCTCGTATTAGTGATTGCCACCGTCGCAGGCGCAGTACGCGGCGTGTGGAAATCATTCTTTCGCTAGCGAGCCCTCGCCATGCGCTGTCCTCGTTGTGGCACAGTGAACGCCGCGGGCGCGCGCTTTTGCGCGCGCTGCGGCGCTGCGTTGCCGGCGATCGATCCAGGCACCGCGCTCCACCCGGGGCAGACGATGAACAACGGCCAGTTCCGCATCGTGCGCCAGCTCGGCAAGGGCGGCATGGGCACGATCTACCTGGCAGAGAACACCCACGCCTTTGACCGGCTTTGCGTCATCAAGGAGATGATCGCCTACTACGAGCCGGGCGACGCAGCCAAGGCCAGCGAGCGGTTCGAGCGCGAGGCGCGTACGCTCGCCGCCCTCAAACATCGCGGCATCCCCGATATGTATGGCTTTTTCTCCGAGGGCGGCCACCACTATATCGTCATGGAGTACATCGAGGGAGACGACCTCGAACACGCCCTGGAACGCTCCCCACAGGGGCTGGACGTGGATGCGGTGGTGCGCTACGCCGTCGAAATCTGTCGCGTGCTCGAGTACCTTGCCGGCATTACGCCCGAGCCGGTGGTGCACTGCGACGTCAAGCCGGCCAACATTATCATCGACCGCAACAGCCAGCAGGCCGTGCTGGTGGATTTCGGTACCGCCAAGACGCGGTACCTCCGCTCCTCGGGCAGTCCCGATCCGCGGCGCGCGAGTGTATACGGCACCGTAGGGTACGCTCCATCCGAGCTGTACCGGGGAGAGGCAACGCCCCGGGCGGACGTCTTTTCGCTGGCCGCCACCATGTACCACCTGCTTACCGGCGATGACCCCCGCGAGCACCCCTTCCAGTGGCCGGCCCTCGAGCGCGTGCCGCCCCAGTTGCGCCTCACGCTGGAGCAGGCGCTGGCGAACGAGGCCGACGCTCGCCTCGACGCCACGGCGTTTCGCCGCCAGCTCGAGGCCTTTCGCGCCGCCCGCGCCTCGGTCGCTCGCCCGCTCGTGTTCCCGGAGGGAAACGCCGCCACAACCCTGACCGGTGTGCTCGACCTGGCTCTGCGCTACTGGAGCTATGCCCGCGAGATCCTCTACGACGGGAGCCTGGACGCTTGGCTGCGCCACACGCTCCACGATCCCGTGGCCGCCAACGTGGCCGCTGAGGCGGTACAGGAGCACCCCAGCGCGCCGGACGCCGGCCTGGTGACGTTCCTGCAAGCACTGAACCCGCGCCTCCCCACGCCTGATGTCACCCTGACGCCGTCTGAGGTGACCCTCGATCGGACGTCGCCTCAGCATCCTGGGGGAGGCCCACATTCCGGCGCGGGCACAGCGTCCCTCACGGCAGCCAACGCCGGCCCCGGGGGATGGTATGGCGCCATCACGACCGACGCCGCCTGGCTACAGGTGGCTCCCCAAGTGATCGCCATCGCCCCCGGCGAGCGCGTCCAGCTGCACCTTACGCTTGACGCCGCCGCCATCCCCCGAGGCCGCCGGCGTCCCGTTGCCCGGGTGACGTTGGGCGGCTCACCGCCCATCGCCGCGGCGCGCGTGCGGCTCGCCGGGCCCGCCTGGCAAGCCCCCTCGCGCCAGACGACCACCCCGCGACGAGGCGTCGTGGGGCGGGTGCTCGTAGCGCTCGCCGTGCTCACAGCGCTGGCCCTGCTGATGCTGGAGGTGCTGCCGTTGCCCATCGGCGGCGCCGACATCGAGCGCGGCGTCGAGGCGCTGCAGGCCGGTGACTGGGCCAGGGCCCGTCGCCTGCTGGGCACCGTGGACGGCACGGACGCCGCACAGGTGCGCGCCGTCGCCAACGCCCTCGATGCGACGATGGTCGCCATCCCGGAGGGCACGCTACGCATGGGGCGCCAGGAGGGCTCCACCGACGAGCGCCCGGTCCACGATGTGCCGGTTGCGGCGCTGGCCGCCGATCGCTTTGAAGTGACCAACGTCCAGTACCAGCGGTTCGTCCTCGAGCAGGGCCACCCGGCCCCCCTCGGATGGACGGCTTCCACCTATCGCCGTGGCGAGGCGCTCCATCCGGTGACGGGCGTCACCTGGGCCGATGCCAACGCCTACTGCACGTGGGCCGGCAAGCGCCTCCCCAGCGAGGCCGAATGGGAGTGGATGGCGCGCGGGGCCGAGGGGCGCCTCTTCCCCTGGGGCGATGCAGAGCTCGCCCCACCGCCGGCAAACTCGGGGCGCCCCGAAACCGGCGCCGTCGAGGCCGTCGGCGGCTGGCCCGACGGTGCCACGCCCCTCGGCGTGATGGACCTGGCCGGCAATGTGCGCGAGTGGACGGCCGATCGCTACGCCCCCTACCGCGATCCCCATGCCCCGCCCGCCACAGGGCAACACATGGCCGTGCGCGGGAGCTCCTGGCGCACCTATAACGACGTCGCCTCAGCCCGCGAGAGCGTCGATGCCGCCACCGCCGCTGCCGATCTGGGCTTTCGCTGTGTACGCTGAGGGCACCAACACCGATCACAGCGCGTCGTTGACCCGGCCTGCGCCTGATGCTAACCTAAAGGCAGTGACACGGGGAGGTTGATGACGCCATGACCCACGTCGGCGCGCTGGGCCAGAACATCCGCCGTCGGTGCCAGGCCACCACGGTGTAACCCATGGAGCTACCCTCTACCGCCAGAGAGCTGCCACGCGGCCCGCTGCGCGTGCTCATCGTCGCGGAGGATCCCCTGGCCCGGGCCGGTCTCGCCGCTGCGCTGGCCTCCGAGCCGGATATCGTCGTGGTCGGGCGCCTCGGCCCATCGGACGACCTCATCAGCCAGGCCACCACCTTTGATGCCGACGCGGTGCTCTTTGACCTCGGATGGGAGGGAGGCCGCGATGCGCCCGCTCTCGATGCCCTCAACGATCTTGCCGACGCCGGCGCCGTCGTGGTGGTGATGGTTGCCGAAGCGGTGCAGGCACGGGGGGCCTGGCTGATCGGCGCCAATGCCATTCTGTCCCGCGAGAGCCCCGCGCCCACGCTCGCGGCGGGTTTGCGCGCCGCCTCTGCCGGGCTGGTCGTCGTCACTCCCGAGCTGAGCGATGTGCTCTCGCTGCGCTCCCGCGAGGCCGAACCCCTCATCGAAGACCTCACCCCACGCGAGCTGGAGGTGCTGGGGTTGGTGGCCGATGGTCTCACGAACCGCGCCATCGCCCAGCGCCTGGGCATCAGCGAGAACACGGTCAAGTTTCACCTCAACGCCATCCTCGGCAAGCTCGGCGCTCAGAGCCGCACCGACGCCATCGTGCGCGCCACGCGCCTCGGTATCATCGCTCTGTAGCCCACCCATTCGTGTAGGTCCCTCCCCCACCGATGGCTGGCGCCTCGGGTGCCACGGTCTGCTACGATAGGGACAGAATATGCACCAGCGAGACCCTCGAGGCCAGCATGCGACGGCGCGTACTGTACGCCCGCACGCGCCATACCACCCTCGGTGATCTCGGGGGTGTTCCTTTGGAGGATACCATGTCTGATACACTACACGAGTTCTCGCGCGCTCTTGCCGATACCGTCGAGGCGGGAGGACGCTATACCGTGCGCGTCGAGGCGCGGCGACGCCTGCCAGCCAGCGGCGTGATCTGGTCACCCGACGGCGTCATCGTCACCGCCCACCACGTGGTCGAGTGGGATAGCAACATCACCGTCGGCCTGCCCCCTGATGGTCGGCCGGTGCCCGCGCGCCTCGTGGGGCGCGACCCCGCCACCGACCTCGCCGTCCTGCGCGCCGATGCCAGCGGGCTGGAGGCCGCTCCCCACGCGGGCGACGGCGACCTCCGCGTCGGCCATCTCGTCCTTTCCCTTGGGCGTCCCGGCCGCACAGTGCAGGCCACTCTGGGGATCGTCTCGGCGTTGGGCCAGGCCTGGCGCACCATGGGCGGCGGTGAGATTGATCGCTACCTGCAGACGGATACCGCCATGTACCCCGGCTTTTCCGGCGGTCCCCTGGTGGATGCCGCCGGCCGCATGCTGGGCATCAACAGCTCGGCGCTGCTCCGTGGCATCAGCCTGACCGTCCCGGTGGCCACCGTCGGCAGGTTGGTGGACACCCTCCTGGCTCACGGGCGCGTGCCGCGTGGCCACCTGGGGGTCAAGGTACAGCCTGTACGGTTGCCGACGGCCGTCGCCGAGCGCATCGGCCAGGAGACCGGCGTGCTGGTCCTCTCCGTCGAGTCCCAGAGCCCGGCGGATCGCGGCGGCCTGCTCCTGGGAGACACCATCGTGGCCCTGGACGGCCAACCCGTGCGCGACATCGACGACCTCATGGCGCTCCTGGGCGGTGATCGCGTCGGAGCGTCGGTGCCGGTGCGCGTGCTCCGTGGCGGCGAGGTGCGCGATCTGACCGTCACCATCGGTGAGCGGGGTTAGGAGGGCACCATGCCGAACATCATCGAGCGCGTCAATCGCGATATGGACCGCGTCATCGAGCGAGTATGGGAGAGCCTGGTGCAGATCCGCAACGGATTTGGCGCCGGCGCCGGTACGGTGTGGCACCCGGCGGGGTTGATCATCACCAACGCCCACGTCTTGGGAGCCCATGGCCTCACGGTCACCTTGCGGGATGGCAGGACCTTTCCCGCCCGTGTGCTGGCCGCCGACCGTGCCCGCGATGTGGCCGCGATTGCCGTCGAGGCCTCGGGATTGCCCACCATCACCCTGGGCGATTCGCGCCGCCTCGAGCCGGGGCAGTGGGTCACCGCCGTAGGCCATCCCTGGGGCGTCACGGGTGCAGCGACGGCCGGCATCATCACCGGTGCCGGCGTCGCGCTGCCCGAAGCGCCGGGCCTGGGACGCGAATGGATCGCTACCGACCTGCACCTGCGCCCCGGCCACTCCGGTGGCCCGCTGGTGGATAGCGAGGGACGGCTGGTGGGTATCAACACCATCATGGCGGGCCCCAACGTCGGCTTGGCCATCCCGGCCCACGTCATCGTCGCGTTCCTTCAACAGGCGTTGGGCTCACGCGCTGGCGTCGCCCCCGGGTCTCGGGCCGCCTGATACCTGGCGCACGCATAGGCGTCCCACGCGCCCCCGGGGCTGGCATACACCAGTCCCGGGGGCGCGCCTTGCCGTTCCCCCGGGAATCGCGGCCTCTCCCCTCTCATGGGCAACGGGCGACCATTTCTCGGCGTTGACATCGCTGCGCACACGGTGATATACTAGGGCTATAGATGCCCAACTTGCCTCGATTACTTGATAATCCCTCGTCTTGTGGCAATGCACCCGCGCCGCTCGTGCTTTGGCCACCTCTGACATTGTCGCATCGCTTGCCGCATCGCTCCCTGTCCTTGCTTGCCATTCCCACACATTCTCCGGTAGCGCACACCACACTGACCTCCCGATCCTGTCCATCGGCGCGGATTCGGCCCCGTTACACCGTGCTCTGGGGTGGAGCCCAGGCGCAGACGGCGCGCCACAGGCGAAATCATCCGACTGGTAGCAGTGTGTTGGCGAATCAGGGAGGATAGGTGACATGAGATTGCGACTGTGGAACGTTCTACTGACTCTGGCTCTGGCGGCGATGTTTCTCGCCGTAGGATGCCAACCCGCAGCGACCACCCCTGAAGCACCTGGCGTCGAAACCCCAGGTGCAGAGGTACCCGGCATCGAGACTCCTGGCGCAGAGGTGCCCGGCATCGAGACCCCTGGCGCAGAGGTACCGGAAGTCGAGACTCCAGCCGTCGAGACCCCCGAGACAGAGGCTCCCGAAGCGGAGACGCCCGCCGCAGAGACTCCTGAGGCTGAGGTTCCGGAGGCCGAGACGCCAGCAGCGGAGGCGATGGGCCCTGGAGAGCTTCCAGTCACTGGGGGCGGCAGCTTTACCTTCTGGGCAGCCCCGAACCCACCCCAGGAAGCCTTCTGGGCCGAGATGGCGCAAGCCTACATGGAGCAATACCCCGAGGTGCAGATCGAGGTCCGCGCCATGCCCGAAGCACCCACATCCGAAGCGGGCATCCAGGCTGCGCTGGCCGGTGGCAACGCCCCCGCCGCCTCGGAGAACATCTTTATCGGCTTTGGCGGCGAGCTCTTCCGTAGCGAGGCCCTCGTTCCGCTGAACGAGCTGGAAGGATGGGACGATCTCATCGCCACCCGGAACATGACCCAGGCCATCCAAGGCTGGGAGTTCGAGGACGGCAACTACTATGTGTTGCCCATCTACTCGAACGCGATCCTCTTTGGTTGGCGCATCGATCTGCTCCAAGAAATCGGCGTCGATCAGCCACCCCAGACGTACCAGGAGATCCTCGACGTCGGCGCCATGCTCAAGGAGCAGTCCCCCGATCGCTTTATCTGGGCGCGCGCGCCTCTGGTGCAGAACACCTGGTATGAGCGCTGGTTCGACTTTTTCGTACTCTACTATGCCGCCTCCGGCGGACAATCGCTCATTGAAGGAAACGAAATCACCGCCGATGACGAGGCCGCCGTACAAGTGCTGACCTGGCTCCAGCAGATGGCGCAGGAGAACCTGCTGCTCACCCAAGAGGTCACCGACCCCTTTGAGCAGGGCCTCGCCTTGGCCAGCCAGCTTGGGCCCTGGACCTTCTCCGCGTGGGCCGAGCTGTACCCCGATCTCCAGTATGGCGAGACCTTTACGGTGACGTCGCCACCGGTGCCCGATGGCGTCCCCACCGACGAAGTGAACACCTTTGCCGATGCCAAGGGGCTGGCTATCTATGCCCAGGCGGATGAGGAGACGCGCCAGCTCGCCTGGCACTTTATCCGCTGGGTCTTTTCGGACCCGCAGAATGACCTCGCCTGGATGCGGCGCACCAACCTGCCGCCGGCAAGGGATGACCTCGGGACGAACGAGGCCTTTGTCAGCTTTTTCGCCGAGAACCCAGCCCTCCAGGCGTATGCCGACGCCGTCCCTCTGGCGGTACCGCCACCCGCGCACCCCAACTATACCGAGATCCAGGTCACCCTCGGTGACCAAGCGCTAATCCCGGTGATCAACGGTCAGAAGGAGCCGCAACAGGCCTGGGACGACTGGAAGAACGCCGTCCAACCGATGCTGGGCCAATAGGGTAGAGACGGGAGGATGATGACGTGTCGACAGCGCGTGGGAAGCCCATCCAAGGCTGGTTGCTGTCCAGCCCCTATCTCATCCACACCATCGCCTTCTTTATCCTTCCCGGTCTGTGGAGCCTGGCATTGATCTTTTCCCAGTGGAACCTGATCTCGCCACAGCGCCAGTTCGTCGGGTTGGCGAATCTACGAGAGGCGCTTACCAGCCCCAGGGTGTGGAACGCGCTGTTCGTCTCGTATCGCTTTATGCTCATCATCCTCCCCACGGTGCTGTTCGGCTCGCTAATCCTGGCGCTCATCACCAACGCCATCCCCTACGGCAAGTCGCTCTTTGCCGTAGGGTTCTTTCTCCCATACCTCTCGTCCGGCGTAGCCATTTCGGTCGTCGTGCGTGGCCTGATCAGCTTTAACAGCCCCATCAACGTGTTCCTGCGGCGCATCACCGGCTCGTCACCGAACTGGCTGGGTGACCCCAATCTGGCCATCGTTGTCATCAGCGGCATGATCGCCTGGAAACTCTCGGGCTACTATGCGCTGATCGTACTGGCCGGCCTACAGAGCATCCCCAGGCAGGTATACGAGGCCGCCGCGATCGATGGCGCCTCCACCTGGCGTCAGTTCTGGAGCATCACCATCCCCATGCTCTACCCCTCGCTGTACACCGTGCTCATCCTGGCGGTGGGTATCATGTTCAGCATCTTTACCGAGCCCTACACCCTGACCAGCGGCGGCCCCCAGGGTGCAACGTTCACCTGGCAGCTCGAGATCTTTTACCAAGCCTTTGAGCGCTTCCGTGCCGGCTATGGCGCCACCGTCGCCCTGCTGAACGCCGTGACCACGTTCGTGACCATCCTCATCATCCGTCGCCTGGTAGAGACCCAGGGCCGTCGCTGGGGCTATGGCCTGGAATAGGAGGAGATCGCCATGCAAATCGGGCCACGCAGCACCATCGGCACGATCCTCCTCTATGCAGTCGCGCTGTTCGCCCTGGTCATCACCGCATCGCCCTACGTCTATATGCTGGCCCAGTCCCTGGCGCCGTGGGATGAGGTGCAGCGCAGTTTCATCCCTTCGTCGTTCACGCTGCGCTCCTATGAGTGGCTCTACACGGGCGGCGAGTTCGGGCTGGCGCGTCCCTGGATGCGGGGGCTACTGAACAGCTTTATCGTCACGGCCGCCGACACCGCAGGCCAGGTGTTCTTTGGCGCCATCGTGGGGTATGCCCTGTCGGTCCTCGCCTTCCGGGGGCAGCGGGCCATCAACAACTTTATCCTCTTCCAAATGTTCTACCCCTCCATCATTCTCCTTGTGCCCACCTTTCTCGTCATCCAGAACCTCGGTTTTTACAACACCTACTTTGGGATGATCCTACCCTACGTGCTGAGCGTGTGGGCCATCTTTATGTACGCCAACTTTTTCGGAACCATCCCGAGTGAGCTGATCGAGGCGGCCCGTCTCGATGGCGCCGGCGAGTTGACGATCATCGCCCGCGTCATGGTGCCCATGTCCGTATCGATCACCACGGTCATCTTTCTCTTCCTCTTTATGCAGCGCTGGGTTGAGTTGATGTGGGATCTGATCATCGTATCCGATCCCGAGCTACGGACGCTGAACGTGCTCCTGGCGACCATGTTTGGGCCCTATGGATCCTATCCCGGGCCGCTGTACGCCGCCTCGGTGCTGCTCTCGTTCCCCATTCTGATCCTCTTCTTGTTGTTCAGCCGCTCCTTCGTGAGTGGGGTCGAGTTCGTGATCAAGTAGCTCGCGTGACGGCACGGGCGCTGGAGGTGGGCGGGGTTCCGACCCGCCTCCAGCGCCCCATCCTGCGTGCGTGGCCGGCGCTAAGAATCGATAGGAGGAGGAGCATGAAGGCTGTAGTGTTCCATGGGGTGGGCGACATCCGCATCGACGATCTCCCCGAGCCAGCGATCCAACAGCCGAACGACGCCATCGTTCGCATCACGGCGAGCTCGATTTGTGGGACGGACCTTCACATGGTGCGCGGCACCATGGGCGATATGGTACCCGGCACCATCCTGGGCCATGAGGGCGTTGGCGTCATCGAAGAGATCGGCCCCAACGTGCGGAATCTCAGCGTCGGCGACCGGGTCGTCATCGCTTCCTCCATCGCCTGTGGATACTGCTCCTACTGCCGCGCCGGGTACTTTTCCCAGTGCGACAACGCCAACCCAAACGGGCCGCTGGCAGGCACCGCGCTTTTCGGCGGCCCCAGGTCCACCGGTCCATTCAATGGCCTGCAGGCCGAGTACGCGCGCGTGCCCTATGCCAACGTCGGCCTCGTACGCCTCCCCGATGAAGTGGATGACGACCGGGCCATCCTGCTGTCCGACATCTTTCCCACGGGCTACTTTGGCGCCGACCTGGCCGAGATCAAGCCCGGCGATACGGTTGCCGTCTTTGGCTGTGGCCCCGTGGGCCAATTCGCCATCGTGAGTGCCGACCTGATGGAAGCGGGGCGCATCCTGGCCATCGACCACGTGCAATCACGTCTCGACATGGCGCGCGATCAGGGCGCCGAGGTCATCAACTTTGACTACGATGACCCCGTGGAGACGATCCGGGACCTTACCGGCGGCATCGGCGTCGATCGCGTCATCGATGCGGTGGGCGTCGAGGCGGAATCGCCGCAGGAGGGGGATACGCAGGGAGGACCCGTCAGCCAGGAGGCGATGCAGCGCGCGATGCGCGAGGTGGCACCCAAGACCTACGAGCGGGAGGGCACCTTCGCCCCGGGCGGAGCCCCCGCTCAGGCGCTGGCCTGGGAGGTTGAGGCCGTCGCCAAGGCCGGTACCATCGCCATCATCGGTGTGTACCCGCCGCAGATGAACCTGTTCCCCATCGGCGTAGCCATGAATCGTAACCTCACCATCCGCATGGGCAACTGCCCCCATCGGCGCTACATTCCCATGCTCCTCGATCTCGTCGAGAGCGAGTCCGTCGACCCGCTGAGTATCCTCACCGAGATGGAGCCGCTCGTGTCGGCCATCGAGGCCTACAAGGCGTTCGACGAGCGCCGGCCCGGCTGGCTCAAGGTAGAGCTGTTCCCTACCGCGGCCGCCGAAGACTCGGGCAGACACTAGGTCGGGCGCGTGCCGACCAGGGTGGCTGCCTCCATGCGAGCGCACACACAAGAGGCGGCCCGCTGTGGGGCCGCCTCTCGCCAGCTGGGACGAGGCCGGGTAACCGGCACCGGGTTACCGGCATCGGGCTACCGGACGATATCGTAGCTCACGACCAGGCCCGGGAAATAGTTGTACACCTGCACGAGGTAGGTCGTGCCCACGGTGGTATCGAACGTCGCCGTCCGCTGGCCGTGGGTGCCCTCAAAGCGGCCCGTGGCCACGTGCCCCGACGGTCCATAGACGTTAAAGCCGATGCCCAAGCCGAGGAGGGCGTTGTCGGGCGTATAGTTCATGGTCAGCGTCGCTTCGCTCTCTTCCGCCGTAAAGGTGAACGTGTCGAAAGCGCCACCGCCATCGCCCACGAGTTGCCCCGCCCATGGTGCCTCAGCGGGGACAGGCTCTTCGGCCGGCGCCGGGGTTTCGGCGGGAGGAGCGGCCGGCGCTGGGGTCGCCGCGGGAGGAGCTACCGGCGTTGCGGCAGGTGTTGCCGGCGGTGCGGGAGCAGCCGGAGCCCCCTCCCCCACGGAGATACGCCCCTCAACCTCGGGGCTCACCGGCGAGTTCGCGGCAATGTACTCGGCCACGGCGTCCGCCAAGATAGCGCCCGAGTCGTACGGATCGATGGCGCGCTCGGCGAACATGGTATAGCCGTCGCCACCGGTGCGCATAAAGTCGTTCGTTACGAGCTTGTACGTGGCGTTGGGGTCAATGGGACCAAAGGTGCCGTCGGCGCCCATCACCTCAACGGACGACACGTGCGACCCGGCGGGCCTGCTCGGGTCAAAGGTGAACCGCAGCCCGCCGACCTGCGGGAACTGCCCCGCGCCGGCCTCGATGGCGCTCACGCCGTGCTCCACGGCCGCCACCACATCGGCGCCCCGCAGCCCAAACGTCGCAATCTGGTTGCCGAAGGGCAGCACCTCCAGCACATGCCCCATGTTCACGTCACCCTGGGCGATGCTCGCCCGAATGCCGCCGCCGTTCGTAATGCAGATCTGGGTGCCCTCTGCAGCCGTCTTCCAGAGCATGGCGTCACAGATCAGGTTGCCCAGATTGGTCTCTTGCGAGCGCACGAGCTCTCGCGAGCCCTCGAGTGCAACGGCCGTCGAACCCACTGGGACCGTACGCAGCGAGTCAATGCGCTGGGCAAAACGCGCGACCTCGGCGGCGATGGCCTCATCCTCGGGGATGTCCGCGGTGATGGGAATCGGTTGCCCAGAGAACGATTGGACGACGCCCTGCGCGTCAAAGGTTACGTCGAGGCGTCCAAGCACCCGGCCCCATTCCCATGCCGATACGATGAGCACCCTGTTGCCATTGGGTGCGGTGATCACCGTCGGATACGGCCCCGCGGCCCCCTCTTGGGACCCGAGGCGCGTGTGGCTGTGCCCAGCAACGATGACGTCGATGCCGTCGACGGCCCGCGCCAGCGCCTGATCCTCAAGGTAGCCCAGGTGGCTCAGGCAGACGATCTTGTTGATCCCCTGCGCGGACAGCTCGCTGACGGCCGCAGTGGCCGCCTCTACCGGATCGCCAACGCGCACGTTGGGGCCGGGGCTCGAGATGGTCGGCAGATCCGGCGTGATGAGGCCAAAGACGCCGATCTGCTCACCACCGACCGTCAACACCGCCCAGGGCTGGATGTCACCCTCCAGCTCGGGCTCGTCCGAGACGTCCAGGTTGGCGCTCAACACGGGGAAGTCGACCGCTCGCGCAAAGCTTCCCAGCGGCCCGGGGCCCGAGTCGAACTCGTGGTTGCCCACGGCCATCGCCTGGTAGCCCAGGGCGGTCATAAAGTGGCTGGCTTCCTCGCCCTGCCACACGTTGAAGAACAGCGTCCCTTGGAACTGGTCACCGGCATCCACGAGGAGGACGTTCTCCACCTCCGCCCGGATCTGCTCGATGACCGTCATGCGGCGCGCCACACCTCCCTGCAGCTCCTCACCCGAAGGCGTGAACGACTCGAGGTGGGCATGGGTATCGTTAGTGTGGAGGATCGTAAGCTGGTAGGTGCCCTGCGCGGTGACGGTACCCACCGCGGGCACCAAGAGCCCGAGGACAATGGCAAGGACAAGCAGTAACCGTCGCACTGATCGCATGGCGGATCTCTCCTTGTCTGTACCTGGTACGTGACAACCGAGCACACCGTTCGTGCGCCGAACCGCCGCACGGCAGTTCCATACGAGTCCACGAGCCACGCTGCCTACAGGAGAGCGGCCTTGGGTCGCCCTCCCCAACGTCATCCCGCAGCTGCGCCCGATCCGTGGGCAGGCACGGGGCGCTCCGAGGGCCTAGGCTGTGTCTCAAGAATACATTCGACGTCGTAACGATGTCGCCCCCAACATAAACGAGCGGCCTTGACGCCCATCGCCAAGGTTTTTCGCCACGCTCAGAACGACGCTGCGGCCCTTTCTCAAACACTACCTAATCGTCATCGGTAAAGAGTGAGAGCACCACGGCCGCAGCCGTGGCCAGGCCTAGGCCTGCCTTGAAGGCCTGCGAGACCTCGCGTCGGGGCGCCACGCGAGCACGCGCGTCACTCGTCGCCGCGACCGGCGTCACGCGGTCAGCGATCGCCTCAGCGAGGCGGCGTATGGCGGGGTTCTCGGGATCCAGTTCCCGCGCCCGGGCGACGCTCGCCTCCGCGCGCGCCCATTCCCGTTGGTGGGCATACACCTTGGCCAGCAACGCATGGGCCGGCGCAAAGGCCTCGTGGAGCTCGAGTGCCACCGTCAGCCGAGCGCGCGCATCATCCAGAAAGCCCTCGCGTGCCAGCGCCAGGGCCTCGTTGTAATAGATGGCGTGGCTGTGCTCCAACCGCAACAGCGCCGACAGATCCTCATGGCAGTCAGGGCAGATCGCGGTCGTTTCGGGCACCGTGCCACCACAATACGGGCAAGTGAAAGGGGAATCGGGCATGGCGGCGTCGTACCTTTCAGGCTGGTTCAATCATGCCAGTTGACACTAGTTCGTCGCTTCAGCGGCCTCGTCGCCGCCCTCGTCCTCGTCAGCCGTCGCCTCTGCGGACCCGCTGACGACCACTTTGGCACGGCGCAGGAGGCCATGGCGCCAGGCGTAGCCCATCCGCAACTCGCGCAGCACCATATTGGCGGCAATGTTATCCCTTGGCTCCACCTCGACGACATCGCTCGTCTTGGGGTCCAGCGGTTGCCCAATGGTCGTCACCGGGCGCACCTGATGGTGATCGAGAATGGCGTTCAGCTTGCGGCCAAGCGCCACCACGCTGCGCACGAGGGCGGCCTCCTGGGCGTTGGTGGCAATCCCCCAGCGCTCCACGATGCGCCGGATGTCGTCAGACAGGGACACGAGATCCAGCAATACCTCGGCGAGATCGGTGCTCGCCTGGACGTGGCTCTCCTCCAACCCTTGCTCGAGGCGCGCGACGCGGTAAAAAAGCTCGCGCAGTGTCGCGGCAGGATCTGCATCCACCGCCGCCGGCGGTACGGGGACAAAGGGATCATCAAACGCGAATGGATCAGTCATGGCTCCCCCGAGAAAGGGTCTATGGCATAAACTAGGCACGACCGCATGTTAGCCGAACCACATGCTGCATGTCAAACCCGAAGGATGCGCAATGTAGGGCAATCGCACATGCAAGCCAGCGATACGTGGAGGATTGCAGCGGCTACGGCGAGATCCTGCGCCAGACAGAGTGGTTCGGCGATAGCCGCTCGCCGGCCGCATCGTCCGATAGCGCAGACGCTAGGGATCAAGCTCTGAGAGTCGCCGGATGAGGCTGAGCAGCCGGTCGCGGCTGATCATCCCCACGAGCTGTCCCCGGTCCAGAACCGGCATCTGGTTGACGCCCTCGGCCGTCAGTTGGAGCAAGGCCGTCCACAGCGGTGTGTCCGGTGCGACCACCCCCAGGCGTTCCACCGGCATGGCTACCTCACGCACCCGCGTCGTCATCCAGCGATCGCGGGGTACCTTTTGCAGGTCTCCTGGCGTGAGCAGACCGACGAGCTCATCGCGCGTGCCCACGACGTAGCAGCGGCGCACCCCCTCGCCCACGAGATAGTGCTCGACGAACGTATCGACCGACAGCTGAGGAGGTATCACCTGGCAGTCCTCAGCCATGATCTCGGCGGCCACGTGCCCCTCGAGGAGTTGCCGCAAGGTAAGCTGTTGATAGCTCGACCGCGAGGCGCCGTCCAGGAAAAAACCGATGAACAGCACCCACAGCCCACTCACCCAATCGCCGGTGGAGGCCTGGTAGATACCAAAGAGGACGAACAGCCCGGCCACGGCACGCCCCGTACGAGACGCCCAGCGCGTGGCCCAGCGCACGTCGCGTCGCGCTCCCCAGAGGATGGCGCGTAGCACCCGACCGCCATCCAGTGGGTACCCAGGGATGAGGTTGAATAGCCCTAGGCTCAGATTGATGCCCGCCAGAAAGAGCGCCACCGCCCCCAGCGGCTCGCTGAGCGAGCGCACGGCGAGGTGCGTCAAGCCAAAGGCCGCCGCCAGGCCAAGACTCGTGGCTGGCCCAGCCCCCGCCAGCAGGAGCTCCTCCCGCGCGTTGCGCGGCTCCTCGGCGATCTGAGAGGCGCCGCCAAAGATGAACAGGGTGATGTCCGTGACAGGCAGGCGTTGCGCTCTGGCTACCAACGAGTGGCCCATCTCGTGCAACAGCACCGAACCAAAAAAGAGCGCACTGGACAGCATCCCCATCCCCCACGAGAGGGTCTCTGGCCACTCGGGATAGCGCGCTGGAAAGTAGCCGCTCGCCAGACTCCACGTGACCCACACAACGATGAACAGCCAGCTCAGATCGACGCGGATGGGTATGCCCACGAGCTTGCCAAGGCCGATCGATCCCCTTGCCATGGTCGTCTCCAGTGTTGTATGGCGCTAGGGGCATTCTAGCGCAGAGCGGTACACCAAGCAATACCCTCGCACGCGGCGATACCGTACACGCCCACTTGCGACCGGCGGCGGAATCGGCCACAATGGCGGCAGCCGCCCACAGGACGGCGAGCATGCTGTGCCGTGACCCGTCCGTCACAACAACCCACTTCTGCAGGCGAAAGGTGCGTGCGATGATGATGACCTCGCGTGACCGTGTCCTGGCCGCGGTGGGCCATCGCGAGCCCGACCGTGTACCCATCGACCTCGGCGGGCACCGCTCCTCGGGCATGATGGCCATCGCCTACCATCGGCTCAAGCAGCACCTGGGCATCACGTCCGGCGACATCTATGTCTATGACTTTGTGCAGCAGCTCGCCATCATCGAGCCCGAGGTGCTGGACCGCTTTGGCGTGGACACCATCGAGCTCGGGCGCGGTTTTTCCCTGCAGCCCGAGGATTGGCATGACTGGACCCTCCCCGATGGCACGCCGTGCAAGATCCCCGCACCCATTCATCCCGTGCGGGTAGGCGACGACTGGCACGTGTACCACGACGATGGCACGCTCATTGCCATCCAAAAGGCGGGTTGTCTGTACTTTGAGCAGACCTGCCATCCCCTAGCCGAGAGCGACGATGCCAGCTTTGCCGACCTCGACACGCCCCTTTCCAAGGTCATGTGGTCGGCCCTCGGCTCGCCGCCGGCACCCCTCGGCTACGACGAGGAGGGACTGCGCGCCCTTGCCGACGGCGCCAGGGCGCTGCGCGCCTCGACCGATCGTGCCATCATCGGCCTCTTTGGCGGCAACCTCTTTGAGCTCGGTCAGTACCTGTTCCGTAATGACAACGTTTACCTGATGCTGGCTGGCGAGCCCCAGCGCGCCCACCGTTTTCTCGATGCCGCCGTCGAGATGCACCTGGCAAACCTCGAGCGGTTCCTCGGCGCCGTGGGCGACGCGATCGATATCATCATGTTCGGTGATGACCTCGGGATGCAGACCGGCCCGCAGATCTCGCCGCGCATGTACGCCGAGTTCTTTCAGCCGCGGCAAAAGCAGATGTGGCAGCGCGCCAAAGAGCTCGCCGATGTCAGGGTGATGCTCCACTCCTGTGGCGGCCTCTACCCCCTGATCCCGGGCCTCATCGACGCCGGCCTGGACATCCTCCAACCCGTGCAGACCACCTGCGCCGACATGGAGCCCGAGCGCCTCAAGCGCGAGTTCGGCCGTGACCTGTGCCTCTGGGGTGGCGGCAGCAACACCCGCGACGTGCTCCCCTACGCCACCCCTGAGGAGGTCGCGGACGATGTGCGCCGCCGGGTCGAGGTCCTCGCGCCGGGCGGCGGGTTCGTGTTCCAGCAGATCCACAACATCATGGCCGACGTCCCCCCAGAGAACGTCGTGGCCATGCTGGAGGCAGTGAACGCATGAGCGACGCAACTGGAGCCATCCCTTCCGACATCGAACACATCGCCAACATCCCCTACGGGAAGGGTGGAGGGCGACGCCTGTACCTCGACATCGTGCGCCCGCTGGAGCGCCCCGAGCGCCCCATGCCGGTCGTCGTATGGATCCACGGCGGTGCCTGGCGCGGTGGCAACAAGGAATCGGGCATCCGGCGACTGATCCCCTACGCCCAGCGCGGGTACTTTGGTGTCAGCGTCTCCTACCGCCTGAGCCAGGAGGCGACCTATCCCGCGCAGATCGAGGACTGCAAGTGCGCCATTCGCTTTCTGCGCGCCCAGGCGATGCGCTTCCATCTGGATCCCGACCGCATCGGTGTGTGGGGGCCGTCGGCGGGGGGGCACCTCGTGGCCCTATTGGGCACCGCAACCGACCTGTTCGAGCTGGAAGGCAGTGGCGGCTGGCCCTACTACTCGAGCCGCGTACAAGCGGTGTGTGATTGGTATGGCCCGACCGACTTTTTACAGATGGACCGGGCGACCGGCGGTGGGCGCCACGACTCGCCCGACTCGCCCGAATCCCAGCTCATCGGGGCACCGATTCAGGAGCATCCTGATCTGGTGGCGCGAGCCAATCCTATCACCTACGTGACGGGCAATGAGCCCCCCTTCTTGATCATGCATGGGGATCAGGACCGCACCGTACCGCACCACCAGAGTCAGCTGCTCTACGAGGCACTCACCCGCGCCGGGGCGCGAGAGGTTACGTTCCACACATTGGAGGGCGCGGACCACGGCGGACCGCACTTTGAGACGGCCGAGTCGCTCGGTATGGTGGCCGCCTTCTTTGACCGTCACCTGCGTTGAGGCTGGTCGTGCACACGGACATGCCGCAGCGCGCATGGAAAGCTCCGTCCAGCACGCGCGACCCGCCGTGGCCCCGTAGCTCACTGGCGACGTATGCATGCGCTCGATACTCCTCGCGACACGCGGCCACACCGGCCCTGCGGGGGTGGCTTGACAGCCCGCTGCGGCTGGGGTAATGTCCCCGCGCTGGGACGGACAATCGCATATCGGCGTCAGAGCGCTACGTGTTGCGTGGACAGGCTCTGCGGCAGCACCGCGGGCCCGTTATTGTGTATCTCACTCTACAAGGAGAACCGAGTCTCATGCCACAGAAGCCCGAATCGTACGAAGAGGCCCTTAATCACGTCAACACCTACTCAAGCCCGTCGGAGCTGCGCATCACCGACATGCGCATCGCAACGATCGTCGACGCCCCCATGCGGTGCCCGCTGGTCAAGATCTATACCAACCAGGGGCTGGTGGGCTATGGTGAGGTCCGCGACGGCGCCAGCAAAAAGTACGCGCTGATGCTCAAGAGCCGCATCCTCGGCGAGAACCCCTGCCAGATCGA
>DUUT01000196.1 GCA_012841405.1 Chloroflexota bacterium
GAGAGCGCAACGTGGCCTCAGCCGCCGCTCAGAGAGAAGGAGGAAAACCATGGCGGCGCGCGGCGGTTTACGGATCGGACGCTTGTTCGGGATCACCCTGCAGATCGACTTTAGCTGGCTGTTCATCCTGGTGTTGGTGACCTGGAACCTGGCCTTTGTGTTCGGCCAGTTTCACCCCGAATGGGGCGCGGGCGTCCAGTGGGGGCTGGCTCTGGTCGCGGCGCTGCTTTTCTTTGCCTCGGTGTTGGCCCACGAGCTGGCGCACTCTCTGGTAGCCAAGGCGCGGGGTGTGCCCGTACGCAACATCACCCTGTTCCTCTTTGGCGGCGTGTCGAACATCCAGCGCGAGCCCGACACGCCCCAGCACGAGTTTGTTATGGCCATCGTGGGGCCCCTGACGAGCCTGGTGGTGGGCGGGCTGCTGTTGGTCTTGGCGGGGGTGCTGGCCGGCCCGATCGCGGCGGCGCCCACGGACCCGGGCAACGTCATCGGCCAGCTCTCGCCGATCACCACCATGGTCTATTGGCTCGGCTCGATCAACGTCGTGCTGGGCCTCTTTAACCTCACCCCAGCATTCCCCCTCGATGGTGGCCGCGTGCTGCGCTCGATCCTGTGGGCGGCTACCGACAACCTGCGCCGTGCCACGCGGTGGGCGAGCTGGATCAGCCAGGGGATCGCCTGGCTCATGATCGTGGCGGGCATCGCCATGGTGTTTGGCGTCACCATCCCATTCTTTGGCACCGGGTTGGTGGGCGGGCTGTGGCTGGCCTTCATTGGATGGTTCCTGAGCAACGCGGCCAGCCAGAGCTACCGCCAGGTGGTGATCAACGACATGCTCGACGACGTCCCCGTGGCGCAGATCATGCGCCGTGATCCGCCGGTGTGCTCTGCCGATGTGGTCGTCAGCACCATGGTCCAAGAGTGCATCATGGGCACCGATGACTATGGGTTTCCGGTGGTCGATGCGGCCGGCACTCTCGTGGGCATGGTCACGCTGCAGGACGTGCGCGGCGTCGCACGCCGCGAGTGGGAGACCACGCCGGTGCGGCAGATCATGACGCCCATGGACAAGCTCATCATCGTGCACTCGGGAGAGGATGCCTCCGAGGCACTCAACCAGCTCCTGCAGCGCGACATCCGCCAGCTCCCCGTCATGGACGACGGGCACCTGGTGGGGATGGTGCGGCGCCGCGACATCATCCGTTGGCTGCAGCTCGCACCCGGGGAGCGGGGGCGCGAGGGCGAGTGGCGGGAGGACTGAGCGCCAAAGGTACTGGGGAGGAATGGAGCCATGGCCGTCGTCAAGGTGATCGAGATCCTGGCCGAGTCGGAGGTGAGCTGGGAGGATGCCGCCCAGCAGGCACTCACCGAGGTGGCGCGCACGGTGCGCAACATCAAGAGGATCTATGTCCAGGATTTCCAGGCCATCGTGGAGAACAACCGTATCGTGCGCTATCGGGTGAATGCCAAGGTGTCCTTCCTCGTCGAGTCGCGCCGCGGCCTCGAGGCCTAGGTAGTGTTTGAAAAGAGAGGGCCACAGCGCCGTTCTGAGCGTGGCGAGAAACCCTGGCGGTGGGCGTCAAGGCCGCTCACTTGCGCTCGGGGCGACATCGTTGCGGCGTCGGGTGCGCTGTTGAAACACGACCTAGGCGACAAGGCGCAGGCGCGCCTGGAGGCGGGGGCGTTCGTGGCAAGATCGGGCTACGTGTCGTCGAGTCGTGATCCAGCGTGCGGGGCACTGTCGTGTCGGCACGCGGGTGGGACAGCCCCGCGGAGCGGAGGCGCATGGAGCTAGCAGAGTACCGTGAGCTGCGACGTGCGGAGGCGACCAAGATCGTGCTCCTCGTGATGGACGGGTTGGGCGGCTTGCCGCGCGAGACCGATGGTCTGACCGAGCTCGAGGCGGCCCACACCCCCAACCTCGATCGCCTCGCCGCTGAGGGGATCTGTGGCCTCCACGAACCGGTCGCGCCGGGTGTTACCCCCGGGAGTGGGCCCTCGCACCTGGCGCTGTTTGGCTACGATCCCCTCACCTACCGGGTAGGGCGCGGGGCGCTGTCGGCGATGGGGATTGGCTTTGATCTGGGGCCCCACGACGTGGCGGCGCGGGGGAACTATGCGACCGTCGACGCGGATGGCCGGGTGACCGATCGGCGAGCGGGGCGCATCAGCACCGCCCTGAACCGCGAGTTGTGCGCTAGGCTACGCGCCATCGAGCTGCCGGACGCCGAGGTCATGGTGGAGACGGTAGCGGAGCACCGCTTTCTGCTCGTCCTGCGGGGCGAGGGGCTGTCCGAGGCGATCAGCGACACCGACCCGCAGAGCGTCGGGGAGTACCCCCTCGAGCCGCGCGCCACCGATCCTGCCGCGGACAGGACGGCGCGCCTCGTGGCCGCGTTCGTGGCGCAGGCACGCGAGGTGCTGGCGGATCAGCCGGCGGCCAACATGGTGCTGCTGCGTGGCTTTGCGCGGCGGCCCGCGTGGCCATCGATGGAAGAGGCCTTTGGGCTGCGTGGGGCGGCCATCGCGGCCTATCCCATGTATCGCGGCCTGGCGCGGCTCCTGGGGATGGATGCTCTGGAGGTGGAGGATTCGCTCCCCGCCGCGGTCGAGGTGCTGGAGCGCCACTGGGCGGCGTACGACTTTTTCTACCTCCACGCCAAGCATACGGACAGCGAAGGGGAGGATGGCGATTTCGAGGGCAAGGTAGCCGAGATCGAGCGCGTCGACGGCGTGGTGCCCCGCATCATGCAGCTCGCGCCGGACGTCATCATTGTGACGGGCGACCACTCGACGCCCGCGGTGCTGCGCAGCCATAGCTGGCATCCGGTGCCGGTGCTGATACGCTCACCGTACTGCCGTCGCGATCGCGTCGAGCGCTTTGGGGAGCGCGCCTGCATGGCGGGGGGGCTGGGGCCAAGGATCCCCGCGACGGCCCTGATACCCATCGCCGTCGCGAGCGCGCTGCGCCTGGAAAAGTATGGGGCTTGAACGCAGGCCCCCTCGTCCATCGGTAGGGAGGTACGTGATGAATTTCGACGAGTTTATCGGCCAGGTACAGAGTCGGGGCCGTATGGCGTCGCAGGATGAGGCGCTCAAGGCGACGCGCGCCACCCTCGGGGTTCTGGGGCAGCGGCTGGCAGGAGGCGAGGCGAGCGACCTTGCCGCACAGCTTCCCGAAGAGATTGCTAGGTTCTTGCATAGCGATGGGGGCACCGGAGAGCGGTTCGACCTGGACGAGTTCTTTCGGCGGGTGAGCGAGCGCGAGGGCGTCGACCTGCCGGTGTCCGTGCATCATGCTCGGGCGGTCATCTCGGTGCTGCAGGAGGCCGTCTCGCGCGGCGAGATGCAGGATGTGCGGGCGCAGTTACCAGAGGATTTCGCTCCCCTCTTTGAGGCCGGGAGCGAAGGGGAAATGACGCGCAACCGCTGACCAGCGCTTTGCACTGGTGCAGCCTAGGGGAATCACGGAGGATGCGATGCGTAACCGGCAGTGGGCGATCCTCGCGGCGATTGGCTGTTTGGCTCTGGTCGTATTTGTTGTGGTGGCGCTTCCGCTGGTGTTCTTCCTGCCAGGGTGGCTCCGCGCCGAGGTCCGCGAGGATGCCGGCACGGCTCAGGCCACGGTGGCGCCGGAGGTGATTGAGACACAGCAAGCGGTGCCGACGTTTACGCCGTCTGTCACCATGCAGCAGCAGCAGTCCCCCGAGGGGCGGACAGTGCAGGCGCTTCTGGGGCTGCAGCAGGGCACGGACCTCACCCGGCTCTACGAGCAGCTCAGTCCCGGCGTGGTGAGCATTCAGGTCTTTGCGCGGCGTGCGGGGCAGGTTGGCGAAGGCGCTGGATCGGGGTTTATCATCGATGAGCAGGGGCATATCGTCACGAACAACCACGTTGTCGCTGGGGCGCAACAGGTGACGGTGATCTATTTCAACGGCATCGAGGCCCGCGCCGAGATCGTGGGCACGGACGATGACAGCGATCTGGCGGTGATCCGGGTGGATCCCACGACCTTTCCCGAGGGCGTCGGGGTGCTACCCCTGGGTGATTCGGGGCAGGTGGTCCCCGGCGAGTGGGTGGTGGCCATCGGTAATCCCTTTGGGCTCGGCGGCAGCCTCACCTTGGGGATTGTGAGCGCTACGGGGAGGCTTATCCCCTCGGGGGCGACATCGTTCGCCATCCCACAGGCCATCCAGACCGATGCGGCGATCAACCCCGGGAACTCGGGAGGGCCGCTGCTCAACCTCGACGGGGAGGTGATCGGCGTCAACGCCCAAATCGCCACGGGTGGCGGCGGCGTCAACTCGGGCGTTGGCTTTGCCATCCCCGCGAACGTCGTGCGGCTCGTCGTGCCGTCCCTCATCGCGACGGGCAGCTATCAATGGCCGTGGATGGGCGTCGAGGGCACAAGCGTGAATCTGCTGATCCAGGACGCGAACGATCTCGAGACGCAGCAGGGCGCCTACATCGATCGCGTGGTCCCGGGAAGCCCCGCCGCACAGGCGCAGTTGCAGGGCTCGAGGGGGCAGACGTCGGTTGGCGGCATCACCGTCCCGACGGGGGGTGACGTGATCATCGAGGCGAACGGAACCCAGATCCGCGACTTTGCGGACCTGCTGGTGGTTACTGCCTTTCGTAACGTGGGGGATCAGCTGGAACTCACCATCCTCCGCGACGGGCAAGAGATCACCGAGACGGTGACCCTCGCCCCACGGGCCGAGCGCATCCCACAGTAGGCTATGGGGAGCAGGAGCGAGAGCCGAGGCCGAGCATGGAACGAACGCGCACCATCAGTAATGCCGACATTGCGCGCATGCTGTATGCGTACGCCGATCTCCTCGAGATCGAGGGCGCCAACGCCTACCGCGTGCGCGCCTACCGCAATGCTTCCAGCACAATCGCCGTCATGTCGCGTGACGTGGCCGAGATGGTGCACCAGGGCGAGGACCTGACCGAGATCTGGGGCATCGGTGAGGCGCTGGCAGAAAAGCTCCAAGAGATCGTCACCACCGGCCGGCTACAGGTGCTGGACGAACTCGAGCACAAGCTCGGCCCGGGCATCGCCACCCTGCTCAAGGTAAGGGGCTTGGGACCCAAGCGGGTGAACATCCTCTACCAGCAACTCGGCATCACCTCACTGGACAAGCTCGAGGAGGCGGCACAGATGGGCCGCATCCGCGAGCTCCGGGGTTTCGGCGAACAGACCGAACGCACCATCCTGGAGGACATTGAGCGGGTGCGGCGCGAGAGCCAGCGCGTCCTGTGGGCGGTTGCGGACCAGGCCGTGGGGCCCCTCATCGCCTACCTGCGTGAGGACCCCAACGTCGAGATCGTGTCCGCGGCGGGGAGCTACCGCCGCGGACAGGAGACCGTCGGTGACCTGGACGTCGTCGCCGCGAGCGACGTCGGAGGGCAGGTCATCCGCCGGTACCTGCAGTATGGTGAGGTTGAGGAGGTGCTCTCCGAAGGGGAGACGCGCTCCAGCGTGCGCCTGCGCTCCGGGCTGCAGGTCGATCTGCGCGTCGTGCCGCGCGAGAGCTATGGCGCGGCGCTGCAATACCTGACGGGCTCCAAGGAGCATGGCGTCGCCCTCCGTGGGCGCGCCCAACGCCAGGGGCTCAAGGTGAACGAGTACGGCGTGTTCCGTGGGGAGGAGCGCATCGCCGGTGAGACCGAAGAAGGCATCTACGAGGCGCTCGGACTCGTCATGATCCCGCCGGAACTGCGCGAGAACCGCGGCGAGATCGACGCCGCCGATCGGGAGCGCCATGGGCGCGAGGGGGCGCTGCCCCACCTCCTTACGCTGGACGCCATGCGCGGCGACCTGCAGGCACACACCGATGCCAGCGACGGCGCTTCGACGCTCGAGGAGATGGCGCGCGCCGCTCAGGAGCGGGGCTATGCCTACCTGGCCATCACCGATCACTCGCGCCACATCGGCGTAACGAACGGGCTGGATCCCGAGCGCCTGGCGCGGCAGGTCGAGGCGATTGACCGGCTGAACGAGGTGCTGGAGGGGATCATGCTGCTCAAGGGGAGCGAGGTCGACATCCGTGAGGATGGGACCCTCGCCCTGCCCGATGACACTCTCGAGCTCCTCGATGTCGTCATCATCGCCGTGCACTCGCATTTCGACCTCTCGCGGGAGGCACAGACGGAGCGCATCCTGCGGGCCATGGATAACCCGCGCGCGCACATCCTGGGGCACCCCACGGGCCGCGTCATCGGCGAGCGCCCACCCTACGACGTGGACGTGCCCAGGCTGATCGAGGCCGCCCGAGAGCGGGGCGTCATCCTGGAAATCAACGCGCAACCGCAGCGGTTGGACCTGGACGACGTCTATGCCAAGGCGGCCAAGGATGCGGGGGTGCTGATGGCCGTCTCGACGGACGCCCACCATGCCACGCAGCTCGGCGCTATGCGGTTCGGGGTGATGCAGGCGCGACGTGGGTGGCTGGAAGCACGAGACGTGGTCAACACGCGACCGTTGGAGGAGCTGCGCGCCCTCCTCAGGCGCTAGCGAGCGGGGGGGGGAGCGATCCGCCGGTACGCCAGCGGCGCGACCGCCGAGTGAACGCGAGGTGAAAGCGATGTTCAATCCGTTATTCCGCGATCGCAGCGAAGCGGGTCGCGTACTGGCCGAGCGGCTCTCCGACTATGAGGGGCGCGATGACCTGCTGGTGTTGGGGCTACCCCGCGGCGGCCTGCCGGTCGCCTATGAGGTGGCCCGGGCACTCCACGCCGCGCTGGATGTCTTTGTCGTGCGCAAACTGGGGGTGCCTGGTCAAGAGGAGCTGGCCATGGGCGCCATCGCCTCCGGCGGCATCCGCGTGCTCAACGAGGATGTGGTGCGTATGCTGGGCATCTCGCAAAAGACGATCGAGCGTGTGGCCGCCGCGGAGGAGCAAGAGCTGGAGCGCCGCGAGCGGGCCTATCGCGGCGACCTGCCGCCGGTGGCCATCGAGGGGCGGCATGTGATCCTCGTCGATGACGGCTTGGCGACGGGCGCCACCATGCGCGCCGCCATCGCTGCGGCGCGCCAGAAAGCGCCGTCGGGGGTCACGGTGGCGGTGCCCGCGGCGTCCTCCGAGGCTTGCGCCGCACTGGCCCGGGAGGTCGATGCCATCGTCTGCGCGGCGACGCCCGAGCCCTTTGTAGCCATCGGCATCTGGTACGCAGACTTTCGACAGATCTCGGATGCCGAGGTGCGCGCGTTGCTGGCCGCCGCCGAGGGCTGGCTCACGTCGCAGCGGCAGGATGAGGGGGCCCGGTAAAGGGGAGAGGTATGGACCGTCCGGTACGCGAAGAGGAAGGGACGCCGGTGCGAGTGTCGGCCGGCCCGGTAACGGTGGAGGGCAACCTGGCATTGCCCGCCGCCGCTCGGGGGATCGTGCTGTTCGCGCACGGCAGCGGGAGCAGCCGGTTCAGTCCGCGCAACCGCTATGTGGCGCGCATGCTCCAGGAGGGCGGCCTCGGCACGCTGCTCATCGACCTGCTCACCGAGGAAGAGGAGCGCGTCGATATGCGCACGCGCGAGGTGCGCTTTGACATCCCCCTGTTGGCAGAGCGGTTGGTGGGCGCCATCGACTGGTTGCAGGAGTACGAGGCGACACGAGCGCTGCGCATCGGCCTGTTCGGCTCGAGCACGGGCGCGGCAGCGGCGCTCATGGCTGCGCCGCGGCGGCCTGATGCCATTGGGGCCATCGTGTCGCGGGGGGGCCGGCCCGATCTCGCCGGTGCCGCGCTGCAGGAGGTTCGGGCGCCGACGCTGCTCATCGTCGGCGGGCGCGATACGGTGGTCATCACGTTGAACACGCAGGCGTTGGAGCAGCTCACTGCCGAGAAACGGCTCGAGATCGTGCCGGGCGCCACCCACCTCTTTGAGGAGCCGGGCGCCCTGGAACAGGTCGCCGCGCTGGCGCGCGACTGGTTCCAGCAGCACCTGACACCATCCTGAGGATGGCACCATCCTCAGGATGGCACCATCCCAAGGATGGCACCATCCTAAGGCGCGCCCGGGAGGGGCAGGCGAGGCCGCCCATCGATCGGGACGATGAGTGACGGTGGTACGCGCACCATGGCTGGGCGCGGTACTGGACGCACGAGGGAGGGGTGGCGCTCGTAGCGCTGAGGAGAGGCGTGCCCTCTGGCGCGCCAGATGGGAGGACACATGCCGACGGATAGCGTCGCCGTAGTGGACGGGTCCAACATCGCCTATACCGAGCTATCGGCCAACGGCGATCCCAAGGTTTCGAACATTGTCGCCGTCTGTCGTGATCTCAGGGATCGTGGCTACCGGCCGGTGGTCATTGTCGACGCGTCTCTGCGGCACGAGATCGATGATCCCGACCAGCTCGAGGCGCTGCTGGACGACCAGGATGTACGCCAGGCACCAGCCGGGACACAAGCGGACTATTTTGTGCTGGAGGTGGCGGACGAGCTGGGGGCGCTGGTGATCTCGAACGACGGATTTGACGAGTACCGCGAGCAGTACCCGTGGATCGATGAGCGGCGCGTCCCCCTGATGATTGTGGGCGGGGAGGTGATGCTGCACGAGCCCAGCCTGCGACAGAACCGCCAACGGGCGGACTAGGGCTGACCCGGCGCAGCGGCCCCGCGGCAGGTAGCGACGAGGTAACCATGCCGAAAGCCTTTGTGGTGGTCAACCCCGTGGCTGGGAGTGCCGAGGACAGCGCACACGGCGACATTGCGGCGCATTTCGCCGCGCAGGGCTGGGAGTCCGAGATCCACGGGATGAGCGGCGACGAGGATGTGAGCGCACTGGTGCGTGAGGCCGTAGCGCGCGGCTGTGACCTGTGCGTCGGCTCTGGCGGGGATGGCACCGTCTCGGCGGTGGCTGATGGGCTGGTGGGTACGGACGTCCCCCTCGGCATTCTGCCGGCTGGAACGGGGAACGTGCTAGCCCGGGAGCTGGGCATCCCCACCGAGATGGACCAAGCCCTGGACCTGCTGACCGGCGAGCACGACATTGCTCCTCTGGACATGATTCGGGTGGGCGACACGCGCTATGTGCTGAACGTGAGCATCGGCATCGGCTCCCTTTCGATGCGCGACACCAAGACGACGGCGAAGCAGCGCTTTGGGGTGCTGGCCTACGCTCTAACGATACTGCGCACCCTGATCGGCTACCAGCCAGGCCTCTTTACCGTGACGGTGGACGGCCGCCGGCGCGTCATTCGTGCGGCCGAGGTGATAGTGGCCAACAGCGCTGCCATCGGGAACCCCGATGTGCGCCTCAGCCATGACGTCCACCTGGATGACGGGCGATTGGACGTGTGCGTCGTCCGCGCTAGGACCCTTCTCGGCTATGTCCGTGTGGCGTGGGACGTCCTCTCGCGCCGCCAGGAGGATAGCCGCACCGTGCGCTGCATCCCCGTCCAGGAGACGGTGCGCATCGAGACGCGCCGCACCCTGCCGGTGGAGGCGGATGGCGATATCATCGGCGACACGCCGGTGGAGGCCACCCTCGAGAGGGCGGCCGTGCGGGTGGTGGTGCCGAAGGACAGGCGGCGGTACTGAGGGAGACGACGTCGTGAGCGATGGGACGGTGGCGCACGTTTCCGGGGGCCTGCCCACCAGCGCCCAAGCCGTCGGCGCGAGGGACGAGCTGCCGCGCGAGGAGCAGTGCTCCCATCATGCTGGCGGTGCCTGGGCCATCCCCCCACTGATCCACAGCCCACAGAAAGGATACGTAGCGTGAGGATCGCAGTGTTTGAGGTTGAGGACTGGGAGCGCGAGGCCTTCCAGCCTTTGCAGGCGGAGCACGATATCACCTTCCTGAACGAGCCACTGAGCGCGGAGAACGCCAAGCGCTACGCCGATGCCGAAGTGGTCTCGACGTTCATCTATTCGAACCTGAGTCGTGCCGTGCTGGAGCAGCTCGGGCGGCTCAAGCTGATTGCCACGCGTTCCACCGGGTACGACCACATCGATGCCGACTACTGCCGAGAGCGCGGCATCATCGTTTCCAACGTGCCCACCTATGGGGATACGACGGTGGCGGAGCACGTCTTTGGCCTGCTCCTGGGTATCAGTCACCGGCTGGTCGAAGCGGTGGATCGCACGCGCCGGGGCGAGTTCTCGTTGATCGGGCTGCAAGGGTTTGATCTGCGCGGCAAGGTGCTGGGTGTCGTCGGCACCGGCAGCATCGGCTTGTGCGTCATCGAGATCGCCAACGGCTTCGGCATGGAGGTGGTCGCGTTTGACGTGCGCCACAACGAGGAGGCGGCCCGCGACCTGGGCTTTCGCTACGTCACGATGGACGAGCTGCTGGCCGTTTCGGATGTGGTGACGCTGCACGTGCCTATTACCCCCAGCACGTACCACATGATCGACGCCGAGGCGTTCGCCAAGATGAAGGACGGTGTCGTGCTGATCAACACCTCGCGGGGGCGCCTCGTCGACACGCGGGCACTGGTGAACGCCATCGGTGAGGGCAAGGTGGCAGCGGCGGGGCTCGACGTGCTCCCCGAGGAGCCGACCATCCGGGAGGAGGCTGAGCTGCTGCGCTCGGTGTTTCGCGAGGGGCACGACCTACAGGCGCTGCTGGCGGATCATATCCTGTTGCGGCTGCGCAACGTGATCATTACGCCGCACAGCGCCTTTTACACCCGAGAGGCAGTGCAGCGCATCCTCGAGACATCGGTGGAAAACATCGTCCGCTTTTTCGAGGGGCGCCCGCAGAACGTGGTGATCGGCCAGGAGCGCGTGCCCGTTGCCGGGTAGTGTCGAGGGCGCTGGCCGCGTGGGAGGGGGCAGCGTCCGCATCGGGACGACGGGGTGGCACTACCGCCACTGGCTGGGCACGTTCTACCCTCCTGAGCTGTCGCCCGATGCCATGCTGGCCTACTATGGCAAACACTTTCACACGGTAGAGGTGAACTATACCTTCTACCATCTGCCGGACGCCGCAGCAGTGGCCGCCTGGCGCAGTGCCGTTGAGGAGGATTTTACCTTTGCCGTGAAGGCGAGTCGCTATCTGACGCACATGAAAAAGCTCAAGGACCCTCAGCAACCGATGACGTTGCTGTGCGAGCGCTTGGCGCCGCTCGGGCACACGCTGGGGCCGATCCTGTTCCAGCTGCCACCTCGCTGGCACCGCAACACCGAGCGGTTGGCGGCCCTGCTCGCCGATCTGCCACCCGGCCGACGCTATGCCTTCGAGTTCCGCGATCCGTCCTGGTTCGCGACAGAAGTCTATGCGTTGCTGGCGGAGCATGGCGCGGCACTCTGCTGGTACGATCGCTTCGGAGAGCGGACGGCGCTGGTGCGGACGGCGGATTTCATCTACCTGCGCATGCACGGCCCCGCCGGCGCCATGGAGCGACCCTATGGCGACCGAGAACTGGCGGCGTGGGCGAGCGCCATCGGCGACTGGAGCGCGCGCGGCGTCGATGTGTACGTCTATTTCAACAACGATCCCTTTGGACACGCGCCGCACGACGCGATGCGGCTGATGGCGATGCTCGAGACGGCACGTGCCGAGGTCGGGCAGTGATCGCGGTGATCACGAGGGCTAGCAGAGGGAGAGGAGTCTCGAGATGGCGAGCACGTACACCTATATCGCGCGTAGCGCGGACGATCCGAGGCGCGCGGCGATCTTGACGCTGCACGGGCATCGTGTTTCCATCGAGCCCGCCGCGGCGCCGGGGTACTACCTCATGGCGGAGCGCATGGGGGGGCGCCAGGGCACCTTCGGTCGGTTCCGACGCATGATGCCCTGGATGATGCCAGCGGGCATATCGGCGATGGAACGGTTGCTGCACCAGGACTTTCGCGTGAGCGACCTGATGGTGCGTACCAAGGACGAGGGGCTGAGCGTCTCGGCGTGGGTGCGGCTCGGGGGGTTACGCCTGTTACCCGTGACCATGACCTGGAACCGCGTCGACAACCCCGATGCGGCTCAGGCGTTCGTCCAAGAGGTTGACAGACGCCGCCGCCAGGCCGGCGCGCACCGAGGTCTCCCGGGCCCCCTCGATTACTGGGCCAGTTGGCTGGCCGGGGGAATGGCGACGGTCTCTACGGCCGCCTGGATGGTTGTGCGCGCGCGAGAGGCCAGCAGGGCGACACGGTCGGCGGGCCTCCGCGGCTGGATGGCGCGGCTGCGCCGCTAGGTAGTGTTTGGAGAAAGGGCCACAGCGTCGTTCTGAACGTGGCGAGAAACCTCGCCGATGGGCATCAAGGCCCCTTGCTTACACTCGGGGCGACAGCGTTACTACGTCGGGTGCGTTTCTGAAACATGGCCTAGCGCGCGGCCTGCAAGGGAGGGCATGGTGGCTACCGAGTTTTACGTGGAGTTCCGTGCGGAGGGCTCTCCGGACGAGGCTGACCTGCGTGAAGAGGCGGAGCGTCGCCTGGGCGCACTGGCTGACAAGCGCGACGACATGATCGGCGCCAGTGTGGTTATCGAGCGCATGGAGCGGGCCGAAACGCCGCACCGCTTCCGGGCGCGGGTGGTCGCCTACGTGCGGCCGGACAACATTGCGGCGACGGAACAGGCCGAATCGGCGCGGGGGGCGCTCAAGGGGGCACTGCGTGCCATTGAGCGCCAGGTGCGCGAAAAGCGCATCAAGCTGGGCAGGCCTTGGGAGCGCGAGGATCTCTAGCGCGCCGAACGCGCCGGGGACCAATGGGAGGACAGCTGTGAACATACCGACGAGAGCCGACCTGCAGACGCTCATCGAGGAACGTGGAGATCCAGCGGTGACCATCACCATGCCGACCCATCCGGCGAGTGATCTCGTGCAGCAGGATCCGATTCGGCTCAAGAACCTGCTGAACGAGGCCGAGGAGCGGCTCGTCGCCTGGGGTCTGCGAGCGCCTGCGGTGCGCTCCCTCCTCGAACCGATGCGCGAGCTGACCATCTCGGAGAGCTTTTGGGAAGAGTCCGGGAATGGCCTGGCGCTGTTCCGGACGGCAGACGCCTTCCGTCTCTATCGCCTGCCGTTCGACCTCCACGCTGAGGTCAAGGTGTCCGATCGCTATCACCTGAAGCACCTCCTGCCGTTGCTTACCGGCGATGGCCACTACTACATCCTGGCGCTGAGCCAGAATGAGGTGCGAATGCTGTACGGCACCCGCTATGAGATCGAACAGGTAGAGCTGGAGAGCGTACCCCCGAGCCTCGCGGAGGCGCTCAAATACGACGAGCCGTCGCGGTACCTGCAGTGGCACAGCAGCACTATGACGCCGATGGGGTCTCGCCGGCCGGCGATGTTCCACGGGCACGGCGCAGCCAACGCCACGGGCGCCAAGGATGCGATCCGCCGCTACTTCCACAAGGTGAACGCCGGCCTCCAAGAGATGCTGGCAGATGAACGAGCGCCCGTGGTCTTGGCGGCGGTGGAGTACCTCATCCCCATCTACCTCGAGGTCAGCGACTATCGGCACGTCCTGGAACGCGGGGTGACGGGCAACCCGGAGGAGCTGCGCGCCCACGAGCTACACGCGCGGGCGTGGGAGATCGTGGCGCCCCTCTTTCAGCAGGAGCGACACGAGGCGGAGGAGCGCTTCCTCAAGCTGTACGGCGAGGGGAGTGGACTCGCCTCGGCCGATGTGGTCGAGGTGGTCCGGGCAGCCCACGCGCAGCGCATCGACACGCTCTTTGTGGCCGACGATCTCCATCGCTGGGGACGGTTTGACCCTTCCAGCTATGAGGTGGAGCTCCACGACGAGGAACAGGTCGGCGATGACGACCTGCTCGATCTGGCGGCCATCGAGACGTACCTGCATGGCGGCGCCGTGTATGCCGTTGACCCGGCGGAGGTGCCCGGTGGCGGCGAGGTGGCGGCGAGGTGGCGGCGATCATGCGCTACTAGGTGGTGTTTAGAAAAAGGGCGACAGCGTCGTTCTGAGCGTGGCGAGAAACCTTGTCAACGGGCGTCAAGGCCGCTCGCCTACGCGCGGGCGACATCGTTTCGACGTCGGGTGCATTTCTTGTACACGGCTTGAGCGCAGCGCACGGTGGATGCACGGGACGGGGATCGGCTCTCGGGTGTGTAGGGGTGTTGGCAAGAGTTGGACAGCATCGGACCCGTGGCGGCTGGATCGTCCGGCGGCATGCCAGCCGAGGTGCGCATGCGCGTGGTTTGTGCGATCTCGGCGAGGGGAGAGCGGAGGTGACGGCAACAGTGTACGACGGAGCCGTCGGTGAGCAAGAGCTGTCGCGGCTTGATGCACAGCAGTGCTTGGACACGATGGCTGCGCTGCTGGCTGGCGAGAAGGAGCCTACCTTGCCCAGAGTATGCGGCGGCTCACGGCATCTCTAGAGCCCGTCGCCGGCGCTACCAGGCAAGCACCGCGCGTGGTAGCGGCTGGCACCGCGCCCAGAGAGGCACCTTCCCGTGAAGGAGGAGCAGAGATGAACGTCAGAGTGCGAACCAAGGACCTCGTCCTGACCCGCGTCATCGATGCACCGATCGAGGACGTCTGGAAGGCGTGGACCGACTGCGAGCAGGTGAAGCGCTGGTGGGGGCCCAAGGGCTTTACCTCGCACACGTGCACGATCGATCTTCGTGTGGGCGGCACGTACCTGTTCCACATGCGGGCTCCAGAGGACCAGGGCGGCCAGAACTATTACCTTACCGGCGTCTACAAGCGTATCGTGCCGCTGGAGCTACTCGAGTTCGGCCAGAGCCTGGCGGATGCGGACGGCAACGTGATCGATCCGATGGAGACGGGTCTGCCTGCTGATATCCCGAAGGAGATGCGCACCACCGTGACCTTTCGGCGCGTCGGAGATCGGACCGAACTGACCGTGACTGAGCACAACTGGGAGGTGGGCGAGCAGCGCGACCTCTCCGAGGCCGGCATGAACGAGTCGTTGGACAAGCTGGAGGAGGCTCTCGCCACGCGGTGACCGCGGGGCGCGACGCCCCGCGGCGCACTCGAGCGCCAAAGGCGACGCAGCCCATCCGACTGGTGACTGGTGCGCTTCTGTCGTGAGGAGGGGTATGCTCGAGCACGGTGCTGCGATCGTGCTGTTGCTGTTTGCCCTGGTGCTCGGCACCGCCTTTGGCGCTGGGCTGTTTGAGGCCCGCATCGAGTTCCCCCGATGGCTCGCACGGACGGCGGCTGGCCCGCGTTGGGACGCCGAAGCCGCGCGTCGCTCCGATACGGGCCGGAGGTTCTGGGCCTATGTGACGACCGGACCACTCACGCTGCTCACCGCGATCAGCCTGTTCGTCGCGGGCAGACGGCGAGATGCCGTGAGCCACTGGTGGCTCGCCGCGGCGGTTGTGGTCGCCGCAGAGCGGCTCTTCACGTTCACGTTCTTTATCCCGACGATGGTCCGGCTACAGAGCGCTACCGACCCCACCGCGCTGCACGTGGTGGCCACGGCGCGCCGGTGGGGTCACTTGAATCGTGTGCGCCTGCTGATGGTCCTGGGGGCATGGCTGCTCGCCTTGCGCGCCCTGTCGCTCACGGGCCGCCGATGCGCGGCTCTGTGGATGCCCCGCGGGCGCCGTCGGCGCTAGGTAGTGTTTCGAAAAAGGGCCACAGCGTCGTTCTGACCATGGCGAGAAACCTTGGCGGTGGGCGTCAAGGCCCCTCGCTTATGCTCGGGACGACATCGTTACGACGTTGGGCGCGTTATTGAGACACGGCCTAGGCGTCGGGCCGAAAGAAGCGCGTGAAATCCTCGCAGGCGCGGCCCGTGACGCGCTGGGCCCAGTAGGCGCTGCTGCGGAAGAGGCTCTCAAAGGTGCCGGCGTCCGACCAAAAGCCGTCGAGGCGAGACCAGCGCAGTGCCCCGGCCTTGATGTACATGTTATTCACATCGGTGATCTCGAGCTCGCCGCGCCCCGAGGGCTTGGTGCGACGGATGTACTCGAACACCTTGTTGTCGTACAGGTAGAGCCCGGTGACGGCGTACATGCTCGAGGGCTCTGCCGGTTTTTCCTCGATGGCGATGATCTTGCTCGGGTCGTTGGGATCAAAGACGGGCACGCCAAAGCGCTCGGGATCCGGCACCTCGCGCAGGAACACCATGGCGCCCCCGTCAAAGCTCTGGACCGCCTCCGAGATATCGGCGTCGGTGGTGTTGTCGCCCAGGATCACGGCGATGTCCCCGCCATCGCCGAAATCCTCGCAGAGGCTCAGCGCCTCGGCGATGCCCCCCTCGTGCTCCTGGTAGGCGTATTCGAGATGCGTGAGCCCCAGCTCTTTACCGTTCTTGAGAACGCGGATAAAGTCGCCCGCGTGGGGTCCGCCCGTCACCACGATCACCTCAGTAATCCCCGCCTGCACAAGCGTGCGGATGGGGTAAAAGATCATCGGCTGGTCGTACACGGGCAGCAGGTGCTTGTTCGTTGCGTAGGTGAGCGGGTAGAGCCTGGATCCCAACCCTCCGGCTAACACGACTCCCTTCACGAGTCATTCCTCCTTCAGTAGGCAATCGAGGCTCCGCGCTGAGCCTCGTCGTGCATGGATAGATCGTTGCCCCTGGCGCATCGCTGGGGATCGAGGTCCCCGGCCCGCCGGCATGGCGCCGGCGCGGATGATGCGCTCGTTCGACGCGGCGCACTACCGATGCGGCGCACTACCGATGCGGCGCACTACCGATGCGGCGCACCTCCTCGGGCGTGCCGCGCGCCAGGATGTCGATGTCGATACCCCTCAGGACGCTGCGGCGCCCTGGCCGTGGCGGGTCTGAAAGACGCTACCGACGGATTGCGCCCCACGAGACGATACCCTCGAGACGGAGCGCCCAGGATCCCCTAGCGTTGACGGCCATCTTAGCCAAGGGGGGCATTCGTGTCCAGTCGCCGCGTACGCGGAGTCCGGGTGGATCGTACTGTGCCGCGCGACGCTGGCCGTTCACGGCGCCGAGCCCTGCGGTTCGTCTGTACATGGAGGGCGTACGGACGAGGGCCAGCGGAGGTGGCCTTGCCCGGTGGTGTGCGTTTGGTTATACTAGCGCTCGCAGGCTTGCCTGCCGTGGGAGGAGTGCGTGTGGCAATAATCATCAAATCCGATCAAGAGATTGCATTGATGCGCCAGGCGGGGCGCACCAATGGCCGCATTCTCGAGGCGCTCGCGCGTGCCGTGCGCCCGGGGATCACGACGCGAGCGTTGGATCGTATGGCGCGCGACATGCTACGCGCGGCCGGCGCCACCCCCGCCTTCCTCAACTATCCGAACCCGAACCCTCTCCTTGTCGATGCCAGCTATCCGGCGGCCATCAATGCGAGCATCAACGACGAGCTGGTCCACGGTATCCCCAGCAGGCGTCGCCTGAAGGAGGGCGACATCCTCAGTATCGACTGCGGCACGGTGTATGAGGGCTTTGTTGGCGATTCGGCCATCACCGTGCCCGTGGGGCGCATCAGCGCCGAGGCGCGACGCCTGCTCGAGGTGACGGAGGAGGCGCTGCGCCGGGCCATCGAGGTCTGTCGTGTGGGTAACCGCTTGGGGGATATCTCGGCCACCATCCAGGAATGGGTGGAGGGGCAGGGGTTCAACGTGGTGCGCGAGTACACCGGCCACGGCGTGGGCCGTGACATGCACGAGGACCCCTCTATCCCCAACTGGGGCAAGCGCAACCGCGGCGTGCCCTTGCGCCCCGGGATGACCTTTGCCCTGGAGCCGATGGTTACCGCTGGGGCGCCCGATCTGGTGGTCCGCGCCGACCACTGGACGGTGGCAACGGCTGACGGCAGCCTATGCGCCCATTTCGAGCATACCGTGGCCGTGACGGACGGCGAGCCCGAGATCCTCACTCTACCCTAGCGTCGCTTCGGGGCCGTGATCGCCCGGCTGCATCCGCCGCGCCCCACCGGAGGTGGGGACGCCGAGTCCGATCTCAGGCAGGAGGAGCCATGGCCAAGTCCGGGAGGATCTGGTATCTGGCGACGCTGGGGGCCGGCCTGGTGCTCATCGTCGCGATCGTCATCGCGTTGGGGCCGGGGGGTGGCCCGCTTGACCTGGCGATTCGCGCGGCAGCGATGCTCGGTCTCGTCGGTGTCTTTTTCGCGGCCCTCTCATCGGTGTTTATGCGGGACCTCACGCGCTTTTTCGGCACGCCGTTCATCAGGCTGCACCACTATGTGGTCGTTACCTCGTTGATCCTGCTGACGGCGCATCCTCTGGGTGTCGCCCTGCGGAGGGGCTCGCTGGCGGTGTTCGTGCCCGATGTTCGCTCGTGGGCCGGGTTCTTTATCAATGGTGGCCGGCCTGCGTGGTACCTGCTGGGCGTCGCGGCTCTTGTGGGATTGGCGGCGGTGCGGAGGCGACTGCCCAAGAGCTGGCGCACCATCCACATGCTGAACTATGTGGCCTTTGGCTTTGGCGCCATACACGCCTGGCTGCTGGGGAGTGACTTTCAGGGCACCTTTGGGCGGGTGGTACTTGTCGCCATGGCGGTCCTGCTCGGTGGGGCCTTTATCCAAAAGCGGCGACAGATTGCGCGGGTGGCCGCGCAGCGTCGGCGGAGACGGGACGCATCATAGGCGGCGTCACTTGCGACACGTCACAAAGGAGTGGCATGCCCGGAATCGCGTACTTTGACTGTAACGTCAGCCTTGGCTACCCGGCCGCCGGCGTCTATCGGCCGTGTGGGACGGCGGATGAGCTCCTCGCCGAGATGGATTGGGTTGGCGTCGACGCGGCTCTGGTGCACCACACGCTCATGCGCGAGCAATCGCCGGTGGTGGGCAACCAGGCGTTGGCGGAGGCGATCGCCGGCTTCGAGCGCCTCGTCGGCAGCTGGGCGATTCTGCCGCCGCAGACGGGTGAGCTCGGCGATGCGGCCACGTTCCTGGCCTCCATGACCGCTGCCAACGTGCGGGCCCTGTGGGCGTTTCCCGAGGAGCACCGTTACCTTCTCGATCGCCCAACCTTTGGCACTTTTCTCGGCGAGGTGAGCGCGCGGCGCATTCCCCTGTTCTTGCCACGCCATGCGGGCGGCCCACGGCCGCCCGATACCTGGACCCTCGTGGATCGCTTGCTGCACGAGTACCCCGAGCTGACGCTGGTGGTGGCGGCGCACGGCCCCTGGGGAGAGGACCGCTACTTCCGCCCCTTTCTCGAGCAGTATCCTCGGTTCCACCTCGACATCTCGCGCTACGAGTTGGACTGCGGACTGCGGGAGTTGGTGGGCCGGTATGGGCCGGAGCGCCTGCTCTACGGCAGCAACTTTCCGCACAACGCCATGGGAGGACCACGGCTGATGGTGGCGCGCGCCGAGATTGACGACGATGCCCGACGTGCCATCGCCGGGGGCAACCTCAGGCGCCTGCTGGCGGAGGTGGATCTGCCATGATCGATTCGGCCATCGCACGCGAGTACCTCGAGACGGGCAGGTGCGCCGATTGTGGCGTGGTGGACATGCACGCGCACTATGGGCCGTTTGGGGGCATCGCCATGGTGAACGACAGCCCCGAGCAGATGCTCGCCACCATGGAGCGCTGCGGTGTGGAGCTGATGGTGTCCAGCGGCCATACTGCGCTCGCCGATATGGTGCGCGGCAACGCCGAGATCACGGCCATTACCGAGCGCCATGCGGGGCGCTGGTACGCCTACCTGACCTACAATCCGAACTACCCCGTGTTGGGGCGCCGGGAACTCGAGGAGTATGGGAACCATCCCACCTATGTGGGGCTCAAGCTCCATCCGACGTTTCATCGATATCCCCTCACGGGGGACGCCTACCGGCCGGCCTTCGCGTTTGCCGCCGCGCGGCGGCTCATCGTGCTCACGCATACGTGGGGCGGATCGGCGTATGACCGTCCCGAGCTGCTGGCCGAGGTGGCGCGCCGCTATCCAGAGGTGACGTTCCTGGCGGGACATTCGGGGCACGGGCAGTTTGAGGAGTGCATGGCGGTCGCGCGCGAGTGCCCCAACGTCTACCTCGAGCTGACAGCCGCCTACGCGGTGCGAGGGCTCATCGAGAGCATGGTCGAGACGGTGGGCGCGCACAAGATCGTCTTTGGGTGCGACCTTCCCTGGTTCGATCCCCACTATGCCATTGGCTGTGTGGTGATGGCGCACATTAGTGAGGAGGCCCGGCGCGCCGTGCTGCGTGAGAACGCCTTGCGGCTGCTGGAGGGGCGTCGTCGGGTGTAGATCCACCCGCGGCAAGCGCTCGACAGAAAACAGCCCGAGGGAACTCGGCGGGGCTGAAAGAGGTCTTTGCGGGGCCCAGGGTCTCGGTGCATCCTCTCCGGCGGTAGAGGTCGTTGGCTGTGATGATGAGCACGCGGCTCAGCCGGACCCTACCGTCGACGGCATTCGTTGCTGTTGACCGGAGATGGATGTCAAGCGGCGTTGTCGGGTTACCGGGCAACAACAAGGCGCACGGTCTCTCGCGATGTGCTCGATGAAGCAGCTATGTGCGACGACGTGGCACGATGCTATGCGGCGATGAGCGTGTGATGTGCTGGCATGAGAGTGTGATGAGCGACAGTGGAGCTACGACGGCTGATGATGTGCTTGGCCGCGCGCCTCACGCGATCGCTGTTCAGCTCTCGACGCGACGGTTCTGGCGAACAGTGTGTTGCGGTGCCACGATGGCCAGAACTGGGATGAGGGTGCGATGAAGGGTATGCTTTGGACGGTGGGGCACGGAGGTGCAACCTCCGACCCTGGTCCCCCCACACACGAGTTGGGCTCTCACGTCCGACGACGTTGAGGGTGGGATGTTTGGACGGGCGAGCCACAACTTGCGCCACTATACCATAGCGGCAGGAGGGTGTCAATCGTTTTCGTGACATAACGGGACGATTTTGGCAAATTGGTACTATGGGTTGCGGTGTGGGGAGCAGATACCCCTAGCCATGGGGGTGCTACCTTGTGCCCCTGGCGCGCAGCGGCTACAATGGCGCCGCACCGTGAGGGGGCAGGGGTACGAGGGCCGGGGAACTGGCGTCGGAGAGAGGGGCAGTGGTGGGGGGCCTGCCACGTGGCCACCGCGAGGCTGTGGTAGTGTGAACGTCGTCCGCTCATCGAGGAGAGAAAGCATGCTGAACACTGACGGTTCATTCAGCTTCACTGAGGAGGTGCTGGCGCAGGTGGACGCCTTTCTCGCCGAGTACGAGCAAGTGCAGGGGCCCCTTACCGACGCCCTGGAGCGGGGGTTGGTCGTGTCCTACGCGCTGGGGGCCATGCTCTGCGATCTCGAACTGGTGTGGGAGGCGCTCTGCTCGGCGCCGATCTTTGGCCAGCAGAATCCCCGGGCACTCTGGGAAGAGTGTGTGCGGCGGAACGCCGACCGGAGCGCGGAGCGAGACGAGATCGCGGCCGAGCTCGTGCGGCATGGGTGGGTGCACGTTGAGGCAGAGGAGGAGGAGACGACAGCCGACGTCGGCGGCTCGGCTCCAGCCGAAGCCTAGCTCTGGCGGAAGGTGCGGTACAGTGCCACGAGATTATCCAGGTGTAGGCGGCTTACCAGCCCATCCAGCGGGATGCGCGACTTGCCGCACTCCTCGATATCGATCTCCTTGAGCTTTTTGGGTGGTGCCCCCTGGCGGACCAGGTCTTGGACGCGTTCCACAATCGCATGCAAGTAGGCGATGCTCGAATCGATCGATTCGTTGACCTCTCCCTTGAGGAGCACATCCCCATGGCCCTGCACGACAAAGTTAGGCTGCAGTGCCTTGATGCGCTCAAAGGTCTCGATGAGCTGTTCATAGTCGCCGCGGACGATGTGGGGGATCGGCATTACGGTGTCGCCGGCGATGAGCACCTTCTCGTCAGCGACCATCACGCTGATGCCATCCGGCGAGATGCCGGGTGTATGGAACAGGTTCAGGCTGCGATGCGCCAGGTGGAGGCTCATCTCCTCATCAAACGTGATGTCAGGCAGGCGCAGCGATACCTCGGCTAGGGCGGGGGTCTCGCGTCGAGCGCGCTGCAGGCTCGCCTGGCCGGCGGTTGCCAAGATCCGTCGACACCGATCGTGGGCGATGACCTCGGCCTCGGGGAACAGGTAGGCGCCATAGACGTGATCGGCATGGTGGTGGGTGTACACCACATAGCGCACGCTGTTGGGGCCCAACTGGTCTTCGATAAAGGAGACGATCTCGCGGGACTCGATCGGTAGTGGGAGTGTGTCGACCACGATGGCCCCGGCGGGAGTTGTGAGCACTGTCGCGGTCACCTGTGCATAGATGCCGCTAATAAAGACGTGAATATCCTCAGCGACCCTGTCGATCCTCACTACCTGGCACCCTTTCTCATGCAATCTCTGGTGACGATAGCATAGGGGTGCCGCCGCTGTCAAGGCAGGACAGTGTCGCCCCGGCATTCTTGACAATTACTGTTGGCATTGCTACAATCGCATTGATCGGTATATTGCACACTGATTCCATGCCTCGTGTAGACTAATTCGTTACTTCATACACCGAGCGCTCGTCGTACTGGCACGGTCGCGAGGAGCAAGGCCACATGGTCCTCGAAAAGATCCGGCAGATCTACCCCAAGCTCACCAAGAGCCAAAAGCGCCTGGCGGACTATATTGCCGTGTCGTACCAAGAGGCGGCGTTCATGACGGCGTCGCGCCTGGCGCGTACGCTGTTGGTGAACGAGGCCACGGTCATCCGCTTTGCGCAGCGCCTGGGCTACCCTGGCTATCCCGAGCTGGTGCACGACATCCAAGAGCTGGTGCAGGGCGAGCTGCGGGCGCGGAGTCAGGAAGAGGCGAGTACGAACGGTGACGAAGCGTTCCTGGCGGCGCTCGATACCGAGCTGGACACACTGCAGCGCGCTGTGGGGCGCATCACGCCCGAGGTAGCGCGTGCGGTCACTGGCCTGCTGTGCAACGCCGAGCGCATTGTCGTCGTGGGGGAAGGGATCTCGGGGGCGCTCGCCGGCGTAATGTCCGCATCGCTGCGCACGTTGGGCGTTCCGGCAGAGAACCCGCCGGCGGATCCGTTGGGCCTGGCCGTAGCGCTGGAGGAGGCGGCGCCGGGGTGGGTGGTCGTGGGGATCTCGGTGATCGGCGAGAGCTGGCCGGTCGCCAACGCACTGCAGTACGCATGCGAGCGCGGCGCCCGTACGCTGGCGCTGGCCTGGTCGCCCGTCGCACCGGCGGCACAATCGGCCGAGCTGGCCCTCTGCTGCCCGACGAACGAGCTCCAAGCGCCACCAGTAGCGGTCATTGCCACCATGATGGATGCCCTCGTGCAGATGGTGGCGACGCAACGCGCGGAGGCGATGCCTGAGCGCCAGGAGCGGCTCAGCCAACTGCGCGCCTACCTGGGAACGCAGCGGGCCTGAGGTCGCATGAATGTGCCCAAGGCATTTGCCTTTCGGCGAAAGTATGGTAGACTGGGAGGTGTAATCCCTGCGGTGTGCGTGATCTCTCGATTGTTTTGAGCCAACACATTGGTTGAGGGAGCCGATTTCCGGATGAGTGGCTCTGCAGGGCTTCTGCGGAGGTCCTCTGGGTCACTGGTAGGCGCCCACCTGCGTAAGCAGGTTCAAGACCACGAGGACACGGCATGGCAGGGGTTACCCTTGAGACCCAAAACGGGCCGCGGGAGCGGCCCGTTTTCTTTTCCCAGCGCTGGGGGCGTTGGCTACAGGTCGAGCTTGATGTGCAGCTCGCGCAGCTGCCGCTCCGAGATGGACGACGGCGCTTGCGTCATTAGGTCCACCGCGCTTTGCGACTTGGGGAAGGCCATCACCTCACGGATGTTGGGCTCTCCCGCCAACAGCATCACCAGGCGGTCGATGCCCGGGGCGATGCCGCCGTGGGGCGGCGCGCCGAACTCGAAAGCCTCGAGGAGGTGGCCGAACTGGGCCTGGGCCTCCTCATCCGAGAGGCCGATGGCGCGGAACATGCGGTTCTGCACCTCGCGGCGATGGATGCGGATGCTGCCGCCACCGACCTCATAGCCGTTGGCCACGATATCGTACGCCTTGGCGCGTACCCTGCCAGGGTCCGTCTCCAGAAACGGGAGGTCCTCATCGAGGGCTGCCGTAAAGGGGTGATGAACGGCCGAGTAACGCCCCTCTTCCGCATCCCACTCCAAGAGCGGAAAGTCGGTAATCCAAGCGAACCCCAGCACGTCATCATCCAGCAGGTCGAGGCGCCTCCCAAGGGTCAGGCGCAGCTGCCCCAGGGTCTCGGCCACCGCGTCGCGCGCATCGGCGACGAGGAGCACCAAATCCCCCTCTTGGGCGCCCGTCCGCTCGAGGATGGCCCCCATCTCGGCGTCACTGACGTACTTGCCGAACGATGAGCGCGTCTCGCCCGCGCGCAGGGCGATCCACGCCAGCCCCTTGGCGCCGTGCCCCTTCGCTTGCTCGGTGAGCTCGTCGAGCTGGCGCCGCGTATAGTCGGCGCACCCCGGCGCCACGATCGCCTTGACCTGGCCACCCGCCGCGAGGGCGTTCGCAAAGACGCGGAACTCGGTCTCGCGCAACACGGCGGACAGGTCGATGAGCGTCATCCCGAAGCGGATATCGGGCTTGTCGCTGCCGTAGCGCTCCATCGCCTCGGCGTAGGTAAAGCGGGGGAAGGGTGAATGGAGCACGCGCTTGGTCGAGACGGCCGGGACCAACGCCGCAAAGAGCTCCTCCGTGAGCGCCATGACGTCGTCGCGGTCCACGAACGACATCTCGACGTCCAACTGGGTGAACTCGGGTTGGCGGTCGGCGCGCTGGTCCTCATCGCGGAAGCAGCGCGCGATCTGAAAGTAGCGCTCGAACCCGGACACCATGAGCAACTGCTTGAGCTGCTGGGGTGACTGAGGCAGCGCATAGAAGCACCCGGGATGCAGCCGGCTCGGTACGACGTAATCCCGCGCCCCCTCGGGCGTGCTCTTGATGAGGATGGGCGTCTCGATTTCGACGAAATCGCGCGCGGAGAGGAACTCGCGGATAAAGCGCACCACCTCGTGTCGCAGGATCATGTTGCGCTGCATGCGCTCACGGCGGAGGTCGAGGTAGCGGTAGCGCAAGCGGAGCGCCTCGTCTACCTCGGTATCCTCATTGACGTAAAAGATGGGCGTCTTGGCCTCATTGAGGATCTCGACCTCGTGGGCGACGACTTCGATCTCGCCGGTGGACATCTTGGGGTTTTCCAGGCCCTCCGGCCTCTGACGTACCGTGCCGCGCACGCGTACGACGAACTCGTTGCGCAGCGCGGTGGCGGCCTCGTACGCTGGGCTCGATTCTTGTGGGTTCACCACGACCTGGGTGATGCCCCAACGGTCGCGCAGGTCGATGAACACGAGGTTGCCATGGTCGCGCCGTCGGTGTACCCATCCGGCCAGGGTGACCTGCGAGCCGACATCGCTCGCTCGCAGCTGGCCACAGGTGTGCGTCTTGAGCATCGCTGACTGCCTTCTGTGTGGGCATAGGGTCGACAAAACCGGACACTTGATTATACCTGTCCAGAGGAGCGCCTCAAAACACGGGCGAACACCAGGGCTCTTGGTGCTGGTGAGAACCTGCAACGCGCCGATGGGCAGAGCCCTGGGGCGAACACCCTGGCGCTGATTGCCTTTTGGGGGGCTTCCGCTACAATACATATAGCAGAGCAGTCTCGGCTGACTGGAGAGAAAAGCGATGGAAGTGAAGGCCAAGTCGAAACGCATTGCGGACCTCAAGGCGTACCTTGAGGTAGAGCGGGATCGCTTGCGCAGGGAGCTCGAGCGCGTGGAGGAGCTCGGCACGGACGAGGAGCGCGCTGGGCTGGGGAACCACATGGCTGACGACGCAACCATCGTCTTTGAGCAAGCCAGGAACGTGGGCATGCATCGCGCCCAACAACGTATGCTCGCCGAGGTGGAGGATGCCCTGGCGCGCATCGATGACGGCACCTACGGCGTGTGCCGCCGATGCGGCAACGCGATCGACGCGGCACGGCTGCGCGCCATGCCCATGGCTACCCTCTGCCTCGCCTGTCAGGAAGAGATGGACGCGCGCTAAGGTCACGGCCATTCAGCACCGGAGTCTGCCCGTGAAGAGACATGTCGATTGGCGTGGTGCAGTACTCTTTGCCATCGCGCTCGTTATCGCTGTGCTCGATCAGTACACCAAGGCGCTGGTTCGTGCGAACCTGCCGCTCAACGTCTCCTGGATGCCGATCGCTTGGCTCGATCGCTTTGTCACCCTCACCCATGTGCGCAACACCGGGGCCGCCTTTGGGATCTTGCCCCACCTCGGAGGCGTATTCCGCATCGTGTCGCTGGTCGTCATTGCGGCCATCATCTTTTACTTTCGGCAACTCGCCGGGACGTCGTGGCTGCTGCGCTTGGCCTTTGGCCTGCAGCTCGGGGGCGCTACGGGGAACCTCATCGACCGTCTCGCCCGCGGGTATGTGACGGATTTCATCGATGTGCGCGTATGGCCCATCTTTAACGTCGCCGACAGCGCCATCGTCGTGGGCACCATCCTGCTGGCGTACTATGCCCTCTTTGTCGAGCCCTCTACCCAGAGGGCCGAGGGAGCCATCCCGGAGCCGTGCGCCGATGGCGAATCAGGCTGAGACCGGGGCGCCGGCCTGACAGCCAGCGGGAGCCTGTGATGCCGTTGCTCGAACTCACCGTCGAAGAGCCCCAGGGGCGCATCGACCGGTACCTGGCCGAGCGCTTCCCCTCTCTCACGCGCTCGGCCGTGCAGCGTTTGATCGATGAGGGGGCGGTGCTCGTCAACGGCCGCCCTACACGGCCCAGCTATCGCCCGGTCGCTGGCGATGCGGTGTCGCTGCGCCTCCCCGAACCTGAACCCCACCGCCTCGAGCCCGAACCCCTGCCGCTGAACGTCCTCTATGAGGATGAGCACCTGCTGGTCCTCGATAAACCAGCGGGCATGGTCGTGCACCCGGGAGCCGGGCGTGCATCGGGGACGCTGGTGAACGCCCTGTTGGCCTACCGGCCGGACATTGTGCGCGCCGACCTCGACCCCCAGCGCCCCGGCATCGTCCACCGCCTCGACCGAGAGACTTCGGGGCTGCTGGTGGTGGCAGCGCACCGCGAGGCACAGGCCGCGCTCCAGGCGATGTTCAAACGCCGTGAGGTGCACAAGGGCTACCTCGCGCTAGTGGTTGGCGTGCTGACGCCGGAGCGCGGCGCGATCGAGGCGCCCATCGGGCGCGACCCCATCCATCGGCGGCGCATGGCTGTGCTCGCCGAGGGAGGGCGTTTCGCTCGCACGGAGTACGTCGTGCGTGAGGTGATTGGGTCCTATGCCTTGCTAGAGGTGACGCTCGTAACGGGCCGGACCCACCAGATTCGGGTGCATCTAGCATCCATTGGGCACCCCGTCGTTGGGGATCGGGTGTATGGGCGGCGACGTGAGACGCTGCACGTGCCGCGGCAATTCCTTCACGCCTGGCGGCTATCCTTCGAGCACCCCGTGCTCCGCACGCCACTGGCGTTCGAGGCCGAGCTGCCTGCCGATCTCGCCGGCATCCTCGATGACCTCCGCGATCACGCGTCTCAAGGCGCCGGCAACCGCCTCCAGCTGCGCCGACGATAGCCCTCGTCCAGCTTGCCGCGAAAAAAACAGCCGCTTCAGAGCAGAAGCGGCTGTTTGTGTGTCTCGCCATCAGCGGGCCGCTAGAAGAGTGGCGGCTGCCTCTGAGCGGCGTTCGCTTCGGTGCTCTCGGGCCAATCCGACGCACCGCGATAGATGCGCGTGTCGTGCATCATGCTCAGGTCGGTAAAGGCGCCGCCATCCGTCGATGCGCGTGCCATATGGTCGATGGCGCCGCGGGCGTCTCCATCCAGGTTATCGGCATAGTGCAGCACGATGGCCTCCAGGGTGCTAGGCACCACCGGCGAGCCGTGCTCGAGACGACCATGGTGGGCGAGTATGGCGTGGACGACGCGCAGCCGGAGCTCCGGTGAGAACCCGGGGAGGGCATCGATCGCGTGCTCTACCATGGACGCGCCCCGGTACAGATGCGTCCAGAGGATGCCCTCCTCGGTGAGCTGAAAGCTCACGGGGTCATAGGCGTGAATCTTGCCCAGATCGTGGAGCAGGGCTACCGTGAGCACCAAGTCTCTGTCCAACTCGGGGTACAGATCACAGGCCGTCAGCGCGATCCGCGCCACGGCGAGGGTGTGCTCAAGCAGGCCGCCGATGCAGGCATGGTGGTTCACCTTGGCGGCAGGGGCGCGGGTAAAGGCGTCATAGATATCCTTGTCCCCCAGGATGGAATCCAGGAGGCGCGCAAGATCGGGTTGGGCAATGGCGGCGAGTAGGGCGTCGAGCTCGGCGCGCATCTCCTCCAGGGGGCGGCGCGCCATCGGCAGGAACTCCTCGAGGTTGGTGAGGTCGGTCGGCACGATGCGTTCGAGGCTTACCTGTAGCTGGTCGCGGAACTCGCCCACCTTGCCCGTCACCTCGACGCCGCTGCCGATGGCGAGCGAATCGGCCACGTGGGCGGGTACGTCAAACATCACGCCGGCCACGGTGCCCGTGCGGTCGGCCAGGATGACGCGCAGCATCGTGTTCCCCACGCGCGTCGTGCTCAGGATCTTGTCACGCAGCAAGAAGGGTTGCTTCTTGAGCGTCATGTTGAGTACGAGTTGGGCCACGGGGATGCGTGCCATCGCCGCTCCGATCGCTAGGTGGTGGGTGCGTGTGTCGATCATGGGTGGACAGGTGGAGCGCCGGGATTATAGCACAACGTCGGTCAGCGCCCAACCGCTGGGTTACCGCAAGACGGCGCTGGGGGGGCCAGGCCCGCCTGCGCGGGCTCAGATCGGCGCAGGCCGACTTGGCAGGGCTAGCGCCGGACGTGAGTCCGCAGCGTAGCGTAGGGCGGCATGACGCCGTTGCATGGCACCACGTTGCGCAGTATCGCGCTCACCCGGCGGAACGCCTCGAATCCTGGACCCACCTTCTCCCCGGTACGACTGTTGACCGGCGGTGGGTGGGGCGATAGAATCACGTGGACGCAAGTGAGCGCCAGAAGAGGGACTGTAAGGGAGTAGGCCATGCGTGCAGTGGATATCATTGCCAGAAAGCGCGATGGAGAAGAGCTCTCTGCCGAAGAGATTGACTTTTTCGTGCAAGGGCTGGTGAGCGGCGCCATACCCGACTACCAGGTGGCCGCCTGGGCCATGGCCGTCCTCTGGCGCGGCATGACCGCCGCAGAGACGGCGGCCCTGACGATGGCGATGGTGCGCTCGGGAGAGGTGATGGATCTCGCCCGCCTCGGGCCGGTGGTAGTGGACAAGCACTCTACCGGCGGCGTGGGCGACAAGACGACCCTCGTGGTGGCGCCCCTCGTCTCGGCGGCCGGCCTGCCGGTAGCCAAAATGTCGGGCCGCGGGCTCGGATTCTCTGGCGGCACGCTGGACAAGCTCGAGGCGATCCCCGGGTTCAACGTCTCGCTCAGCACCGGCGCGTTTCTCGCCATTGCGCGGGAGGTGGGCGTCGTGGTGGCGGGGCAGACGGGCGACCTCGTCCCTGCGGATGGCAAGCTCTATGCGCTGCGCGACGTGACGGCCACCGTCCCGAGCCTGCCCCTCATCGCCAGCTCGATCATGAGCAAAAAGATCGCCGGCGGCGCCGATGCCATCGTGCTGGACGTCAAGGTGGGCAAGGGTGCGTTCATGCGCACCCTGGATGAAGCGCGGGCGCTGGCCAAGGCGATGATCGCCATTGGCCAACAGGTGGGGCGCCGGGTGACGGCGGTGCTGTCCGATATGAACCAGCCCCTCGGTCAGGCCGTGGGCAACGGCCTCGAGGTCGCCGAGGCGATCGCCGCTCTACGCGGTGAGGGGCCGGAGGATCTCATTGCACACTGCCTGACGGTGGCTGCCGAGATGCTCGTCCTTGGGGAGCGCGCCGACGACGCCGCAACAGCGCGGCGCCAGCTCGAGGCGCTCGTGGCCGATGGCAGGGCGCTGGAGCGCTTTCGCCGTTGGGTGCAGGCGCAGGGTGGCGACCCCCGCGTGGCTGAGGACGTCGGTCTCCTGCCCGCCGCCCCGGTAGTGCGCGCCGTCGAGGCGCCCCGCAGCGGCTACATCGCCGAGATCGATGCCGAGGAGGTGGGACTCGCCTCGGTGATGCTGGGCGCTGGTCGGGAGCGCAAAGGGGAGCCTATTGATCCCTCCGTGGGCGTCGTGCTGGGACCCAAGGTGGGGCAGCGCGTGCAGGCGGGGGACCACCTCTTTACGGTACATGCCCGCAGCGACCGAGAAGCATCCGAGGCGGCCAAGCGCTTGCTCGTCGCCTATACCTGGTCAGAGGAACCGGTGGCCGCACCGCCGCTGGTGTATGACATCATTCGTGGGGAGTGAGCGCGCCTCAGGAGCCAGCGAGCCGCTACCACTCTGTGGCCGCGCGCTCTTGCACCACCCGGCGATAGACGTCGATGGTGCTGGCGGCGATGGTGTCCCACCCGTACACCGTAAGCACCTCGCGATAGGCGTTCTCTACACGCATGCGTGCCCACTCGGGGTGCTGGAGGGTGTGGATGATGCCCCAAGCGCACGACTCGGGGTTGTTGGGATAGATGGTGATCCCCGTCTCGGCGTGACGCACCACCTCGCGCAGGCCGCCCACCTCACTCACCACCACCGGCGTGCGTGCCGCCATCGCCTCTAGGGCGACGATGCCAAAGGGCTCGTACAGGCTGGGGAACACGGCGCAATCGGCCACCTTGTAGAGGCGATCGCGATCCTCAATGCTGACATAGCCGGGGAGCAGGATCTTGTGGGAGAGATCCATCTCCCAGACGAGCTGCCGGACACGGTCCCACTCGGGTCCCTTGCCGGCGATGACGAGCTTGGTCTCGGGGACCGCCTCCAGAACGAGCGGCATGGCGCGCACCAGCGTCTCGACGCCCTTTTCGTGGACGATGCGGCCCACATGGAGCACCAGCTTTTCCTCTACCAGGGCATAGCGCGCGCGGAACGCTGACAGGTCCACCCCCTCGAGGGCCTGGAACCGCCGAGGGTCGATGCCGTTGGGGATGATGTCCACCTTGTCCGCGGGCGTCGAAAAATAGTCCTCGAGCTCCTCGGCCATGTAGCGCGTGGTGGTGATGACGCGCCACGCCTCATAGGTGAGCTCCCACTCGGCGTCGTTGATGCGCTGCGCCTCAGAGCCCCTCAAGTGGCCCCGGCCGCGGCCACGCTCGGTGGCGTGGATCGTCGCGACCAGCGGCAGGCGATAGCGATGCTTGAGGTCGCGAGCGGCAAACGCCGTCAGCCAGTCGTGGTTGTGGATGAGGTCAAAGGGGCCCTCGCTCTCAATGATCGCCTGCGCCCCGACGAACAGTGCCTCGTTGGTGTGGCGGGTGCCGGTGTAAAAGTCGGGATACCCGCCCGATCGCGCCGGCCGAGCGATGCGATGGATCGTCGCCCCATGGTCCACCTCGCGTGCGGGCGCGTCGTCGACGCCCGGCGTCAGGACGTGCACCTCCATGCCCCGCTGAACCAGCGCCGGGACAAGTTCGGCCACGTGGCGGCCCAAGCCTCCCACCAGGTTGGGCGGATACTCCCAGCTGAGCATGAGTACACGCATTTGTGCCTCCTCGCGATCGTGAGCACCACGACGGGCCCATCGGCCGGATGACGACGAGCGCCTGGGGGCGCACCGCGCGGTGATTGTAGCCCAAGGGCGGGCCCCGCGACAAGTGGCAGGGCCCACCGTCGCGGGCTGAACGCAGGTCCACGCAGGTGGATCTGGCAAGCTCAGGGGCCGTACCCGGCGACATCGCTGAGCCGTTAGCGCCAACCTTAGCGCCGGGTGTCAACCCGTGGCGGACGCTCTGGGGCGCGCCGTGCTCCTCGCGTTCTGGTCACCCTCCCCTGGTAGGTACACTTGCCAACGCCGTCGCTCGCGCCTAGAATAGGAGGCATGAGTATCACACGCATACAGGGAGACAACATGGCTCAGGACATGATCCGTGTGGCGAACGAGATGGCTGTGGCGGGCGAGCTGGCCTGCGCTGACGCGCATGCCTTGGCAGCGCGGTTTGGGACCACGCCCGGCGCACTGGCCCGGGTGATCAACGAGGAGACCGAGCTGCGTTTCACCCGCTGCCAACTGGGCCTGTTTGGTTATGGGCTCAAGGCGGAGGGCAAGAGTAAGATCGTCCTCAAGGCCACCAACGTGCCCGACGACATTGCTGAGGCGATTCGGGCCAAGACTGTCGACGGCCGCATTGCCTGTAGCGATGTCTGGGCCATCGCGGAGCAGTTCAAGTACCCTCGCTTGGGGATCGCGAATGTCATCGAGGCACTGGGGTTCCGGGTGATTCCCTGCCAGCTCGGCTGCTTCTGATTGACGCCTCACGGGGCCGGTGCTATCATCTCGCCCTGGTGTGATCGGTGGAGGAGTCATGGCACGCGCCGTTAAGCAGTTCAAGTATGGGTTCTACCCGGCCTTGGCATCCAAGGCCGGTAACGATATCGAACGGATGAACCCCATCGCCCGCAAGGCCTACTTTGAGCGGCGTCTGCGGCTGATCGAGACGCAGATTCACCTGCTCTCCGAGCGGATGGGCCTCTCGGAGGAAGACCTTGTCGGTGATTGGATGTGGTCCGTCGAACCGCTGGATGACGATCGGTGGGCGTCACTCGTGAGCCTCGACTATTTGCTCTCGGCTCGCGATGCGCTCATCGAGACGATCGAGACGCTATGACCGGTTGGACACAACGACCTCGCGTGGAGGGGGCGCCGCGACGCGCCCCCTCTGCTGTACGCAGCGTGCGGCCACACTCCCGGGGGCAGAAGGCATCGCCCCGGGCTCGGGCGCGCACGCGTTCGGAGAGCTGATCCATGCGCCGCCTGTGGCAACGCCTCCGCGAGATGGGCGATGCCGAGCGTGCGCGCGTTCTGGCCATGGTCTCGGCTAGCGCAGTCATCGGCCTGCTGTATGGTTTGGGGGGGCTGAGCCTCTACCTTCGTGCCAACTATTTGGCGACACCTACACCTGCGCCGGTGGCGGATTCCACCGCCTCACCGCCCCCAGCGGAGGCGGAGGGACCTACGCTCTATCCGACGGTGACGCCCCTGACGCCGCCTCCCGGCCAGACCGATAGGGCCGCTCCCACACTCTATCCGACGCTGACCCCACGACCGGGCGCCTGAGGCCCGGTCTAAGGCGCACCCCCACGATGGACGAGGCGCGGCCCGACGATCGTCGGCTGTGCCAGCCAGAAAGGTGAGTGATGAACGCCATAGAGTTGCTACGCGAGCTCTCGCAGGCGTCCGGCGTCTCTGGCTACGAGGCCGAGGCCGGCGCCATCGCCCGACGCGCGTTCGAGCCCCTGGCGGACGAGATCAGCTCGGACGCTTTGGGGAACGTCATCGCGCTCAAGCGGGGCGATCGCCCCCCGGAGGCCCCGCGCCGCTCGATCATGCTGGCAGCGCACGTTGACGAGATCGGCCTCATGGTCAAGGGGTGTGAGGAGAGCTTTATCCGGTTTGCCACGGTTGGTGGGTTGGACCTGCGCACCATCGTGGGGCAAGAGGTGGTGGTGCATGGCGTTCGCCCGCTCCCCGGGATCGTCGCCTCCCGGCCGCCCCACGTCCTGTCAGCGGAGGAGCGTCGCCAGGCGGTGCCCCTCGATGAGCTCTTTATCGACGTAGGCCTCTCACCGGAGAGCCTTGCGCAGGCTGTGCGCGTGGGCGATGTGATCACCATGCGCCGTGAGATGATCGAGCTGGCCGAGGGATACGTTGCCGGCAAGGCGATCGACGATCGCGCCGGCGTGGTCGCACTGGCGGTGTGCCTCGAAAACCTATCGACCCTGCGCCATACGTGGGACGTGTATGCCGTGGCGACCTCGCAGGAGGAGGTGGGCTTGCGAGGTGCGACGGTGAGCGCCTACGGTGTGGCGCCCGATATGGCCATCGCCGTGGACGTGGGGTTTGGCGCCCAGCAGGGGGTGGATGAAAAGGAGACCATCACCATGGGCGGCGGCCCCGCCATCGCCAAGGGGCCCAACATCCACCCGGCCGTGTTCGACCGTCTGGTTCAGACTGCCGTGTCGCATGAGGTGACCCACCAGATCGAGTATGCGACCGGGGCGACGGGCACCGATGCCTGGGCGATTCAGGTGGCGCGAGAGGGGGTTCCCACGGGGCTCCTGTCGGTGCCGTTGCGCTACATGCACACATCGGTGGAGACGTTGTGCGTGCGCGACATGGAGCGTACCGGACGGTTGATGGCCCTCTTGATCGCGGGCCTCGACGAGGCGTTCGCTTCGCAGGTTGGAATCTAGCCAGGAGGGATACCGTGCTGCTCAAGGACCTATCCGAGGCGCGAGGCGTCTCGGGCGATGAGGGCGCCGTGCGCGAGGTGCTGATCAAGGCGGTTGAGGGGCTGGTCGATGAGCACCGGGTCGATGCCCTGGGCAACCTGATCTGCCTGCGCAGGGCGCGCCGCCCCGTCGCCGAGGGGCGCTGGCCGCGGACCGTCATGGTGACGGCCCACATGGATGAGGTGGGCCTCATGATCACCGGCATCAACAACGATGGGACGCTGCGCTTTGGCAAGGTGGGAGGCATCGATGACCGCGTCCTGCTCTCCAAGCAGGTGCTTGTCGGCAAGAACGCCGTCCCCGGCGTCATTGGCTACGCTCCCATTCACCTCATACCGCCCGCCGACCGCAGCAAGGCTCCAGACGCCAGCAAGGCCGCCATCGATATCGGCGCCAAGGACAAGGCGGGAGCCGAGCGCCTCGTGTCCCTTGGGGACTATGCCACCTTTGCCACCTCCTTCGAGGTGCTCGATGAGGGGGGGCTGCGCACGGCCAAGGGCAAGGCGTTCGATGATCGCGTGGGCTGCGCGGCTCTGGTCGAGCTCCTCCGCGAGGACTATGCCTTTGACGTGTACGCCGTGTTCACAGCGCAGGAAGAGGTCGGGTTGCGCGGAGCGCGGGTGGCGGCATACGCTGCGCAGCCCGACGTGGCCTTTGCCCTGGAGGGCACCATCTGCGATGACCTCCCCAGGAAGAAGGACGTGAGCCCCGTGACGGAGCTGGGCAAGGGGCCGGCCCTCACCTTTATGGACCAATCGGTGATTGCCGACCGCCGGCTCGTGCGTCTGTTGGTGGACACCGCCGAGCGCCTGGGCATCCCCTACCAGTTCAAGCGCGCCGCGGCGGGCGGCACGGACGCCGGAGCGATTCATCTGACGCGCGAGGGCGTCCCCTCCGCCGTGGTGGCCGTGCCCGCGCGCTATATCCACGCGCCCGTCAGTATGGTGAGTCTCGATGACCTGGACCACACGGTGCAGCTCATGAAGGCTGCCCTGCATGCGATGGAGGGAGGGCTGAACGCGTGAAGGATCTCATCAGAACGCTGACCGAAGCGTACGGGCCGTCGGGCGATGAGGGGCAGGTACGCGCACTGATCGAGGACACCATTCGCGACGTCGTCACCGAGTTGCGCACGGATTCCTTGGGCAATCTCATTGCCCTCAAGCGGGGGAGTGGCGGCGGCAAGCGCGTGATGATTGCCGCTCACATGGACGAGATCGGCCTCATCGTTACGCACATCGACAAGAAGGGATTCTTGCGGGTAGGGCGCGTGGGCGGTGTCTTTGCGCCGACGCTGATGGGCGGACGCGTGCGCTTTGCGAACGGCACGGTGGGCGTTATCGGCTGGGAAAAGTGGCTGCGCTCGAATGACGCGCCCAAGTGGGAGGAGGTCTTTGTCGACGTCGGCGCCTCCTCGCTCGATGACGCTCCGGTGCAGGTCGGCGATGTGGCCTGCTTTGACCGCCCCTTTGAGGAGCTCGGCGACCGGCTCATCGCCAAGGCGATGGACGATCGGTCCGGATGCGCGGTGCTCGTGCAGATGCTGCGCGAACTCGGGGAATCTCCCCACGATGTGTACGCCGTGTTCACCACGCAGGAAGAGGTGGGCACGCGTGGCGCCCTCGTCTCGGCGTTCGGTATCGAGCCGGAAGTGGCGTTGGCCATCGATGTCACCGATACGGGCGATGTCCCCGAGGCGACCCCTATCGCGGTGGACCTGGGGGCAGGGCCGGCGGTCAAGGTGATGGATCGTGGCTTCTTGGCGCATTCTGGCGTCAAGGAGTGGCTGATCGATGGCGCGGAGCGCCTGGGCATCGCCTACCAGCGCGAGGTGCTGCAGGCGGGCAGCACCGATGCCCGGGCCATCCAGCTGACGCGGGCGGGCGTGCCCACCGGTGCCCTCTCGCTACCGGCGCGCTATATCCACTCGCCCTCTGAGATGGTGGACGTGCGGGATCTCCAAGGGGCCGTCAAGCTGCTCGTGGCGCTGCTCAGGGAACCCATCACGCTGTAGTGTGCCCGAGCACTGTCGTTTGGGGCAGCGCCGGTTGACGCCGCTTGATGGGTACAGTCCGCGCGTCACGACGCGCGCACACGGCAAACCCACACACCGCCGTCGACAGTTACTGTCGACGGCGGTGTGGCGTCTGGCCAGCACTAATATCGCCCATAACGCCTCGGGACAGGGCCGGCTACCGGTCGCTGCGAATCCTTGACGCTGCCCGCCAGCACCCTATACTCAAAAGAGAGACGTATGACGAGGGGGAGGAGGCTCGATGAACCTGAGTCACGTGCTCGAGTCTATGGACGTTCTGGAGGTGGCCACGGGATTCCAGCGCGCTGGGGGACCGGTGTGGCACCCGGCCGATTGCTACCTGTTGTTCAGTGATATCGCCGCCGATGCGATCTATCGCTACGAGGTGGGCGCCGAGCCCCGACCGTGGCGCAAACCGAGCAACAACGCGAGCGGATTGACCCTCGACCGCCAGGCGCGGCTCATCGCCTGTGAGCGCGGCAAGCGGCGCATCTCGCGTACCGAGGCGGACGGCAGCACGGTGACCCTGGTCGCGCGCTATCAGGACCAGCGGTTGAACAGCCCCTACGACGCGGTGGTACGCAGCGATGGGACCGTGTTCTTTACCGATCCCTCCGATGGCGTTCGCCAGGAGGATCAGGAGCTGCCGTTCGACGGCGTCTATTCGCTATCGCCCGGTGGCGATCTGGTGCTACTGGCGGCCGATTTCAACCGGCCGAGCGGCCTGGCGTTCTCTCCGGACGAGGCCACGCTCTATGTCGCCGATATGGCCGTGAAGCATATCCGGGCGTTCGACGTCGCGGCGGACGGTGCCCTGGCCAACGGCCGGGTGTTTGCCGACCTGCGGACGGAGCTTCCCGGCGGCCCCGCCGGCATCGCCATCGACGAGATGGGCAACCTGTGCGTCGCTGGACCGGGCGGGATCTGGATCTTTCACCCGGAGGGTGAGCTGTATGGCGTAGCGCGCACACCGCAGCAGCCGGCCAGCCTGGCCTTTGGCGGTCCAGACTTTCACACGCTCTATATCACCGCACAGACGGGGCTCTACTCCCTGCGCACTCTCTTTGAGGGGCTGCACGTGTTCTAGCCCCCTGGGGCTCGTGGGGGGACGCTCCACTCCGAGGGCGCCGGGCGAGCACCGTCCGGCGCCCTCGCGCCATCCATGGTGCTCACGCGCTGCCATCACTCTCCATGTCCTCGCCAGTCGCGCTGCAGCGTGACACCCGTACGGGCTCCCTCGGGGAGGTAATCCTCGTGCAGGTCAAGCAGCACCAGACGGTGCGTGCAGGTGACGCGCCAGAGTAGGTCCATGTCGTTCCAATCGGGCTGTGAGGCGTGGATGCCGTAGAGATTGGCGCTGGTGGCCATCGGCTCGATGAACTGATCGCCCCCGTCCGCAGTAGTGGATGCAGCCCCCAAAGGCGTTGAGGATGCGCTGGTCGTAGGGGTACAGGAACTCGAGGTACTGGGCGCGCGTTGACACCTCTCCCTCCTCCGGGCTATGATGCCGCGCGACGGTAAGCTGCGCCCGAGGGCGCCCGAAAGGAGAGGAATCTCATGGCCGAGATTGACACCTATGCGCTGTTGCCACGGTTCAAGTACGTCCGTGTCGTCGATGTGGCCGACGCCATGGACGGCATCGGCTATTTTGA
>DUUT01000197.1 GCA_012841405.1 Chloroflexota bacterium
CGCGGGGAGCGGCACCCGGTGCCGCTCCCCGCGGAGTGATACGTGTAGGCAGCGTTGCCGCCAGATGGCGTCTACTCGGCTGGCAGGTACTCGATAGAGTACGTTGCGCCAGAGGCGCTAAAGAGCCGGAGGAGGTAGGGCGTCTCGCCCTCGATCTCGCTGACCTCGTACTCGGCGGTGTCGCCGTTGGCGATGCCATCGATGCTCCACAGCTCGTACTCCTCGCCGTCATAGACGGTGGCCCGGAGCTCGTCCGTGCCGGGTCCTCCGGTGATGATGAGCACCTGCCCGACCTTGGGCTCAAAGCGATAGTAGTCGTCTACGTCTTCGCCGCCGAGGATTCCGGCGTACTCTGCATCCGGCGCGATGTCTACAGCGCCTCCTACGGTGTCACCGGCGTCGCCGCCCGAGCCGGCATCATCCTGGCTGGTTACCGTGAATTCAAAGCGATAGGTGTCCTGGTCTCCATAGGACCACACCGTCAGGAAGTAGGGGCCGCCGACGTCATTGCCGACCACGTACGTGTACTCCACCGTCTTGCCCGCACGGATCTTGGTCTCTCGCCACAGCTCGTACTCGTCGGGCTCATGGACGGCGATCTCTAGCGCGTCGGCGACCTCGTCGGCCGTAAAGGCCAAGGAGAGGACGGAGCCGCCCTCCACCTCGACGGCATAGACATCCTTTTGGTCTGACCCGCCGATCTGGCCGGTATACGTCGTGTCGGGCTCGACCTCTACCGCCGCAGCAAAGGTGTCACCAGCGTCGCCGCCCGAGTCGGCGTCATTCTGAGCCGCCGAGGAGAGGTCCAGGGTGTAACGTCCCTTGCCGTTCCCCACGCTGATGTAGTACACACCACCTGCCGACGCGTCGAGCACGTGCGCAAATGTCTCCGACGCACCTGAGTGGATGTTGTACTCGGACCACATCTCGTACTCGTCGGGATCATATACACTGATGGCCAGTCCCTCGGCGTCGTCGGCGGCCGTGAGCGTGACGTTGAGGATGTCGCCACCCTCGGCCTCGAACGCGTAAAAGTCCTTCGTGTCCTCGTCGCCAATGAGGCCGGTGTAGGCATTGCCCAGCTCGATCGGGACGGCCAAGGCCACCGTGTCGCCAGCGTCCTGCCCCGAGCCGGCATCGTTCTGGGAGGCAGTACTCACCGAGAGCTCGTACGTGCCCTTGGCGCCGCCGACCCGGATAGAGTACGTGCCCGCGTCGGCGTGGCTCAGAATCAGGGTGAATGACTCGCCCTTGGTCCCAACGCCGTACGCGGACCAGATCTCGAACTCGTCGGGGTCGCGCAGGATGACCTCCTTGCCGCCCTCGTCATCGGTGGCGGCAAAGGTGAGGGTGAGCACCGTGCTCGCCTCGATGTCGATGGCGTACAGGTCGTGGCTGTCGAGGTTGCCCACCATACCGGTGATGGTCTTGCCGGCGGTGATCGTGGTGGCCGAGGAGATCGTGTCACCGGCGTCCTCGCCAGAGCCGGCATCGTCCTGGCTGGCCAGGGCCACGTCCAGCGTGTAGGCGCCGGGGCCGCCCGACACCCGGAGGGCGTACTCGACGCCGGTGGCCTGGCTCATCACGAGGTTGACGGGCTCGATACCCTTCGACGTGATGTCATAGTCGCTAAAGACTTCGTAGCCGTCCTCATCGTGGAGGACGAGCTGCATCGGCTCGGCGCTGGCGTCGACTGAAAAAGAGATCGTAACGATACCGCTGGCGGGAACATCGATGAGGAACCAGTCCTCATCGTCGGTGATGAGGGAGCCGGATGTCGCTCCCGCCTCGATTGCGACTGCCTCCTCACGGGAGTTGGGCTCAGGGTCACTGGTAGGATCTGTCGCCGAGTCCTCATCCTCGGAGCTCGGCACTGCGGTGGCGGTGGCGTCAGCAGCGGGCTCTTCTGCCGTTTTGTTCGGTTCAGCGTCAGGCGGAGTGGTTGGCGCTGTCGTTGGGTCAGATGCCACGGGTTGGGCGGTAGGTTCGCCGGATGACGACTTGGGGGCGCCGCCACAAGCAATGACCAGTGCCATCAGAACGATGGCCATCAGGACGATAGCAAGACGCAACCACAGGGCACGACGGAAGGACATGGTGGTTCCTCCTGAACCTTGAGATGTGATGCGCAGCAGCGACAGGGTGCACATGCAGTCGCTCTGAAACGCGCCAGGGGGACGGGTGCAGTTGAAGAGCAGTGGTCGTCGACCTCCGAGAAGATTAGGGTAGCGCGCGGATGCCGGTAGGAGCCGAACACGCCCGCATTATAGGCTGGCGTGCCGCCGTGTCAAGCGATATGCCGGTGGGTGAACCTGACGGTTGGCGCCCGCTTTACTGACACGGCGGCAGGGTGACGGAGCATCGTACCGGCCGTGTGAGGGCGTGACGATGCTCCGTGCCTCTTGGCAGCATGTGTTAGTGCCAGAGCGACTCGGTCGAGTTGCGCAGTGGCTGTGGCTTGAAGGCAAACTCCTCGAGGACCTCGAGGCGCAGGTCTGTGCCCAAGCCCGGAGCGGTAGGGAGCTCAAAGTACCCGTCGACGCAGCGGACCGGGTTGGTGCAGAGCTCGTCGCGCAAGGCGCGCTCGGTCTCCATCTGCTCGAGGATGAAAAAGTTGGGGATGGCGGCTGAGAGGTGCATGGCCGCGAGCGTGCAGATGGGCCCGCCAGGATTGTGGGGCGCCACCGGGATATAGTAGGTGTCGGCCAAGGAGGCGATCTTGACCACCTCGGTGATGCCCGCAGCGTGCATCAGGTCGGGTTGGATAATCTTGCAGCCGCCCTGCTGGATGAGGTCGATGAACTCCCAGCGCGACAGGAGGCGCTCTCCGGTGGCGATGGGTACGGGGAGCTGGCGCTGGAGCTGCACCATGGCGGCGACGTTCTCAAAGGGGATCGGCTCCTCGAACCACCCCGGGCGATAGGGCTCGAGCGCCTTGGCGGCGATGACGGCGCTGCGGGGCGAGAGGAGCTCGGAGCACTCGCAAAAGATCTCGACGTCAGGCCCCACGGCCTCGCGCGCCGCCGCCATCAGCTCGGTGGCGTGACGAATCGCGGCGGCCTCGTTGTCGTGGAGCGAGGTATGGCGGAAGGGGCTCCACTTGAAGGCGCTAAAGCCCGCTTCGACGGCGCGCTTGGCGCCATCGTAGGCCTGCTCGGGCGTGGTGGCGTCACGCAGCCAATGACTGGCGTAGGCGCGCAGCTTGGTCCGATAGGGCCCACCCAGCAGGCGATAGACGGGTACGCCGAGGCGCTTCCCCTCGATGTCCCACAGGGCGATATCGAGGGCGGCCATGGCGGAGAGGAGGGTGGGACCACCCCGCCAACGCCAGCCATGGTACATCGACTGCCAGTGACGCCCGACGCCTGACGGGTCCTTCCCGATGAGCCCGGCGGCGATCTCGTGCACGGCCGTCTCTACCGACTCGACAGCCCCGTGGAGCGAGCCCTCCCCCCAACCGTACAGTCCCTCGTCGGTGGACACTTTGACAAAGAGCCAATTGCACCAGTCGATCCAGTACTTGAAGGTTTCAACCTTGGTAATCTTCACTGCCAGCCTCCATGAACGCGATGAGCGGCGACGCCGCTCGTGGTCGTCGGGGCAGTGTAGACCAGACGCGCGATGCTCGCAACCCAAGGCGATGGGCGCCTACGGGACGGTCAGCAGGTGTGGCACGAGGGCGTCCGTCCACGCTGCAACGCGGGCCCATCGCGGTGATCGTTCCGGAGCGCTCTGAGGCGGCGACTGACGTCGCGACTGACGTCGCCCATGAGAGGGGACACCCTGTCGCCACGGGGGTGGCAGCGGGCACGACCAGAGCGTGCCCTGCGCACGGCGAAGGGTAGCGACGTGGTAGCATGGGCCGGAGGAGAGCCTCCGGCCCACGGCGCCCTGTGTGGAGGCGGGTGGCGCGCGCCGTGAGGCGGCGAACCGCCACGAGGCCGTGTTTCAAGAACGCGCCCGACGGAGAAACGATGTCGCCCCGAGCGTCAGCGAGGGACCTTGACGCCCATCGAAAAGGTCCCTCGCCACGCTCAGAACGTCGCTGTGGCCCTTTTTCCAAACACTACCTAGCCGGCGATGTAGACCGTCTTGACGTTGACGAACGCCCGAATGCCGTAGCGGCCGAGCTCACGTCCATAGCCCGAGCTCTTGATGCCGCCAAAGGGGAGGCGAGGGTCGCTCTTGACGATATCATTGACGAACACCATGCCAGAGGCGATGCTCTCGATGAGCTGCTCTTGCTCCCAGGGGTCGTTGGTCCAGACACTGGCACCGAGGCCGTAGGGAGAGTCATTGGCGATGCGGATCGCCTCGTGGATGTCCCTGGCGGCAAACACGCTGGCCACGGGGCCGAACAGCTCCTCCCGTCGCGCCGGGGCATCCTGTGGGATGTTGGTCAGAATCGTCGGCTCATAGTATGTGCCAGGTCCCTCGATGCGCCTGCCACCGAGCACCAGGTGCGCCCCGGCGGCCACCGTCTCGCGTACCTGACGGTCGAGGCCCTCGAGGATCGCTTCGGTGGCCAGGGGGCCGACCTCGGTCTTGGGGTCGAGGGGATCGCCCACGCGGAGGCGGGCCATCCGCTCGTGGAACGCCGCCTCGAACGCCTCGGCAATATCTGTGTGTACGATAAAGCGTTTGGCGGCGATACATGACTGACCGCTGTTCACGATCCGCGCCTGAACGGCCGCCTCGACGGCCTGTGACAGGTTAGCACTGGGAAGCACAATAAAGGGATCACTGCCGCCCAGCTCGAGAACGGTAGGTTTCACATGGGCGCCAGCGCTCTTGGCGACACTGGCGCCAGCGGCGGTGCTCCCCGTCAGGGTGACGGCGGCGATACGGGGATCGGCAATGAGGTCGGGGACGTGCTCCGAGGGGATGAGGAGCGTTTGGAACACGCCTCGCGGAAAGCCTGCTCGCGTAAAGAGGTCTTCGATGACGAGGGCCGTCATGGGCACGTTGGAGGCATGCTTGAGCAGGGCGACGTTACCGGCCATGAGCGAGGGGGCAGCGAAGCGGAACACCTGCCAGAAGGGAAAGTTCCAGGGCATGATCGCCAGAACGGCCCCGAGAGGCTGATAGTGGACAAAGCTACGTGCTGTATCGGTCTCAGCGCTCTCGGCGCGAAGAAGGTCCATGGCGTGATCTGCATAGTAACGCGCGCCCCAGGCGCACTTTTCGATCTCGGCAACAGCCTGGGTGATGGGCTTGCCCATCTCGGTGGCGATCAGCTCGGCCCAGCGACCCTTCTCGCTGTCCAAGAGCTCTGCGATTTCGCGCATGGGGCCGGCGCGCTCGCCGACGGGCAAGGCACGCCACGACGAAAAGGCGTGGGTCGCCATCTCGAGACGCTCGTCGATCTGCGCGTCGCTGAGGGGATCATAGCGTGCCAGCTCTTTGCCGGTCGCTGGGTTCACAGAGACGATGGCCATGTTCACTCCTTTCGCTCAACGCAAGAGGTTCGACGCCGCAGCCACAGTGGGGGCGGTGCTGGCGTAGAGGCCATGACCGGCGGCGATTATGGGAGAATGTATAGTAGTATTATACACAATTAGGGGATGCGTGGCATGCGGGTTGCGCGTTGTCGTTGGTGCGCGGTGTGTGGGCCGCGCCCGAGCGCCTGCTTGGGGGCCGCACGCGACAGGATGTCCAGGCTAGTCGCGCTAACGAACGCCATTGGGGTCTGAGGCGTCCTATCAATGTGGTTGGAGACGTTATCCATGGTTGTGGCGATTCGGCGATCGACGGTTCGCTACGCTAGCGCCCGCGCGCCGACGAGACAATATCGGAGGTGCCTGATGACTCGTAGATGGCTGATGATGTTGACGGTGCTGACGCTGGTGGTCGCACCGGTAATACCTGTGCGAGCGAGCGTGATCTCGCCCGAGGGCTATGCCCCGAACTCCTGGCAGGGGAGGGTGCAGTCGCCGGGCGAGGCCGGCGCGTGGCAGGCGGAGTACTATGCCAACCGATCGCTACGGGGAGAGCCCGTGCTACGCCGTGACGATCCGACCATTGACTTTCGCTGGGGGCATGGCTCGCCGGGACCCGAGGTGCCTGCCGATGGGTTCTCGGTCCGTTGGACGCGTACCGTTACGTTGGAGCCGGGCACCTACCGCTTTACAGTCACAGCCGACGACGGCGTGCGTCTGCGCGTCAACGGCCAGCCGGTGATCGATTCTTGGGTCGACCAGCCGCTTACGGCGCATTCGGGCACTGTCTACGTCTCTGGGGACGCCCATGTCGAACTCGAGTACTATGAGAACCGCGAGGTGGCGGCAGTCGCTCTGGCGTGGCAACCCGAGCCCGCCACGCGTGTGGAAGGTGCAGTGGAGGCGGTGTTGGCGTACTGGTCTGCGGTGAACGAACGCGAGTATGCGCGGGCGTATCGCCTCTGGGCTGATGGAGGCGCGAGGAGTGGCCAGACGCTGGAAGCGTTCACAGCCGGTTTTGCCGATACGGTGGAGGTCACTGTGCTTCTGGGCCGAGTCGACGAGCGCGACGACGGGTCCGTGACGGTGCCCGTTACCCTCATGGCGGTGGCCAACGTTCCAGGCTCGCCGACGCGACCACAGCGTTTGCAGCTCTATCGGGGGACGTACACTCTGCGTGCCATCGGCGGAACGTGGCGCATCGCCGGTGCACGGATCGTCGAGGTATCGCCCCACACGGCACTACCGAGGGAGGTGTCGAATCCCCTGGCGCTTCTGCGGGGCTACTTTGAGGCCATCAATAGCGGCGAGCTGGGACGCGCCTACACATCGTGGGGCCGCATAGGGGAGGCGAGCGTTCAGAGCTTTGCAGCATTCCGCGCCGGTTTTGAGGTCACCAAGGGGGTCGAGGTGTACTACGGAGAGCCCGAGGAGGGCGCCGCGGCGGGGTCAGTCTATGCTCGTGTGCCCGTGGTCATCATGGCTGATGAACCTGGCGGGATGCGGCGTGCGTTCTGCGGGAGCTATACGCTTCGTCGTGCCAACGTACCCCCGTTCGATCGCTTTGGCTGGCGCATCGATCGTGCCGACATCGTCGAGGTTGATCCTGTGCCAGTCGATCGCGAGGCGCTGGAACGTTTGCTGGGCGGGGGGTGTGGCGCACAAGCCCGCGCGCTCGAAAGGTGACGTCGCGCCGACGCCGCTTGGTGCTCCAAGAGATCCCCCTGGCATGGGCTCGCAGGGGGATCTGTCGCCTACACTCCTGGCTGGGGTTTGCGGCGAGCACTTTCGCTGTGGAAGGTCACTCAAGCTGGGTGCATAGTGGCCCCTGGGCGGTTGCGACGACTCGACGACTCAGCTATACTGGACATGGTACGTGGGAGCTCCGCCTGGCACATCCCCTCTGACAACCTCTTAACCCTTCATCTGTAGTGCGTTCCATCCACTCGGGTTCGCTATGTGCGCCGCGTTGACCGCAACCGAGCCACGGCGGGGGGCGTGGCGTTCGCGGCTGCGTTGCGTGGTCGTCCAGAACAGGTGAAGCGAATGGCGCAATGGTGTGAGCCTATGCCGTTCGCGTCCTGCGGGAGGTGCGATGGCAGAACGGAAGCAGGTGTTCCGCTATGCGTTGGTGGAGGGCGCGCCCGTATCAGCCGGTGAGACGCGGGTGACGCCACAGGCACGGGTGCTGGAGGTACACTGGCCAAGCGGCGGCCTCGTCTGGAATCGGCCGGTGGCGGTGATCGTAGAGCGGAACGGGCAGATGGTGCGAAGGCCGATCGTTGACGCCACGAGGCTGGTACAGGCTATGCTGGGTGCGTTGGCGATGGTTTTCTCGATGGCGGCTGCTGCGCGTGTGGCAGGCAGCATGAGGAGGCGCCATGAGTGAGGCAATGGGGCGCGTGACCGAGTCCGCTGAGCGGACGCACGAGCGTGTGGTTGGGCTGGTGGAGCGTCTCACCGAGGTGACGCGACCGGGGGCAGTCTTTGGCGAGCCGATGAGCGCCGGCGAGAACACGGTGGTGACAGCATCCGAAGTGTTCCTGGCCATGGGGTATGGGTTTGGCATCGGCGGTGGCGCCGGAATGCAGGGAATGCACAAGGAGGGTGACGAAGGCGCCGGAGAGGCCGCGGTACACGGTGGCGAGATGCCGAGCGGGTATGGTGGTGGCGGGGGAGGCGGCGGAACATCCAAGGGGCGGCCGGTGGCCGTCATTACCATCAACCCGGCGGGCGTGCGCATCGAACCGGTGCTCGATCTGACCAAGATTGGACTGGCGTTCCTGATGGTACTGGGGAGCCTGTTCCTGACGATGGGCAAGATGCGCCGCGGGATGTAGCGAACGCGTGGCGAGGCATGGCGCTTCGAGAACCCTGCCCTGGCGGCAGGGGTCTCGACATAAGGGGGCGCCGGCGAAGCGTAGCGATCGTTAGCGCTGCCGCTCGTCCGCGCCGGGGTCGCGCACACCCAAGAGCTCGCGCAGGCGGCGCATGACCATGATGGCGTCCTCCGAGTAGCCTCTGCCCACGATACGCCTGCCAAGCTCGACGATATCGGGGTCCTCATCGCTGCGTAGAATGGTCTCCTTGTCGGGCAGATTGATGCTGTGTTCTGCGCGCAGATGATCGCGTATCTCATCGACGACGTCGCCCGCCGTCTTGCCGCAAAAGGTGCGCGTGCATCCTGCGATGCCGAGGGCGTCACAAGAGATCCTGTACTCCTCTGGAGTCTGGCGATCCATCGGCATGACTCCGTTTCACCTGATACTGCGCCAAAGCAGTGACCGACACGGCTAGGTGAGGCGCCGGCCAAAGATCAGCGCCAACACAAAGAGCACCAAAAAGATCCAGAACAACACCTGAGCGATCTCGGCAAAGGCGCTGATGATGCCGCCAAAGCCAATGATCGCTAGGATGATGGCGATAACGAGTAGGACGATGGCCCACCTGAGCATCTGAGGGACCTCCTCTCGAACTGCGGGTCGCTCAAGCCGGGGAGCAGACTCGGGGGAATGAGGGGGCGGTGGGGGCAGCGGGCTCAACGGCGGTACCGTTCCTCCTGCCATGGGTCACCCCGGTCGTGATAGCCACGGGATTCCCAAAACCCGGGACGACTCTCGGCTACACAATCGATTCCCTCGATCCACTTGCAGCTCTTCCAGGCGTAGAGGCGCGGTACGACGAGCCGCACCGGTCCACCGTGCTCGGCGGTCAGGGGGCGGCCATCATGGTGCGTCGCCAGGAGCACATCCTCGGCGAGCAGATCGGTGAGGGAGAGGTTCGTGGCGAATCCGTGGGCTCCATGAATGACCACGTGGCGCGCCTCGGGAAGCACCTCTACGAGGTCCATGATGGTGCGCGTGCTGACGCCCTCCCAGAGGTTGTCCAGCCGCGACCATCCGGTAACGCAGTGGAAATCCGAGAGCACGGTGACCCGCGGCAAGGCCCAGAACTCGTCCGCCGTGATCGTGCGCTGGGTGCGCACCAAGCCGCCGAAGGTTAGCGTCCAGGTGGAAGGATCGATGCGCGGGACGCCACCGATATGGAGCACCGGCCAGTGGATCGTCTGCCTCTGCCCCGGCGGAATGCGAACGGGCCGCAACGTGTCCGGGCTGTGAATGACTCCCTCGCCAAGCACCGCCACCTCCTGCACACCGGGGCCTAGGGCGTGCCTGAAGAACGCACCTACCTGCGCAGAAACGATGTCGTCCCGAGCGTCAGCAAGAGGTCCCGACGCACGCCTACAAGGTTCCGTGCTGCTCTGCAAGCGCGCCGCGAGCTCAAGCTTGACCCCAGCCGCCTTGGCCGTGCGCCAGCGCCCGCAGTCTGTATGCGCCGCAGAGTACGCCATGAGCATGATGACTCGGAGCGACGCTGTGGCCCTGTCGCCAAACACGACCTCGACCAACAACTCCCAGTATACAACATTGTAGAGTCGGTTACAACGGATTTATCGGCGCCATGCGGAGCGGGGCATGGAGATGGCGTCAGGCAGAGGGCGCATACCAATAGCGCTTGACGCGGACAGCGCCACGCGCAGAGAAGGTGATGCCCTCCATCTCGAGGAGGGCGCGCTTCATGGGGAGACCGCCACGAAAGCCGCCCAGGGTGCCGTCGGCGTGAACGGCGCGATGGCAGGGGATGACGACTGGGAAGGGGTTGCTGCCAAGCGCAGTGCCCACCGCGCGGGCGGCGCGTGGGGCACCGATCTGCGCGGCGAGAAGGCCATAGGTGGTGACCTCGCCACGCGGAATGGCAAACTCGGCGCACAGCACGCGCTGCTGGAACGGTGTGCAGGTGCTCAGGTCGAGCGGCTCCAGGTCAAATGTAACGGGGTGCCCTGCGAGGTAGCGCTCGAGACGGTGGAGCAGATCGGCCACAGGCTCGGGAGGATCTGCCGGATCCCCAGGCATCGCGGCGGCCTCGTGTGGAAGCCTGTCGGTGGGCAGGTAGATGCGGCGCACAGGCGCACGCTCGCCCACAGTGGTTGCCCACGAGACGGTGAGGGTGCCGAATTGGAATGGGATCGAGCTGTATGCGAGCATGGATTCGTGCTCCTGATGCATGGGCAAGAGCGGATGGATCTCGCTAGGGGTGGGGCGTTGCTGCCAGCAACCCATAATCCACCATGATGGAGTATAGCACGCATGGGACGCCATGCCCAAGCGGGTGGGGCAGCGTCAGGGGAGCTGCACGTCGAGGACGCCCTCGCTCCAGTCGGGTGTCTCGGCGAGTAGTCGTCCATCGGGGCCAAAGAGGTATCCGCCCCCCGGAAAGTCCTCATCGCGCGTACGGCCGGCCTGTGTCGCGATAGCTATGGGGATGCCGAGCTCGGCGGCATAGGACCCAGGGCCTTTTAGGCATTCGCCGCGCCACCAATCAAAGCCGGAGCGCCAGTTGCGCGTGGCCTGCTCGCCGTACAGCCCAGGGGCGGCCGCCACGAGGACGGCCCGAGCGCCACGGCGGGCGTATTCGGCAAAGACCTCACGATGGCCCACGTCGGCACAGATGGCGACGCCAAAGACGAGGCCGGCGTGGGCAAAGAGCGGAAAGGCGTCTCCTGGCGTGAACCAGGCGATTTCCTCGTCCTCGATGCTCACCTTGCGGTACGCCCCGAGCAACGCTCCCCGGGCGGCGACGATCTGGGTGATGTAGGGCTTGGCGACTCCGCTGACGCCCGACTCTTCGATGAGGCCGGCCACCAGGGCCGCATCATGACCACGGGTGAGGGCGACGACAGCGGCCACCTCGGGCCCGTTGAGGGCCAGAACCGCCTCCGGGCAGTGCTGCGGCACGGTACGCGTGGCGCATGGCGGCCATGTTGTCATTGATGGCGCCCTTTTCGCAGCGCATCTGCACGAGGCTTACGGTGATGGGCATAACGCCTTTGTCCTTGGTGGTACGGGTTGGTGACAGCGACGGACACGCCATGCGCAAGGCGCGCTGTGCCAGAGCCCATCAGCGGCGGTGGCCTGGAAGGGACGCGGAAGCGCCCTGTGCGAGGCCGCGACGCAGCGCGTTGCGGCGGGCTGCTGGTAGCTTGGAGGCCGCCGCCTCCATGAGGATAAAGAAAGCTTGACCCTCGGGAGCGGTGCCGGGCCGATCAAAGTGCGGCGCCCCGCAGACGCCACGCACCAGCCCGTAGCGATCCACCTGGCCTCGAGCGGCGTCGCGCATCCGATCGGCGGGACCGAGGTAGGGCTCGGGTAACCACCCCGCGTCGACGGCACGATAGATCGCGTAGGCTAGCATCTGCGAGAGGTTGGTCTCGACAAAGGTGCTGGGATCATCCACGATGTCGTGAAAGAGGCCGTCGGGGCGCATGTGGGCGAGGCACCCGTCGATGCCCTCACGGAGGTAGCCGATGAGGCGCTGGCGCTCGGCAACCATCGCCTCGGGCAGGGCGGCGATGACGCGTACCAGTCCGGCGGCTGCCCAGCCGTTGCCCACACCCCAGTGATCTGGGCGGACCAAGCCGCCGCGCTCCTCGTCCCACATGTGGGCGTAGAGACGTGTCTTGGGGTCCCAGAGGAGACGGCGAAAGCCCTCCACCTGGCGTACGGCCTCATCGGGGCGTCCGGCCACGGCGAGGAAGGGCGGCGCCATGTAGAACGAATCGACCCACACCTGAGGCTTGGTCACCAGGTGATGCAGAATTCCATCGCGGGTGCGAGGGGCCCGGCCCAGGAGCCAGTCGAGCTGGTGCTCCGCGGCCTCACGCAGGCGGCGGTCTCCGGTGAGGCGGGCTGCATGCAGCACGGGCTCGCCGTTGGCCGCGGGATCGGTGACGGTCTCAGCGCCGCCCACCACGCCGAGGCGACCATCGGGAAGCTGGCGAACGACGGCCTCGTAGCCCATCACGATGACGATGTCATCGTCGCCTGCTTCGAGGAAAGCCTGGGCGGCCACTCCCTGCTCCCAGGGGTGGCGCTGCATGGCGAGCAACGCCTGTTTGACGCGCGAGACGAGGCGATCGACGGATGCGGGCACGGACGCTCTCCCTTTCTGTTGCTGAACGGCCTGACGAGGCGCAGGGCAGCAGTCGGCGGACGCTTGCCAACTCGTCCTCAACCGGCGCCCTGGTCATGGCTCGCCGCCTCTTCACCCCTGGGCTCTGTTGCGCGGCGCGTGAGGGTTGCCGCCAGCTTGTCATAGCTGATGCCATAGTGCGACGCGATCTGTCGGGCATAGCTCGTGCCACGGGGAGGCCCCGGAGCAATGCGAAAGGTGGGACGAACGCCGTCCCCCTGGCCCTCGGGGAGGGGCTCGGCGCGGGCAACGATGCTGATTACCGGGCTGTCGCTCGGGACCTCGGCGTTGATGGCCTCGAGGTTGGCGGCCAGCTCGTGCAAGTGGGTGGCATAGACGGCGCGAGCGCCCAAGAGGCGGAGCGCGCGGACGACGTCTCGCGCCAGGTAGAGACTCTCGCCGGGACTGGTGCTGGCGAGCGACTCATTGAGCAGCACGAGGCTTCGCCGGGTGGCGCGAGCAAAGATCGCCGCCAGCCGGCCGGCCTCCTCGCCCAGGCGACCCGCCTCGAGGTCGAGGCGTTCGGCGACGGGAAAGTGGGTGTAGATGCCATCGACCGGGCTGAGGGTGGCGGCGGTGGCAGGAACGGGCCAACCGGATTGGGCCATGACGTGCGCCAGCCCGATTGCCTGGGTATAGGTGGTCTTGCCGCCGCGGTTGGGGCCGGTGAGAATGGCGATGCGTCCCTGGCCGTCAAGGTCGGCGTCGTTGGCGACGATCTCTTGCGAACACTCGGCGTGCCCAGGGGCGCCCTCCAGGCAACGAAGGGCGAGAAGCGGATTGTAGAGCCCTATGATGCGTGTGAGGCGTTCGTTGGCGGGCACGAGTTGCGGTTGACAGGTGGCAAAGCCCGCCGCCTGAAGGCGCTCCACCAGGCGGACGCCGTTCAGGTAGAAGGCCAACTCGGGCTCTAGGTCCGCCAGGAATCCCCCCTGGAGGCGGCTGTACTGCCCCAGCGCGTTGGCGATGGTGCGCGCGGTGGACGCCAGAATATCGTTCAGATCACGAAAGAGGGGGTGTAGCAGCGGTTGGGGCCGATCCGTCAGCCCGGGAACCCTGTCCGGTACGGTGTGCAGGGGCCCAATACCGCGCTCCGAGTCCTGACCTGCGTCACGACGGCCGAGGAGCCGGCCGAGTAGAGACTCGCCGGCGAACCGGTGCGCATTGACGCTGAGAATGGTTGCTGCCACGGGACGCAGCAGGTGGTCGAGGTTCACGCCGATGGTCACGCTACCGATACGCTCGGCTTCGGCACGCAGGCGCGGGAGCTCTGCCATGAGGTGTGTGAACGTTGGTTCGGCGGCCAGCGTCCGGATATAGTCGCCGAGGGAGCGGAGGCCTCGCGAGCGCAGGGTCAAGTTGGGGTTGCCGAGCGCCTCGCCCAGGGCTGTGACGCAGTCGACGAGCAGCTCGAGCTGCCCGAGGCGCCAGATCACCTGGTGGAGTGGCGTTTGATCGCGCCACTCGGGTGCGTTGAGACGGCCAAGGTCGACGAGGCGGGGCAGCAACGCCTGCAGGGCGGCGACGAGCGAGGGCGTTGCCAACAGGTCGGCAGCGATCTCTTGGCGGTAGGCAATCGTCTCGGCATCGAGAGGCGGGCTGGAAAGGATGTTGGTGATGGTGGACGCGTGCCGCCGGGGGACGCCGCGCACGAGATCGGCGATGCCCAGGTCTGTCAGGGCGGCAGCGTCAATGTGCGCGACGGGGCGTCCTGGCGCCTCGCCAGGCGCAACTCCTGGCCACAGGAGGCTGATAGCGGGGGCGGTTGGAGGTGCGTTCGTCACGGCTCGCTGATGCTCCTCTCTTTGTGCGGCCGATTCCCCGGAGAACGCGCGCCGATCATTCGGACTGTGGGCACGGCCTGCCCGTGCGCGACTATGGCGGCGTGGTAGGAGTGCGCCATGTCGTGCGTTGCCTCGCCCATATTCTACACGTTGCCGGGCGAGTGGCACAAGGCGGGCCGCCACCATCGTGCGACGGGCGGCGAGGGGCGGCGGAACCCTCCGTCACGGTGTGGCGTCTGAGGATACGAGCATCTGACAATGGGGCTGGGGGAACACGTGACGACAACGATGGATGCACACAGAGAAGAGCGACCTCGGCAAGTGCGTGATCGCGCGCGCTACAGTGCGTGGGCGTACCTCACCCCGCTGCTGGGGATACTCCTGGGGCTGGCGCTGCTCTACGGGCTCATGCGCGTGGTGCAAGCGCACTATGAGGGACGCATCTTTCCTGGTGTGTCGGTGCAGGGGGTGTCTCTCGGTGGCATGACGCCCGATGAGGCGCGCCACGCCCTCCAGGGCCTATTGGAGCCAGGATCGCCGGGGACGGTGGCCTTTACGGACGGACAGGAGGAATGGGTGGCCCCGTGGAGAGAGCTTGGGGTGACGCCCGATATCGAGGGAGCCGTCGCGGCGGCGTATGCCATTGGTCACGCTGACACCGAGGTACACCCCCGCGATTGGGTGCGGACCTGGCTCGCCGATCACCAGGTACAGGCACCCCTGGTGGTGAACGCGGTGGTGGCACGAGAGGCGCTTGCGGCGACCGCGGAGGCGCTGAATCGTGCGCCGACAGCGGGGCGGCTCGAACTGCGCGGTGACGAGGTGACCGTGGTGCCTGGGACGCCCGGGCGCGCGCTCGATGTGGACACATCCCTCGACGCGCTCCTGGCGGTGGCGCAGGGCGCGCCGGAACCGGTGTGGCTGACCTTTCGTGAAGTGCCGGCGCCGGAGCCAGACCCCGCGCCGCTGCAGGCCGAGGTAGACAGCCTGCTGGAGCGCACGGTCACCGTGTCGACGTACGACCCGGTGAGCGATCAGCGCTATGAGTGGGAGCTGGGCCGAGCGGCCATCGTCCACTGGCTGCAACTGGAGCTGGACGAGGACGGTGCGGCGCGTCGGGTCGCCGTTGACGACGAGGCGGTAAAGGCGACGCTGGCGACCCTGGCCGAGGACTGGACCGACGGGCGTGGGTTCCAGCCCGATGAGGCGGCCACTATCGTTCGGGAGGCGTTCGAGGGGGGAGGCGGGCGCGTGACATTGCGCATCGCGTACCCTGAGCGGCGCTATACCGTGCAGGCGGGTGATACGGCGCTTGTGGTGGCTGCCCGGCATGGTATGCCTTTCTGGCACCTGGCCGAAGCAAACCCCGACGTCGACCTGAACGCCCTCACGGTAGGACAAGAGCTGATCATCCCCTCGCAAGACGTGCTGCTGCCCCACCCACCGGTACCCTACAAGCGCATCGTCATCAGCCTCGCCGAGCAGCGCATGCGCGTCTACGAGAACGGTGCAGTGATCCACGATTGGCTCGTCGCGACGGGACGCGACGGGTCACCGACGCTCCCCGGCGTGTTCCAGGTGCTGTCCAAGGAAGAGAATGCCTACGCGAGCCTGTGGGATCTCGAGATGCCCCACTTTATCGGCATCTATGTCTCGGGGCCCGGGTTCACCAACGGCATCCACGCCCTGCCGATCCTGTCGAGCGGTCAGAGGCTGTGGGAGGGCGCCCTCGGAACGCGGGCGTCGTATGGCTGTGTCATCCTCGGCATCCGAGAGGCGGAGGAACTGTACAATTGGGCCGAGCTTGGGGTTACGGTCGAGGTTCGTCCATAGACAAAAACACAGAGCCTCAAGTGACCTTTGAGTATCCCTCTCACCAAAGACACCTGCCGAACGGAGCCCAGAACCTGTGTTAAAGGTTCTCATCTCCGCGGATCCGGATGGCTCACCTTCACTCGAGCTTTCACCCGAGTTACAAACTTGCCAGACTCTCGATCACCCTTGCGGGTTGACCTTTCCGCCGACTCGTGGTTCATCAGGTGTGACCCTGATTCTCCACTTGCCATCCGTCTCACTTTGCTCAAGTGCTCGAGATGGGACTCGCCAACCTCTCGAGGCTCTGTATAAGTATAATAGCAGATAGTGGTGGCTATGTCAAGTGTTTTTCTTGAGAAATATCGCGACGTGTACAACGTGTGGGGGGTGACTCGCGATGACGGCGGGGCCGTTGACAGGGACCTCGCCTCGAATATGATGGGCGGCAAACGCTACATCAGGGAGGGACGATGATCGTCGAGTGGAACGCGCACATGTTCAGCAGCGACCGGCAGCGGTACCCCTTTTTTCCTACGGCCGTCTACACGCCCTCCGAAGAGCGGCTCGCTACCGACCCGGTGGGTGACTATTTGCGGCGGATGGAGACCGTCGGCATCGATCGAGCCGTGCTCGTGCAGCCCGAGCCCTACGGCGATGACCACCGCCTGGTGCTCGACTGCCTGGCGCGGGATCCGAACCGCCTCAAGGCGACGTGTCTGTTTCTTCCCAAGGATCCGCAGGCGGTACGCAAGATGGAAGCGCTGGTGGCCTCCGAACCACGCATCATAGCGCAGCGCTTCCATGCCCATCGTGGCAAAGAGATGTACCTCGACAGCTTTTGCGATGCACCCGTGCGCGCCCTGTGGCGTCGTGCCGGCGAGCTGGGGCTGGTCATCGAGCTGCATATCGGCCCCAACTATGTGCGGCAGGCGTACGATCTCGCGCGCGAGTATGCCGACTATCCGGTGCTCATCGATCACCTGGCAGAGCCCCACCTGGGCACGGAAGCCGAGTACGAGGATGTCTTGGCGATGGGCGGGTTACCCAACGTGACCATGAAGCTCTCTGGCCTGACGCACTTTTCCCGCGAGCCAGAGCCCCATCGTGATGCGCGTGACCTGGTGCGACGGGTGGCCGACGCGTTCGGGCCGGAACGCTTGGCCTGGAGTTCTGGCTCGCCTGCGATCGTCGATGCGTTGCTCGATGACTGGTCGGATGAGGATCGCGCGCGGGTCAAGGGCCTGAACCTCGCGCGGCTGGCGGGGTTCGAGTGATGGCGTAGGCCCTACCTCGGGCGTACGGAGCGGGACAAAGGTGAGCCGGGGAACGCGCGCGTCGGCGAGGCGAGCGGACCCCCGGTTCTTCTTCACGGCGCGCTGTGTCCCCTAGGCCCTGTTTCACGAATGCACCTGACGTCGTAACGATGTCGCCCCGAGCGTAGGTGAAGGGCCTTGACGCCCATCGAACGAGTCTTCTCGCCACGCTCAGAACCACGCTGTGGCCTATTTTCCAAACGCAACCTAGCCGCGGGTAAAGAGAGGCTCGAGCCCACTGGAACGCGCGGAAACCTGTTTCTGCTCCTCGCTGGTCAGCGTACAGAAGCGATCGGCGGCATCACACATCCACCATAGCAGCTCGGCGTGACTCGGGCTGACGGCGGCGGTAACGTCGTGAGACAGCGTCCAGTTCAGTGCCATCTGCGCCTCGGCGGGATCATCGACGGGGACGTACCAGCACTTGGGCCATGGGCGCTGCTCGCCCTCGCGAAGGGGACGCTTGGCGAGCGCCTTGAGCGCCAGGATACCGACGTGCGCCCGCTTGGCGGCGGCTAGGGCGCGGGCCCCAAAGCCGCCTTGGTACCATGCCACCCAGTTGAACGGAAAGAGCATGGTGTCGAAGGGAAAGCGCGCTAGCAGGGCGGCGGCTGCGTCCTCATCATGAGCGGAAAAACCGATAAAGCAGATGAGACCCTGCTCTTGCGCCTCGACAAGGGCCTCGATAGCGCCGCCGGGTGCCAGAATCTGCTCGACCTCGCCGAGGCTGGAGACAGCGTGGATCTGATAGAGGTCGAACCTGTCCGTGCGTAGGCGTTCGAGGGAGCGCCGCAGCTCTTCGCGCGCGCCCTGAGCCGTGCGCTCGCGCGTCTTGCACGCCAGGAACACGGACCGGCGATAGGGCGCCAGGGCGGGGCCAAGGCGTTCCTCGGCGTTACCGTAGGTGGGCGCGACGTCAAAGTAGTTGATGCCACGGTCGATGGCTTGGGCCACCAGGCGCGTGGCCTCATCGGGAGTGACGTCGTTGACCACCATGCCGCCAAAGCCGACGACGGAGAGGTTGACCCCAGTTCTGCCCAGACGATGAGTATCCATGGCAGCCTCCAATCAGCAAGCAAAGGGGCCGCCTCGGATGCAGCGATGAGGCGGCCCAGTGAACGCGTGCCGGTAGTATGGCGCCTGCGGGCGGTGTTGGCAAGCTTGCGAGGCGCAGATGCCTCCACGCATGCAGGGCAAGAGCACTACATCTCCTCCTGAAAGCTGAAGCGGTGGCGCTGCCGTGCCGATAGCACGGCACGGCGGATGGTGTCGTGGACGCGCTCCGGGTGGCGGACGTTGTGCAGCGTGAGCTGTGGGTGCGAGGGGTCCGAGCTGCGCAGGCTGACGTCACCAATGCCCAGGATACGCTCGCCCAAGCTCTGACGGTAATCGAGGTCCTGCACGCGAACGAGCTCGACGCTCTCGTTCGCCTTGCTCAGCAGACCCGAGCGCACGCGTATGCGCTCCGTGGAGATGGTGTACTGCTCGACCATCGACAGAAAGGGGCGACCCGACCAGAGCACCCGCTCGTCGGGCAACTCGGTGGTGGTACCACCGTCGACGCCGGTCTCGGCGCTGGTTTCAGCGAGGGTCTCGACAATGCCCTCGGCTACAGCGTCGACGAGCGCTTCCAGCTGATCGGGCGGTATGGATGACACCTCGATGTGACTCTGGGCGATGGACTGCCAGATACGGGCGGAGAGGCGCGATTTGAGTTCGTCAGCGGCCATGTGGCATGCCTCCTCGGGAGGGCGGTAGCCTTCGATAGGATGATACACTGCCTGCGCATGATGGGGCGCAGGATAGCGCCATCCGAGGGCGGCGTCAATGGAGCGCGCAGCAGCGTTGACCGCTGTGCGGCTGCGGGCTATACTGGCCGTCACCGAGCCTGAGTAGGTGACATGATGCGCCATGACGTGCGTCGAGATTACGATATCGATCTGGGCGAGATCCTGGCGACGACTCCCCATCGCTGGCGCGACGCCTGGGATGTGCGCTCTCGCTTCCACCCTCCGACGATCACCTTTGATCGCCCGACGGCGACGTTGCCCATCAGCGTGACTGGAGCGCGTTGCGCGCTCCAGTGTGCCCATTGCGGCGGCCACTATCTGCGCCACATGCGAACCCTCGACGATGCGGCGGCCCTCGGTGCCCTGAACGGCGCTACGAGCCTGCTCATCTCTGGCGGCTGCGATGCAGCAGGGCGCGTGCCGGTGATCGAGCACCTCCCGGTGCTGCGCCGCCTGGGCGCTGGTAGGCGGCTGAACTGGCATCTCGGGCTGATCGATGAGGAGACGATGCGGGCGGTGGCGCCGCTGGCTGATGTGGTCTCGTTCGACGTGGTCGGGGATGCCGCCACGGCCCGCGAGGTCTATGGGCTTGACGTGGATCTCGCCATCTACATGGCGACACTCCGCACGATGCGGCGACATGCACGGGTGGTGCCGCACATTACTGTGGGATTGCGCGGCGGGCAACTGAGCGGCGAGATGGCGGCCGTGTCGGCGCTGGCCGCCGAGGGCGTCGATACGCTGGTCTTTATCGTGCTGATTCCGACAGAGGGCACGGCGTTTGCCGATCGTTGCCCTCCAAAGGTGGCGGACGTCGCCGACGTGTTACTCCAGGCACGGCTGGCCCTCCCACAGGCGAGACTGTTGCTCGGGTGCATGCGGCCACACGGCGTTTACCGCCAGGCATTGGATGAGGTCGCAGTGCGGGCTGGAATCAATGGGATCGTCAACCCCACGCGCGTTGCCGAGCGCGTGGCGGAGGCGTTGGGACTGGAAGCGACGTGGGGGAACGAATGCTGCAGCTTGGACTAGTAGGATGCGAGCCGGGCGGCGAGGCCGCGGCACCGGAAGGCTTGCGTGCAACGACGGCGCCCCGCGACGCCCAGTGGCGGGTGTCCTCGGGCACCGCGGCGGTGCTGGGGTTGCGCCCTCTGACCATGGATGCGGTCCCCACGACGGCGTACCTCATGCTGGGCGAGCGTTGCCTGCGCAACTGTGCCTTTTGCGCCCAGGCGCGCGACAGCCGCGCGCCGATCGAGGCGCTCTCGCGGGTGACGTGGCCGGCCTTTGGTGCCCAGCACGTGGCACGGGCGGTAGAGCAGGCGCATGCGACGGGGAGAATCGCCCGGGCGTGCTTCCAGGTGACGGCTGGCGCCGGCGCTCTCGATGAGGCCGCCCAGGCCGTCAGGACACTCGCCGCTGAGACGGGAGTGCCTATCTGCGTGTCGGCGGCGCCACGGAATGTGGACGACGTCGGAAAGCTGCTACGCCTGGGGGCCGAGCGCGTGACCATCGCGCTGGACGCCGCCAAGCCGGCGGTGTTTGCGCGCGTCAAAGGCGGCGCGTGGGAGCGCACGTGGAATCTGCTCATGATGTCTGCGGAACGGTATCCAGGCCGCATCGGAACACACCTTATTGTGGGGCTCGGTGAAACCGAGGCGGATGTGGTGACCCTGATACAGCGTCTGAGCGACGTGGGCGTCACCATCGCGCTGTTTGCCTTTACGCCCGTCCCGGGGACGGCGATGGCATCCGCTGCACCGCCGCCGTTGAGTGTGTATCGTCGCGTGCAGGTAGCGCGTTGGCTCATCGTGCAGGGCGTTTCGCGTGTCGACGCGTTCTCCTTTGACAGCGATGGGCGGCTCACCTCTTATGGGTTGGATGCGACAGCGCTGCGTGCGACGTTGGTGAGCGGGGAAGCGTTTCGCACGGCGGGCTGTCCTGGCTGCAATCGTCCCTACTACAATGAGCGGCCTGGCGGTGTCATGTACAACTATGCGCGACCGCTTTCCACCGCGGAGGCCGAGCGAGAGGTCGCGGCGCTGGTGGCATCGCTCGGCTGAAAGGGGAATCGCTCGCTCACGCCTGGCTCATGTCTCGCCGCCGCTTCTGGATGGAAGGCGGGGAAACGGGGTGACCGCGGCAGGTCTGACGTGCTGGCGAGCATCGACACGAACAAGCAGCGAGGAGCGGTATCATGGCAAAGCAAACGGCGTTGTACGATCGGCACGTGGCCCTGGGCGGAAGGATGGTCGAGTTCGCCGGATGGATGCTGCCGGTGCAGTACCCCACCGGCCCCAAGGAGGAACACCTCCGCGTCCGCGAGGCGGCGGGCCTGTTCGATATCGATCACATGGGGCAGATCGTCGTTCACGGCGCGGATGCCGTTCCCTTTCTGCAGCACGTGCTAACGGCCGACGTCAGCAGCTTTGAGGTCGGCCGTGCGTACTATGGGTTGATGTGCTATGACGATGGCGGTGTGGTAGACGACACCTTTGTGTACCGGCTGCCCGATCGCTACTTTGTGGTGGTGAATGCGGCGAACAATGCCAAGGATACGCGTTGGCTGGACTATCATCGGGCCGGGTTTGACGTGACGGTGGAAAACGTGTCCGATGCGACCTATATGCTGGCGCTACAAGGACCCAAGGCGGAGGCCATCTTGAGTTCCCTCTGCCCAGCCGAGCTATCGACTATGCCGTACCATACGGTCATCGAGACGGAGGTTCTCGGTGTGCCGACCATTGTCGGGCGTACGGGGTACACGGGAGAGGATGGCTTTGAGCTGTTCTTCTCTGCGGAGAGGGCCGTTGATGTGTGGGACGGCATCATGGATGCGGGGGCGCCCCATGGGCTGTTACCCATCGGCTTGGCGGCGCGCGACTCGCTGCGCTTTGAGCCCTGCTTTCCCCTCTACGGCCAAGAGATCTCGGCGATGGTAGACCCCATCGAGGCTGGCCTGGGGTGGGCGGTGGCCCTGTCCAAGGGGCCGTTCATCGGGCGGGAGGCGTTGCTCAAGACGCGGCTCGAGGGCGCGCCGAATCGGCTCGTGGGGCTGCGCATGACGCAGGGCGGCGTACCTCGCCATGGGTACGAGGTTGTGGTCGGTGACGTCGTCGTTGGCGAGGTGACCACGGGGATGTATGCCCCAACGGCGGAGGCGTTCCTTGCCCTGGCGTACGTGGCGACGGAGTACAGCACGCCGGGCACCGAGGTGGGGATCATGATCCGCGACAGGGTGCGCTCGGCGGTCGTTGAAAAGATACCCTTCTATCGACCGACGTATCGACGTTAAGCCGTACTGCGGGTGAACGGAGCTTGAGCGGAGCGCTCGGCATCAGGAGTCAAGCCACAACAGCGCGCCATCATCTTGTGCGATTGAACCACAACCCAGAGCACCGAGCATGAAGGATTGGTGCAGAGGCGTGGGTTCCGTTTCAGCGGAACCCGTGGCCGGCTGAGGTCAGGCCGGGCGGCGACGCCCCGCAACCAGTCCTTCGCGCTTCCCAAAGGGACACGGTGGCCACCCGGGATGGGGATGTGGGTGTATGGTGCAAGAGAGACAGGCGCGTGGGCGCGGCGTCGGGCTGGTGCTTGTAGGCATGGTGCTGGTTGCTGCCCTCGGGGGAAGCTGGCTGGCCAAGAGGGGAGACGCTGAGGGGCAGACGCTCGGCCTCCCACCGGGAACGCGCGTCGGCTACCACCATGCGACGGGGCTGGTGCGGTTTCTCGGCGCGGCGGCGGGCGAGGCGTTGGCCGAGTATCCGAGTCTGTCATCGGCCGAAGGCCCCGAAGGGATCGCGGAAGCCTTTCTGAGCGTGTACGGCGGCCTCTTTGGCGTGGCGGACACGCAGCGGGACCTTGCCATTCAGTCCACAACCACGGCTCCGTCGGGGCGGACCGCGGTGCGCTACCAGCAGCACTACGACGGCGTGCCCATCGTGGCCGGCGAGTTGCTCGTGCAGGTTGATGCGTCGCAGCGAGTGTTGGCGGCCACCGGGGAGACCGCCAGAGACCTCACCCTCGATGTGACGCCGCGGCTGGCGTCCGACGAGGCGTGTCGGCGCGCGCTGGAGGATGTGGCACAGGAACGAGGCGCCGATCCCCAGGCGTTGACGTGCTCCGAGCCCGAGCTCTGGATCTATGATCCGGCGTTGCTCGATGCGCCGGGGCCGCGCCGCGCGCGCCTGGTGTGGCGTATGGAGATCCGCCACGCGGACGACCTGTCGGTGCGCGAGCTGGCACTCGTCGATGCCCACATGGGCGTGATGGCCCTGCGCTTTAGCATGGTCGATGAGGCCAAGCTGCGGAGGGTCCATGACAACGCGAATGACGCCTCTCGCGGACTTCCGGGAACCCTGGTGCGCATCGAGGGGGGGCCGCCGGTAGGCGTGACCGATGCGGATGCCGCCTACGCGTTCCTGGGGGACACGTACGACCTGTACCATCGCCTGCACGGCCGCGATAGTTGGGATGGGGCGGGGGCGCCGATAGTGGTGACGACGCGATATTGCCCTCCCGGACAGGAGTGCCCCTACAGGAACGCGTTCTGGAACGGCACCCAGCTCGTGTTCGGCGAGGGGTATGCACGCGCTGACGATGTCGTGGCGCACGAGTACACCCATGCGGTGACCGAGCACACCTCACGCCTCTTCTACTACATGCAATCTGGAGCGATCAACGAAGCGTTCTCGGACATTTGGGGCGAATTCGTGGACCTCAGCAACGACGGCGATGCGGGCAACGACGCCGAGCGATGGCTGGTCGGTGAGGATCTCACCAACGGCCCTGCCCGCAGCCTGAGTGACCCGCCGTCTTTCGCGTACCTGTTTCCCGATACGGGGCTCCAGCCGTATCCCGACCACATGGAGCACCCGGGCTACTACTGTGGTCATCTGGATAACGGCGGCGTACACCTGAACAGCGGGATTGCGGCCAAGGTGGCCTATCTGCTGACAGATGGTGGCTCCTTCGGCGGGTATGACATCGGGCCGTTGGGCCTGGCCAAGACGGCAGCAGTGTTCTATGAGGTGCAGACCCAGTTGCTCACCTCCGGGGCGGGCTACGCCGATCTCCACGATGCGCTCATCCAGGCGGCCTACAACCTCGTCGTCGATGGCGTGTTGACGCCACCTGACGTGACGCACGTCGAGCGGGCGGTGGCGGCCGTGGGGATGGATCGACACCCCCCGGCGTGTGCCGTCGCTGTGGCGCCTCTGTGCACGGAGGGCTCTCCCCAGGACGTCTTTTATGATGACCTGGAGCGTCCCGAGGACGGCATCTGGACGGCGGTTACGCTCGAAGGGGTGTACAACAGCTTTTACTACCCCCAGAACCCGAACGACTTGGGCTTGGACGCCACGTATGCGCGCAGCGGAGTCACCAACATCTGGGGCTATGACCAGGAATATATCGGTGACTATGCCATGGTCATGATGCGCGACGTGGTGCTCCCTGCTGGGGCGTACCTGCGGTTCGAGCATGCGTTCGCTTTTGAAGAGGCGCCCAAGTGGGGGCAAGGGTTCGGCGCCGATGGAGGCGTCGTCGAGTACAGTATCGACGGGGGCGCCACCTGGCAGGATGCCGGCCCGTTGTTCACGCACAATGGCTATACGGGCCGATTGGTCGAAGGGTGGGGGAACCCCTTGGTCGGCAGGGAGGCCTTTGTCTCCGCAAGCAGGGGGTATATCACGAGTCGCCTGGACCTCCGCTCGCTGGCCGGTGAGCGGTTTCGCGTGCGCTTTCGCATTGGCACCGATGATGGCGGCAACGACTATGGGTGGTTCATCGATAACATTCACATCTACCACTGCCTTGACGCGCCGGGAGCGGCGACAGGCACGCCCACGTTGGTGGAGCCTACGCGCGCAACGCCCACGCGGGCAACGCCCACGGGTGTGCCGCATCCGTGGTGGTTCCCTGTGGCCATCAAGGAGTATGCGCGCTGAGGGGACGGCCGTTGCTGGCCGCACGGCGATGCTGCCCAAGACGGGTCGCCCACTTCGGCCATTTTCGGGCTTGTGGGATTGCCTGCGGCCATTGACACCTACCATCGTGGGGGCTATGCTGGCAGTATGGGGGGCGTTCAGAGGCCCCACAGTGCGATGCTGTGCCCAGGACGCATTGCTGCCTGCGGTGAGGCGAGCCATGGGGCGCGCTGCTGCATCTGCGAGATGGGATGAGCGGAACCCGGAAAAGTGCGGGGCGCTGAGCAGTCCACGGGGTGGATTTGCGCCGGATGACGGATTGATGCAAGATAGGCACGACTTGTCAGGGGTCAGGTGATGTTGTCTTGATCGCATTCCAGCCCTAGCAAGAACATAACACGGAGGACCGCACATGCCATTCAAGGTTGACAGCAGATGCCGATACACCAAGACGCACGAATGGATTCGCGTTGAGGGGGATGAGGCGTACGTCGGGATCAGTGACTATGCCCAGCAGCAGCTCAGCGACGTGGTCTTTGTCGAGATGCCCGAGGTCGGCGACAGCTTTGAGAAGGGCGAGGTCTTTGGCGTCGTCGAGTCAGTCAAGGCGGCGTCGGATGTCTACCTGCCGGTTGCCGGTGAGATCCTCGAGATCAATGAGGAGCTGGAGGACAGCCCCGACCTGGTGAACCGCGATCCGTACGGCGATGGCTGGTTCGTCAAGTTTGTCATTGAGGATCACGAGGAGCTCCCTACGTTGATGGATGCGGACGCATATCAGCAGTTCGCGCAGCGTGCCGAGGAGGAGGGAGCGCACTAGATGACACATGTGCCCCACACCGAAGACGAAAAGCGCTCCATGCTGGCACGCATCGGCGTGCGTAGCGTCGAGGATCTCTTTGGCGATGTGCCGACCGGGTACCGGTTCCCGTGGCTAGAGCTGCCCAGACCCCTCTCCGAACTCGAAATGATGGCCGAGTTGCGCGAGATCTCGGAAGGCAATGCCGATCTCCAGCACACCGCCTGCTTCCTCGGCGCGGGGGCGTACCATCACTTCATACCCAGCGTTGTCGATCACGTCATCCGCCGATCCGAGTTCTATACCGCCTATACGCCGTACCAGCCCGAGATCAGTCAGGGGACGCTACAGAGCGTCTTTGAGTACCAGTCCATGATCTGTGCGCTGACGGGCATGGAGGTGAGCAACGCGTCGCACTATGATGGGGCGACGGCCCTGGCCGAGGCCGTGATCATGGCGATCAATGTGGCACGAGGCAGGCGGACCAAGGTGGTGATGGCACCATCGGTGCACCCCGAGTATCGTGCCACGGCGCGGACGTACACGCAGGGTATGAGCGTGGAGGTGGTGGGGGACGATCGCCTGGATAATGATCTGCAGGCAATGGTAGAGATGGTGGACGATCGCACGGCTTGCCTGGTGCTCCAGACCCCCGACTTTTTCGGACGGATCGTGGACCTGGCAGGGGTGGCGGATGCCGTGCATGCCAAAGGCGCTTTGCTGGCGGTCGTGTGCAACCCCATTGCGCTGGGCTTGCTCAAGCCGCCGGGAGCGTTTGGCGCCGACATCGTGTTGGGCGAGGGGCAACCGCTGGGTATCCCCCTGAGCTATGGAGGGCCGTACCTGGGCTTCTTTGCCTGTCGAGAGGAGTACGTCCGACGGATGGCGGGGCGCCTGGTGGGTGAGACGATCGACGCTGACGGTAGGCGTGGCTATGTGCTCACCCTGTCGACGCGCGAGCAACACATTCGTCGCGAGCGCGCCACATCCAACATCTGCACGAATCAGGGCCTCAACGTGCTCGCGGCGGCGGCGTATCTGGCGGCGATGGGGCGGTGTGGTCTGCCACAGGTGGCGAGGCTGTGTTACCATCGCGCCCACTACGCTGCCGATGCGATCTCGGTGCTTGACCAGTATACGGTAGACATGGCGCAGCCCTTCTTCCACGAGTTTGTCGTGCACTGCCCTCGGCCGGTGGAAGAGATCAATGCCATCCTGCTGGAGGAGCATGGCATCATCGGCGGCTATGACCTGTCCAAGGCGTATCCCGAGTTGGTCAACCAGATGCTGGTCTGCGTCACCGAGATGAACTCGGTGGACGAGATCGACGCCCTGGTGCAGGCGCTGGAGGAATCGGCCTGATGAACGCAGAGCACAACGACGCCAAGCGTGGTGTGGCGCTGCCGATGCAGCGCCGCGTAGAGCCTGTTATCTATGAGCTCGGGGCGCCGGGACGTTGCGCGGCGACGCTGCCACCGCTAGACGTGCCCGAGGCCGACCTGCCCCCGGCCGAGCTCTTGCGCGACGACCTCGACCTGCCCGAGGTCACCGAAGGCGATCTGATGCGGCACTATGTGCGGCTGTCGCAGAAGAACTGGGGCGTTGATGTGGGTTTCTACCCACTCGGCTCCTGTACGATGAAGTACAACCCCAAGGTCAACGAGGACGCGGTACGCTTGCCGGGCTTTGCGGAGACGCATCCGTACCAGCCCGAAGACTCGGTGCAGGGCAATCTCCAGCTGATGTACGAGCTGCAGGAGTACCTCAAGGAGATAGGTGGGTTCGCGGCGGTCAGTCTACAGCCGGCGGCGGGGGCCCACGGCGAGCTGACGGGCGTCCTCATGATGCGTGCCTACCACGCAGCAAGGGGTGATGCGGAGCGCAAGCGTGTGCTGATTCCCGACTCGGCCCACGGGACAAACCCCGCAAGCACCGCCATGGCAGGCTTTGAGGCGGTCGAGGTGGCCTCCGATGCACGGGGCAATGTCGACCTGGACGATCTGTGCGCCAAGCTCGATGAGCGCGTTGTCGGCATGATGCTGACGAATCCCAACACGCTGGGGCTGTTCGACGAGAACGTTCTCGAGGTCTCGCGTCTCGTACACGAGGCCGGTGGGCTGATGTATGGCGATGGCGCCAACCTGAACGCTCTCCTCGGAATCGCCAAGCCGGGCGAGCTCGGGTTCGACGTCATGCACTATAACCTGCACAAGACATTCTCGACGCCTCACGGCGGTGGCGGTCCGGGATCCGGCCCGGTGGGCGTGAGCGAGGCGTTGGTAGAGTTTCTCCCCGGCCCGATCGTGACGGCCGAGCCATGCATGATCGACACGATCACAGGGAAGCGACTGCCGGAGGAGGCCGCCAACGCTTGGGCGGTGGCTGACAGTGACTGGGATGATGCCTGCCGAGAGGGGCTGTGGTACCGGCTCGAAATGCCGGCGCGGTCGATTGGCCGCGTCAAGGCGTTCTACGGTCACTTTGGGATTATGGTGCGCGCCTATACCTACATCCGCATGCTGGGGGCGCGTGGGCTGCGCGAGGTCAGCGAGGCGGCCGTCCTGAACGCCAACTATTTGCAGGCGATCCTAAAGGACGTGTACCCGCTGCCCTATGAGCGGACGTGCATGCACGAGTTCGTGGTGCAAGGCAAGAATGAAGGCGCTCCCGACGTGCGGGCTCTCGACATCGCCAAGCGCCTCATCGATTACGGCGTGCACCCGCCGACGAACTACTTTCCGCTGATCGTGCCCGAGGCACTGATGATCGAGCCGACAGAGACGGAGAGCAAGGATACCCTCGACTATTTCGCCGATGTGATGCAGCGTATCGCCGAGGAGGCGCGCACAGAGCCCGAGACGCTGCACGAGGCGCCGGTCAATGCGCCTGTGCGTCGGCTGGACGAGGTACGGGCGGCGCGCAATCCGGTGTTGCGCTGGAGGCGGCCAGCGCGCTGACGGCGCTGGGGCTGAGGTAATTCGCAGGGGCACGGGGAGCGGTCCGTGCCCCTGTTTGTTCGAGGCGTACGGTTCGCCAAAGCACGCGCGCTATTCGCAGCATGCACATGATAGGGGAGGGCGCAGGATGGATCGCTCACAGTACAGGCCGGTGGTGGGGATCATGATGGGAGACCCCGCCGGAATCGGACCGGAGGTGGCGCTCAAGAGCGCCGTGGACGCCTCTGTACGCGAGGTGTGCCGGCCGCTACTCATCGGCAGCTATGCGGTGTTCGATAGGGCGCGTAAGGATCTCGATGTGGCCGTGCAACTGCTGCGGCTGTCCAGCGACGAACCGATCGACGCCGTCGATGGTGCTGGCGCGAGCGCCGTCCCCGTGATCGAGGTTGTCGGCGATGAGGCGCTGCTACCGGTGGCGACGGTGAGCAAAGAAGCCGGCGCCGTGGTGGCGGCGATGATCCGCGCGGGGTTCGCGCTGGCCTCTGAGGGGCGGGTGGGAGCGCTGGCCATGGCGCCGATCACCAAAGAGTCCCTGGCGCTGGCGGCGGGGTACGCCTCCGAGTTCGAGTTGTTCGAGGACATCACGGGCCAGACGGACCTGCGCGCTGCGGTCAAGTGGGGCAATCTCCTGCGTATCACCGTGACGGAGCACATGGCCTTTCGCGATATCGTCTCGCGGCTGACGCCAGAGCGTATTGTCACCGCCACGGAGCAGCTCGTGGGCATGATGCGGCGGCTCGGGACGGAACAGCCGCGGGTGGCGGTTGCGGCACTGAACCCCCACGGCGGCGAGGGGGGCCTCTTTGGCGACGAGGAGCGTACCATCATCACGCCAGCCATCGAGACGCTGGCCGAGCGCGGTATCGTGGTGCGCGGGCCGGTGCCTGCGGATACGGTGTTCGTGCGCGCGATGCGCGGCGAGTTCGATGGCGTGACGTTCCTGTACCACGACCAGGGCAATATCGCCATGAAGACGGCGGCGTTCGGCGAGGGCGTGGTCATCTATGCCGGGCTGCCGCTGAGTGTCGTCACGCCCGGCCATGGGAGTGCGTTCGACATCGCCGGCAAGGGAATCGCTGACCCGGGCAACATGATCGAGGCGGTGCGAACGGCCGCCGTGTTGGCGGGGCGGTAGGCGCACCATGCTGTACTTGGTGGCGACACCGATCGGCAACCTGGGAGACATCAGCCTGCGGGCGCTAGAGACGCTGCGCACGGTGGATCTGGTGGCCAGCGAGGACACGCGCAAGACCGGGCGCCTCCTGAAGCACTATGACATCCACAAGCCCCAGGTGGCCTTTCACGAGTACAACGAGGCGGAGGCGACGCCGCGTATCGTCGAGGTACTCAAGGATGGAGCGTCGGTGGCGCTGGTGGCCAACGCGGGGACGCCGGGGATCTCGGATCCGGGATACTCTTTGGTGCGCGCGGCGGTGGAGCACGACCTGCCCGTAACGATGATCCCCGGGCCCACGGCGCTAGTGATGGCGGTGGTGCTGTCGGGGCTCCCCGCTCACAGCTTTGTCTTTCGGGGGTTTACGCCGCGGCGGTCGGCAGCGCGCCAACGGTTCTATGCCGCCGATGCCGAGATCCCCTACACGCTCATCTATTACGAGAGCCCCTATCGGCTGCTCGCCTCGCTCGAGGATGCTCTGGCGGTGTTTGGCAACCGTCGGGCGGCGCTGGCGAATGACCTCACCAAGATGTACGAGGCGGTGGAACGTGGCACGCTCACCGAACTCATCGAGCGGCTGCGGGGCACGCCCATTCGCGGGGAGTATGTGCTGGTGGTCGCCGGGGCGGAGGCGGCGCAGGGCTAGGGCGTGTGTGAAAAAGGGCCACAGCTCCGATCTGTGCGTGGCGAGAAACCTTGTCGATGGGCGTCAAGGCACCTCGTTTACGCTCGGGACGACATCGTTTCGACGTCGGGTGCATTCTTGAGACACGGCCTAGGACGTGTTCGGAAAAGAGCCACAGGATCGCTCCGCGTCATCATGATCCCGTCGTACGCCGCGGTGTGCTTGCAGCGTAGCGCGGCGTACGACGGTGTAGCGCGGGGCTGCGCGCGAGGCGGGCGCCCCGAGGCGGCGATGCCGCCCAGGGGCAGGGGTTCGTAACACCGTCCATGGAGCTTTCGAGGGCACGCGCAGCGTGACGGATGTGATGGTGCCACGGCTCCCTCCCCTGCGGAGCGGAAGGAGTTGCCTGAGCAAGCGGTAGCGCCACGAGCAGTGCCGTGGAGGTGGACGGAATGGTTGATTTCCGGGGAATCTGGCCCGCAGTCGTCACGCCGCAGGATGCAGAGGGGCGCGTCGACGTTGACGCCGCCACAAGGCTGATCGATGTGCTGCTCGAAGCGGGGATAAGCGGCCTATACGTCCTCGGCGGTGCAGGCGAGGGCGTGCTCTTGCCACGAAGAGTGCGTCACGAAATGGCGGACGTAGCAATGGCGGCTGTGGGGGGCCGGGTGCCCGTGATGGTGCATGTGGGGGCGCTGGCGACCGATACCGCCGTAGAGCTCGCTCAGCACGCAAACCTCGCGGGCGCCGACGCCATCAGTGCCGTGTTGCCCTTTTACTATGACTATCCGTTTGAGGCCATTCTGGCGCATTACCGCGCGATCTGCCGCGAATCGCAGGTCCCGGTGATGGTGCACCATGCACCGACAACGGCGGCGGCCATTATTCGCCCAGAGCAGCTCCTCGAGATTTGCGCGCTCGACGGGGTGGGAGGCGTGCTCTACGTGTCACGCGACATGCAGTTCCTCTCGCACCTGATGGCGCGGCGCGACCCGAGCGCGGTGGCTATCCTGTCGGGGACCGATGAGCTGTTGTTGCCCTCCCTGGCTCTGGGGGTAGAGGGGGCGACGGGCATCACCGCGAATGTGTTGCCGCGACTGTTCATGGATATGGTCGAGTCGTTCGCTCGCGGCGAGGTCGAGGCGGCGCGCCAGCTGCAGTTCGCCGCCAACCGCATCATCGCCGCGATGCAGCCCTACGGCCTGGTGCCCGCCGTCAAGGCGACGCTGACGAGCCTGGGGATCCGAGCTGGCGGCGCGAGATTGCCCATGAGGGCAGTGGAGGGCGAGCAGGCGCGCCGGTTGCGGCGCGATCTCGACGCGGCCGGCCTGCCCGAGCTCGTGCGGCGCAAGGCGCTCTATGGACGCGAGGGAGACGCGCTACGGGGGCGGCTGGGCTAGACGCGGACTGGCCCCTCGACGCGAGGTCGGCCGTCAATGGGCTGGAGGGAGGGCGGGTTCGGCATACAAGCCGGCGCGAAGGTATGCCAGGTAGCCGCAACGCTCCAGGCCCTTGAGTGAAAAGACGGCGTGCCCGGGAGCACCGAGGACGCGTGCGGTGGCGATCTGACCGCCGATGCTCTCGGCGGATACACAGTGGCCGTCATTGGTCTCGACCCCTACCCCGGGCAACACCCAGTTGCCGCCGGAATTGGCCAGGTAATCGGCGACGATCAGGCCCCACGTATCCACATCCGTAAAGATGCCGGAGCCATAGACCATGGGGGCAATGGCGTCGACGGCACCCTCCTGCACCCACCTGTGCGAGTCCTGATAGTAGTCATGGTATCCCTGACTGGTGCTGGGCCAGCCGGGGCGCGACTGGTACACGGGCCAGACCGCGGCCGAGACGAGGGCGTTGGGCCGTATCGCATGGGTCTGCCGAGTGATGCGGGCGACGAGCTCGGTCACTTGGCGACGCTGATAGTCCGCCCGCCAGGCGTCTGACGGGGGCCAGTGACAGGCGGGATCGGCGGCACAGGCCTGCTGCGTAAAGGGGTCGAGCGAGTACCGGCGCCCGGGATACCGAACGTTGTCCAGGTGGAGGCCATCGATGGGATAGCGCGTGGCGATGTCGGCGGCGACGGCAGCGATGTGATCGCGGACCTGCGGACAGGCAGGGCTGGCCCAGATGTACTGGCCCCACGTGATGGGCATGTGGCCCTCGGAATCGTAGACGCGCCAGGAATACCCGAGGCCGTAGCCGCCACTTTGATGATCGGTGAGCCGGTTCAGCGCTTGGGGCGGCCACACGCCATCAATCGGCGGCACCAGGCTGCCCATGCCCTCGGGAGGCGCCTGCCACGTCGGATAGACGTTCAGCCAGGCATGGGCCTGTATGCCGGCGGCATGTGCGCGCTCGATGAGCTCGGCGAGCGGATCCCAGCCGGGATGCACACCCAGGCTGGGGCCGAGGGTGCCGGTGAGCCGGGGAGACCAAGGCTCCAGGCCCGGGGTGTAGTAGGCGTCACCGGCAGCGCGGACTTGGAAAAAGATGGCGTTGAAACCCGCTGTCGCTGCCTGACGGACGACGTTCTGGATATCGCCAGGCTGCGGCGAGACGCCGTAGGAGGTCCAGTCGTAGCGGCTCACCCACACGGCCCGCAGCTCCCGTCCAGGCTCCAGAGTCGGCGGCGGCGGGGGCGGCTCCGCCGTCGGTGGCGGCGTTGGAGTGGGGTCGTTGCGCACGGCTGGCAAATAGATGCGGCCCCCCTCAGCGGCACGCGCGAGGCTCCGCAGCGGGCCTTGGCGTCGCGACGCCATGGTGACTGCGGCGAGGAGGGTGAGGAGCAGGGCACACCCCAACAGGGCGAGCGCGCGTGTGGAGCGGCGAGGTTTGGTGTCGGATGGGAGCGGCGCATCGCCCCGGGGCATCGTGATCATCATTCAATCGGCTCGTGTAGTGTACGGTGCAGTGTGCCTGCGAATACTACACGGATGCCCACCCGGCGTCAATCGTTCCCGCACGAGAGGGCTGCCGTTACGGTAAGGAGATCTTTCTCGAGGGGTCTCCTCCAGATCGGCGAGGCACTACAAGGATGTAAGGGCCATCCGCCGGGTGCGTCGTCGCGTCGGTAGGGAGTGGGTGGTTGGCGCCATCCGCTGTGGAGCGGAAACCATGCGAAGCGTAGGGCGCGGCATCGGTGCGGTGGTGGGGTTGGCGGTGCTGGGCGTGTTCGCCAGCCGGGTGGCCATGGCGCGCGGGCGCCGAGGGCGCGCGCCGTCTCGGGGCGTCGCGGCGCGGGACGAGGTGCAAGGCCCTCCGCTGGCGGGAGGGCAGGTCCCAGAGGCACCACGAGACGACGTGCCGGTGGACTATGCTCTGCTTCTGCTGGCGCTGTCGATTCCCTTCTGGCTCGTGGGGGGTGGACGCCTGCCCATCCCCGTGCAGCTGCCCGTCAGTGCCTTAGCATTCGTGAACCCTGTCCTGGCAGCGACCATCCTCACGTATCGGCGCGAGGGGAGGGCGGGCGTTCGTGCCCTCCTGTGGCGGGCGGGTGACTATGATCGCGTGCGTCACAAGATTTGGTACCTCCCCGCGTTGTTCCTTTTTCCTGCGATCGCGCTGCTATCGTATGGACTGATGCGTGTGATGCGACGCCCCCTACCCGCGGTGCAGATCGGTTGGCTGTCCATCCTGGGCTATCTGCTCATCTTTCTCGGGGCCGCCTTGGCGGAGGAACTGGGGTGGATGGGCTATGCCTTCCGCCCGGTGCAGAAGCGTTGGGGAGCGTTGGGCGCTGTTCTCCTCCAGCGGCTCACACTATGACCCCGGCATTACCCTGATGCTGATGACACCGTTACTGGCCTTTATGCTCATCGGATGGGATCACCGCACGCTGACCTCGTATCGGCTGCGCGGCCGAGCCGTCGACGGCCATGAGAGATAGCGGGCCCTGTCCGCGGGCTAGGTCGTGTAGTGAAAACGCACCCGACGTAGGACGAGGCCGCCCCGAGCGTAAGCGCGGGGCCTTGACGCCCATCGCCAAGGTTTCTCGCCACGCTCGGAACGACGCTGTAGCCCTTCTTGCACACACTACCTAGCAGCCGAGGGCGCGCAGCAGCGCTGGGCTGCGCGGGAAGCGGTCATACCCCGCGGCCGATACGGGCTCCGTCGAACGGGTCCAGGGAAGGCCGAGGTCAGAGAGCATGGCCCCGCTGGCGTACGCCTCTGCCAGAGCGCCCTCCATCTCACGGACGGCGACGATCCCGGAAGGCTCGAGGATACGCGTGCCATCTGAGGGGATGGTGTGTACACCCTGGGATGACTCGAAGGCCAGATTGATCGCCAGGACGTGCGAGCCGGCCTCGGACAGCCCGCATGTTGGGAAGGGTTCATCGCCGGCGGCGACGCGTGCCGTCTGTCGCAGGGGCAGCGTCTGCAGATCGTCGAACGCCGGATTGGCAAAGCGCTCCTCGCGCCCGTCGGCATAGCGGATCGCGGCCACATCGCCGTCGGCGGCCCAGTCCACGGTGCCGTGTTCGCACTCGAGGTGGATGACGGGATCGTGCTGCTCGGCGACGGCGTGGCTGACAACGTGCAGCACCCGAGCTCCCCCGGCCAGGCGCACCTCGATGCAGGACGTGTCGTAGGAGGCGATATCCCGCGCGCGGTACAGCTCGGCGCGCACCGACTCGATGGGACGCGGCGTGCCCTGGCTCGCCCTCGCATAGTACAGCGCCTGCGTCACATAGTGCGCGGTGGCGTTGGTCGCGGGGCCGTCGAGGATCCAGCGATTGTTGTGGCGCAGCGCACCGGCCCACGCGTTGCGGCTGTAGTAAGCGCTGTCGCGAGGCCAGACGATCATGGTGCGCGCCTCACGTACGGCCCCCAGGCCGCCGTCCCCGAGGCGCGACGCGATCCAGCGCGTGGTAGGTGAATACAGCCACTGGTATCCGACGGCGCACCACCGCCCCGTGCGCTGCTCGACCTCGTGCAGGTGCTGCACCTCTTGCACGGTGCCCGCCAAAGGCTTTTCGACGAGGACATCAAACCCCGCCTCCATGGCGCTGACGGCCATCGGCTCGTGATAGGCGATGCCCGTCGGGACTCCGATCACGTCCAGTGAGCCCTGCCCATCAGCGAGCATCGCCTCGAGACTCGCGTAGATCGAACAACCCGCCGCTTGGAGCTGTGCTACCTGGGCCTGATAGCGTTCGGGGCGGCGCACCACCGCGGCGGCGAGGCGAGCGATGCCCTCGCGCTCCAGCTGGGCGAGACAGCGAACCCACGTGGCGGCGAAACCGCCGATCCCAACGATGCCATAGTCGATCATGGCTGTAGCCTCCGCTCATCGGGTGTGCCGTGGAGAACAGCGGCTTGGGCCTATGGACGCGATGCTGTCGCTTCATCCGCCGCGGCGTCGGCCTGGTCGGTCTGCTCATCCGGCGCCAGAGCCTCGCGTGGCGGCGTGGTGGGCGCCGGACCCGGGCGTGGTGGCTTGGGCGGACGCGGCCCGACGACGGGGGGCTGGTCACCCTGCTCGATCTCGCGCAGAGAGCGCACCTCATCCCAGCGGTCTTGAGGGACGATGAGAGCCTCGGCAAAGAACTGGACGATGTGCATCTGGCCATCCAGCGAGATGGGCATCTCGTCCGAGATGGCGCCCAAGAGACCGCGGGCGACGCCAGAGGTCGCGAGGGCGGCGTTCGGGTTCGTGGGGACGAGCTTGCCGTGGGATGCCAAGTGGGCCGTCAGGCGGTCACGCAGCGAGGCCGGATGCATGCGGCGATAGTCGTCGATCCAGGCGGCCACTTGTGGGATGACCCAGCTCTTTTGCACCGCCCAGCCGGGGCAGCTCTTGTACGAGACATCGCGGTGGAAGCAGAGCCGCTGGATGTCGAGGCCAAGCTTGCAGTGCAAAATGCCCAGGGCGGCGACAGTGTTCTCCCACGTGGCACCTGAGGGCTGGACGGCATCGTAATCGCCGACCATTTCGAGGTGGCGCGTTCCCGTGTTGTGCCCGAGAGCGCCGACGCCATCGTAGCGCAGGTCGCTAAAGAGCCAGATGCCGTCATCGGCGACAAAGAGGTGGGGACCAGCGTTCCAGCCCTCATGGGTGAGGCCATTCTCGTCGATCCACAGTTGCTTCTCATAGTAGGCCTTCATGGCCATGATCGTGCTGTAGCCACGCCAACTCTCGCGGGTGGGTTTCCACGTGTGGTGCAAAAAGATCCGGTCAGGCAGGGGTTCCGGGAACTCGAGCTGCTCGACATAAGCGACGAACTCGGAAATGGTCATGCAGCGCCCATCGATCTCCATGGGCGGCTCTTTGATGACGTCCGACTGCGACGGGCGGAGCGCCGCGTTCGGCGTCCGCGCTGCAGCCGCCGAGAAGGCTGTACGCGGGTTGCGGGGGGAATGGGAGTTCATGGCACCTCGTCAGGATTCGTCGTGCACCGCTGCTCGCCCCGACGGCGCGGCAGACTGTGGTCGCGGGCCGCGCATCGGAGGCGCCGGGCATCCCCCGGGATGGCTCTCGCACAGGGAGGGATGGGCGCGTCAGCGCAGGTAGCGAACGTCACCGACACGGCGGGTGACGCGTCGGCGGTCGAGCTCCTCCAGGAGGCTGAGGGCGTAGCGGCGGCTGGTATTGAGCAGGTCACGGATCTGGGCGACGGTGGCGCCGTCGGGTTGCTCGCGCAGATAGGCGACGACACGCGCCTGCATATCCGCCAGGGCCTCGGCGTCAAACACCACGTCATCGGACACCTTGACGAGGCGACCTTCCTCGAGCAGGTATTGGAGCAGTTCGGCGCCCAACGCTTCCTCGACTTGGGCATAGGTGGGCGGAGACGCAGGGTTGGCGCGAACAGCGGCCAGGGATTGGTCGACGGCGCGCTGCTGCTCTGCGGACAGGGACACGGCAAAGTCGGGCAAGCGCACGAGAGTGGCCGTCCCGGCCAAACGTCCCTGGCGCACGGCATGGTCCAGGAACTGATTGGCAACGGCGGCGTCGAGCCCCAAACGGCTACGCAGCTCCTCCCGGGGCATCCCAGCGCGCAGGGGCCATCGCCGGTGGAATGTGGCCAGAATCTCACCGGCCCTGGACATCAGCCGCTCCCAGGCGTCGAGGGTCAGCACCCCGGCAGAGCTGCGGCTGAGGGACGCTGGAGTGCCTTCTAGGCCCAAGAGGACGACGCGCCTCTCCTGCACCAAAGCGGCCAGCGCCGGGGTGGCTTCGGCGCTAGAGAGGTGACTGCGGCGCACCAGCTCGCGCGCCTCGATGGGGCCCTCGCGGGCCAACGTCTGCAGGAGCACATCCTCGGGAGAGCCGTGGGCGAGGGCCTCCAGCTGGGCGATGACCTCGGCGCGAAATCGCCGGTGGCGGCGTCCTGGATGGGTCTGTACGATCTGGCCGCCGCCGAGAGTAATGCTGGGGGAGGGGAGACGTACGATATAGTGATCTCCACGTACCAGCGCCATCGGCTCCGCCAGACGGAACTGCACCCAGCCGACCGCACCGGGCGCCAGCTCTTCGGCGTCGAGGAGCCGCACATTGGCCTCGACACGCGCCGAGCCGCTGTGCACGTCGACCAGGGCATTGTGCTTGAGGGGCCACGGTGCATCGGCGATGAGGCGCAGCCGCGCGTCGACGAGCTCTGTCGGTTGGAGCCATCCGGGGCGCGTGAGTACCTGGCCCCGGCGTACCTGATCCACCGTAACGCCACTGAGATTGGCTGCCACCCGCTGGCCTGGGGCGGCGGTGGTCGCGTGGACCTTGTGGGTCTGCAGGCCACGCACCCGGGCGGACTGGTTGCCGGGGATGAGGGCGACCTCTTCGCCCACCGACAGGCTGCCGTCGATGAGTGTCCCCGTGACGACGGTGCCGAACCCTGCGATGCTGAAAACACGATCGATGGGCAGGCGGGGCCTCTTGAGGTCGGGCCGTGGTTGTGCCTGATCGAGGAGTCGGTCGAGCTCGGTCAGCAACTCGGGAATGCCTCGCCCGGTCAGTGCTGAGACAGGGATGATCGTGGCGTTCTCGAGGACGGTGCCGGCCAACTGATCGTGCACGTCTTCTTGCACGAGCTCGAGCCACTCAGCGTCATCGATGAGGTCACTCTTGGTGAGGGCGACAACGCCCTGTGGCACTTCCAGCAGATCGATGATGGCGAGGTGTTCGCGTGTTTGGGGCATGACGGCCTCGTCGGCGGCGACGACAAAGAGGGCGAGGTCAATTCCGCCAACCCCGGCCAGCATGTTCCTGATAAAGTCCTCGTGTCCCGGGACGTCGACGATGCTGATCTCCCGCCCGGACGGGAGGGTCAGCCAGGCAAAACCCAGGTCAATGGTCATCTCGCGTTCCTGCTCCTCACGGAGCCGGTCCGGATTGATGCCACTGAGGGCGCGAACGAGGGTTGACTTGCCATGGTCGACGTGACCGGCAGTACCAACGACAAACACGGTCCTTACTCTATCTCTTCCTCAAAGTAGCCGCGGGTCTCGGTATAGAGCTGCTCGGCGGCCTTGGCTTGGAGTTGCATGGCGCGCAGCTGTTCGCGCTTGAGGCGGTTGAACTCGGTGATCATGCGGGCGCCCAAGGCCTTGAGGCGCTCGTCCAGCGCGGACAGCGCGCTGACCATGGCTTGGCGGGCCTGGTCCAGGTCCTCAAGCTTTTGGTCTTGGGCGTTGTCACGGTGAATCTGGGATTCGAGCAGGCGCTCGCGGCGCTCGGCTTCCTGTGCCCAGCGGCGCTCGCTCTCGCTGTGCCATTCGCGGAGGTCGTGACGCATCTGATCCTCGGCGATGCGCTGAATCTGGCGGAGCTGATCCTGCTGCTGGCTCACCTGGTGTGCGAGCTCTTGCACCTCGCGAAGCACGCGCCGATTCTTGTCGTGCTGATCGGTGTAGTACCGCAGCTGCTCGGCCCAGGTCTCGAGCTGATGCGAGAACCCCTCCATCTTGCGCGCCCACTCGGTCATCGTCTGGGCCCGATCGCGGTCGCTGCGGCGCTGCGTTTCGGCCAGCTCGGCTTGCTGTTTGGTGAGGTCCTCGCGCAGGTTGTGCATCTCGACCATCTGCTGGGTGATGCGTGTCATCTCGGTTTCGAGAAGCTGGATGCGCGACAGGTATTCGGGCTGCTCCTTCTGTGAGTCGCTGATAGCAAGCTCTACCTGGCCGAGGCGGACGACGGTCTGTTCGATACGATCGGCCAGCTGCCGCGAAACCTCCTCGCGCTGCGCGATGCGCTTGGCCGTGTCTTCCTGAGCTTGCTGCAAGCGGAGGATCATCTCATTGAGACGCCGCTCCTCAGCCTGACGGACGGCAATGGACTGCTCCAGCGGCTCAAAGCGCTCGAGCTGTGCCTGAATCTCTTGGATGACACGCAGATCCTGCTCGTGCTCGGCCTGACGATTGCGCCAGAACTCGGTCTCGCGCTTTTGCACCTCCTGGCGCAGCTCTGACAGCATCAGTACGATCTCGTCCCTGGTGTTGCGCAGAGCCTCCTCGACGTCGGGGATGCGCAGCAGCTGCGCGTGCTGCTTGGTGAGACGGTCTTCTAGGGAGACGAGGTGCTGGGCCTGGTCGGCCATCACAACCTGCTGCTTGTCCACGATGTCGCGGAGTTCCGAAACGACGGCGCGCGTGCGCCTGAGTTCCTGGTCTAGCCAGGAGATGTTGGGACTGTCCTGCGTCGTGGGAGTCGGGTTCTTCATCGATGATCCTCTAGGCGCTTGCCATGTGTTATGGTGATCTATGGCCAACAATTGGCGATCAGCGCTGCGCGTGTGGTCTCGCTGCAGGCGGTGGGTCTACATGGACCTGGATGACGGTCCGCGGTGCAATGGGTCAACGACAGGTCACCGATTGACGAATACCACGGTCCCTATCTCCGACCACTCGTACAACCAGATGGCATCTGGTGTGTCAAGAACGATGCAGCCATAGGAGCAGGGACTGCCGAGGCGGTCCCGCCACACAGTGACCCCAGCGCGCGTGACGGGCAGAGCGTGAAAGCCGTTCTCAGAGCCGCCCGCCCAATAGATGCCAAGCCAGTAGGGCATAAAGATATCCCACCTGCTGCCGTAGGCCTGGGGTATCTTGCTCTGGATTTCGTATCTGCCCGGCAGGGTTGGTGCGCTGGCCCGGCCTGTGCAGACGGTGAACACCTTGACCGGCTCGTGGTTCTCATAGACGACCACGAGTTGATCGGAGAGGTCCACCTCGATGCGCCGTGGAGGCGTGATGGCATCCAGCACCTCTGCGAGGTGCACCTGCGCCTCTGGGTGCTCGGGAAGCAGCTCTAGCGATTTCTCCAGGCAGTTCTTGGACTCGTCCCAGCGACGCTCCTCCTGCAAGGCGACGCCATAGCCAAAGTACGCCTGCCCGAGCATGACGCGGGCATCGCGAAAGTCGGGGTCAATGGCATAGACGCGCTTGAGCGTTTCCACCGCGCGAGCCCAGTCGCGTACCCAGTACGCGTCGAGCCCCTCGATGTACATGGCGACCTTGCGACGCGCCTTCTGGAGGTCATCGTTGGCGGCGTCGAGCCGTATGGCGGCGTCGAGGTAGGCCAGGGCATCATCCATCTGATTGGCGGCGACCATATCCAGCCCGCGGTGGTAGCTGGCCTGTGCGAGGCGCTGCCGCGCCTCGGCGTTGCGCGGATCGATCTCGCGGATGCGCTCGAGGGCGGTAATTGCATCCGCCCAGGCCTGACGGTTCCACGCCACCTCCACCTGCACCCACAGGGGCTCGAGGCGCTCGGCGGTGGTTGGTGTGGGCGTAGCGTCGACGGCGGGCGGCGGCAGCTCGTCGGCGTGGACGGCGCTGCCACGGCTGTTCGCCTGGAGGACGCCGACGATGACAAAAGCCAGCATGGCCACGGTGGCCACTACCGACGCCATGGGCACGGCCTTGGAGGCGATCCGTCGCTTGGCAGAGCCGGCGAGCGACGATGACGGTACACGCGACTTGAACTCCCCGTATGCCTGGGCGACGCCCTGCCCGGCACGATGAACAACGGCCGTGAGGCGCGAGGCATCAAAGGTGCTGCGCACGGCAGCTGCCGGCCGACGCGGGGCACCGAGGTTGTCGGGGGATGCGCTTGCTGGCTGTTGCCGGGGCCGCTCGGTTGCCGTGCGCTTGGGTGCGCCAGCGGACGTGCCCCTCGCCGGCGCGGATTGCGTCGGTCGCTCGGGCCGCGCGGGCGGGTCTGCAGCGGTACGGCGAAGCAGGGACTGGAGGCGCGCGCCCCAGGTGCGCTCGCCCGAACGCGCGGCATCGTCGATACCGAGCTCTGAGCGGGCCCACGCCGTGGCTTCGGCAATGCTGTGGCTCTCAGGGAGCAGCGCGGCGGCCTCTTGCAGATACCGCAGGCTACTCTCGCGATTTTCGGCAACCCAGGCAAGCCACAGCCAGGCCTCCTCATCGTAGGGGTCGCCGTGGATCATGCGGCGAAACACGGCGCGCGCCAGGACATGGTCTCCAGAGCGCGCGAGCGCGATGCCCTGCTCGAGGGGAGTCGTCGCGCCGGGGCGCTGCCGGCCGTCGGTTGGTTCGGTGTTGCTCGTCACTGCTCGCCTCCGTGAGACGCCGGAGCTGGCATGGCAAAGTGGGGCCGAGCACGCTACTGCACAGCCAAAGGGCTGGCGTAGGCATCGGGATAGGCGCGAATGGCAGCAGTTACCCGCTAACGATGGGCAACAGCACGGTCAGCTTCACCGCGGGATTATACCACCGAAGGGAAGGGGGTGCAACGATGGAGACGGTGGGGCAACGCATCGCACGGCCTACGCCCGGTCGTGGTCGACGGACGGTGTCGGGTGCTGCGATCTCTTGTCCGAGGCCGTGTCAGCCCGCTGGGGGCAGGTTGAGGGTTACGTGGGGCCGTGGTACACTGGCAGAGCCATAGGGACGCGAGGGGGCGTGGTGCGCCCTCTGCCGCCCATGGCTCCATCATCCGCTAGACGAGGAGCAGTGAGGTGTCCAGGAAGCAAGTAGCCATCGTGTATACGAGTCGCGTCACCGTGCCGGGGACCCTCGAGCTGGCCGACGAGATCCTCAAGGACTATCGGATCGTCAACATTATCGACGACAGCCTGCTCGACGATGTGCTGGCCGCGGGCAAGCTGACGCGTGATGTGACGCGGCGCATTGTGCAGTACTGCCTGGCGGCAGAGGACGGCGGCGCCGATGTGATCTTGAGCCAGTGCTCGTCGGTGGGCGAGGCGATCGACGTGGCCCGGGCGGTCGTGCGGGTGCCGATCGTCAAGATCGATGAGCCCATGGCTGAGGAGGCGGTGCGGCTGGGGCCCCGCGTCGCAGTGGCAGCAACGTTGCCGACGACGCTGGACCCCACCTGTCGCCTGATTGAGCGCACAGCGACGGCCATGGAGAAGCAGGTGCGTATCACTCGGGTGCTGGCTGAGGGGGCCTTTGACAAACTGCGTGCGGGCGACACGGCAGCCCACAACAGCATGGTGATGGCCAAGCTCGAGGAGGTGCGCGACGCGGTCGATGTCATCGTGCTGGCGCAGGGGAGCATGGCGGTGTTGGTGCCCGAGCTACAGGATTGGGGCAAGCCGGTACTCACCAGCCCGCGCCTCGGCATCGAGCGCGTGCGGCAGGTGCTCGAGTCTCAATAGGTTCCCTGGGAATCGGGAGCCGCGGCGGATAGGTGCAGCCCGACACGCTCTCTCCACATCGCACCATACGCGTGGGCTGACGGTGAATGGGGAGTGGGGGGAGCGATGGACTGGACGATCGTCATTTGGGGCGTGTTGCTCCTGCTTTTCGTAGCGCCCGCCGCGCGACTGTGGATGGTGCAGATGGCGCGCACGCGAGCGATCCGGCGCCTGGAGCAGCGGCGGCAGAGCCGTGTCATCGTACTGATCCATCGACAAGAGATCCTGGCGCTGTTGGGGTTGCCCCTTCTGCGCTACATCGATATCGACGACTCTGAGTCTGTCCTACGAGCGATCAAGCTCACGGACCCGGACGTGCCCATCGACGTCGTGCTACACACCTGGCGGGCTGGTGCTGGCAGCGGAACTCATCGCCAATGCCCTCTGCTGTCGAGAAGCGCCCACGACGGTGTTCGTGCCGCACTATGCGATGTCGGGGGGGACACTTATCGCGCTGGCTGCCAACGAGATCGTGATGGACCCCAACGCGGTGTTGGGACCGGTAGACCCGCAGGTGGGGCGCTATCCGGCGGCCTCGGTGCTGAGTGCTGTGGCGCGCAAGAGCGTCAATGAGGTGGATGACGAGACCCTCATCCTGGCGGATGTCGCTGAGAAGGCGCTGCGCCAGATGCACGCCACGGTGACGCGCATCGCGTCGCAGCGGATGGAGCGCGATGTGGCGGCGGCGCTGGCCAATGCGCTCTCCACAGGGCTCTGGACGCATGACTATCCCATCGGCGTCGAGGAGGCGCGTAACATGGGGCTGCCGGTGAGCACCGAGATGCCCCAGGAGGTCTATGACCTGATGCGCCTCTATCCGCAATCTGCGGCGCGGCGACCCTCGGTGGGCTATATCCCAGTGCCCTACCGCCGCCGGCGGGATGGCGGCGGCCATGAGGACCGGTAGCGGTGCTGCAGCAGGAGGGGGCGTGAAGCGGAAGGCGCAGCGCATAGTCCTTGTCCTGGTCGGCCTTCTCGTCACGTTGGGGTTGGCGCTATGGGTGCAGGCGGATGCCGTATACCTGCCGGTGTGGCTGTTCGGGCCCGGCGAGCCGGTGCAGTACGGCTATGAGGTGGTAGCGCGCTATCCTCATGACCCCGATGCATTCACCCAGGGCCTGGTGTACGGTGGGGATGGGGTGCTATACGAGGGCACCGGCTTGTGGGGGGCGTCATCGCTGCGACGGGTCGACCTGACGACGGGCGAGGTACAACGGCGACGGGACCTGGCCGATGCGTACTTTGGCGAGGGGATTGCCGTGGTGGAGGAACGCATCATCCAACTCACCTGGAAGGCGGGCGTAGCCTTTACCTATGACCGAGAGACGTTCGAGCTGCTGGGCGAGCACGCTTATCCCGGTGAAGGGTGGGGGGTGACCTATGACGGTGAGCGCCTCATCATGAGCGACGGCACGTCGCGCCTGCGATTCTGGGATCCCGAGACTCTGGCAGAGATCGGAAGCGTGGAGGTGCTTGACGGCGAGGACCCCATCACCTATCTCAACGAGCTGGAATACGTCGAGGGGCAGGTGTGGGCCAACGTGTGGCAGACCGACCGCATCGCGCGGATCGATGCCGATTCGGGTCGCGTGGTGGGGTGGATCGACCTCACCGGCTTGTTGCGTGCGGAGGATCGCCAGGGCCGGCGCGTCGATGTGCTCAACGGCATTGCCTACGATGCGGACGCGGAACGGGTGTTCGTCACCGGCAAATGGTGGCCGGTGTTGTACGAGATCAGGGTTGTGCGAGGCGGATAGGCTCCTGCGGGGCGAAGGAGCCTGGACGCCTTGTGGTCGGCGGATGACGGCCCCGCATTTGGGGGCATGCATCGCCTTTGTCAACGCAAAGCGAGGCTTTTACCATGTCGAGCTTTCCCACTACGCAGATCGAAGATCTAGAGCTATCACGGCTGATTATCGGCACCAACTGGTTCATGGGCTACTCGCACTTTTCTTCAGCCAAAGACAAGTGGATCAAGCAGTACATGACCCCGGAGCGCATCGCCGAGGTGATGTGCGTGTTCGCGCGGAACGGCGTCAACGCCGTCATGTCGATGCAGAACCCGACGATGAAAGAGGCCATCCGCATCGTGCGCGAAGAGACGGGCGTCGAGATGCACTGGATCTGCACCCCCAGCGGTGAGCACGTCGATGATCTGATGCCCGGGATCGAGGAGAGCGCGGAGTATGGGGCGCGCATCTGTATGCCGCACCAGCACTGGACGGACGGCAACATGCTGGTGAATGACCGCGTGATCGTGGGCCTGGAAAAGGTCACCGAACGCATCCGCTCGTTGGGCATGATTCCCGGGCTGTCGACGCATCGACCCGAGACGGTCGTGCTTTGCGACAAGGCGGGCTACGATGTCGCCACGTACATCCAGATCTATAACGCTATCGGGTTCCTGTGTCAGGTCGAGACGGACTGGGTGGCGCGCATTATCAACGGCACGCCCAAGCCGGTGATGTGCATCAAGCCCCTGGCGGCGGGGCGCATACTGCCGCCGACGGGGTTTAGCTTTGTGCTCAACTCGATCAAGCCGACGGACATGGTATGCGTCGGGACGATGAGTACGTTCGAGGCCGAGGAGGACATTCGCATCTGTCGCGAGATCATCGAGAAGGGGGCGGCGGCACCCAACGAGTTCACCTTCTCACGAAGCAAGTCGGCGCTCTTGTAGCAGTTTGAGCCGGCGCACGACAGTCCATCGAACACGGAGGAATGCACCATGACGGTACGCAATGCTGTGGCCTACGATCATCGCCTGAGCAAGACGCTAGCGCTACTGACGCAGCCCGGGCTGTTGCTGGCCGCCACACGGCGCAACGGCGAGTCCAACGTGATGGCCATTGGCTGGGCTACCGTGGGAACCGCGTGGGGACGCCCTATCTTTCAGGTGATGGTACGCCCCTCGCGCTACACGTACGAGCTGCTGGAGGAATCGGGAGAATTCACGGTGAACGTGCCCACCGGTGCCATGCGTGACTGGGTGACGGTATGCGGCACGCGCAGCGGACGCGATTTCGACAAGATCGGTGCGTCCGGCGTGGCGGTGTCACGCGGCCAAGGGGTGGCGACGATTACGCTGGATGAGAGCCCCATGGTGTACGAGTGCCGCGTGGTGCACCGCAACGACGTGCTGTCGCCAAACCTGGACCCGGAGATTGCCGCCAGTGCCTACGCGGGCGGAGACTACCATCGTGTCTACTGGGGCGAGATCGTCGGGGCGTATGCGACGGCGGATTACTGATCCGCGAGCACCCCGCGGGTGATGCCTTGATACAGGTGACAGGTTACAGGCGAACGTGGATTTCTCGCCACCTGTAACCTGTCACGTGTCACCGGGGGTACTGCCGTTCTAAGGGGGCAACGGGCGGCCCCTCGTTCATTCGCTTCTAGCGCGAGGGGTTCACTCCGCTGTGAGCTTGGCGCCGGTGGCGTCGGTGTACACCTCGGCGACGCCGATGGCGGTGAGGTCGCCCTTACCCATGCCCATGGCCAGGGTATAGAGTTGGTGCGAGAGGGCGGTGCTGAACATGGGAACGCCGAGGGCCTTGCCATAGTCGAGGGCCAAGCCCATGTCCTTGCGCATGAGCGACAGTTTGAACCCGGGACGCAGGTCACCGGCGAGCAGGCTTGTCTTGGCGCCATCCAGCTGGCGACTGCCGGCGGTGGCGTTGACGAGAATGCTGTGCGCCAGCCCGGGCTCGACGCCCGCCTGGGCCACCATGGTCAGTGCCTCCGAGATGGCGACTTGGGTGGCGGCTACGATGAGGTTATTGGCGAGCTTGACGGCCAGCGCCGAGCCATTCTCACCGACGTAGGTGATGCTCTTGCCCATGGCCTCCAGCGCGGGCAACACAGCATCGAAAGCCTCGCGGGGGCCCCCGACCATGATGGCCAGCGTACCGGCGATGGCGCCGTTCTGGCCACCACTAATAGGCGCGTCGAGGAGGGTGATGCCGCGGGCAGAGACCTCCGCTGCGAGCCGCTGGGATGTCAGCGGCGAGATGGTGCTCGTATCGATGACGATAAGCCCCTCGCTGGCGCCCTCGGCGATACCGTCGGGGCCGGTGAGCACCTCCTCAACAGCAGCGTCGTCCGAGACGCAGGTGACGATGGCCTGCACCGCGCCGGCGATCTCGGCAGCGGTCTGGGCCTCGCGGGCTCCCTGGCCGACAAGGCGCTCCACAGGGGCGCGATTTCGGTGCGCCATTACGGTCACCTCAAAGCCGGCCTTGAGCAGATTGGCCGCCATCGGCTCTCCCATCGTCCCAACCCCGATAAAGCCGATGCGCGTAATCTTTTCCTCCATGGCCCCATCCTTTCGTTTCGTAATTGCGAGCATGGCCCAACGCCTACTGAGCCTAGCGATCGATCGATGGCCCCATGTTGGCCGGAGTAGCACCGCGCTGTCAAGCCCGCGGGGGGGCGTCGGACCCGTGGGTTCTCGGGGGTCTTGCTGCATGTTCGGCCGCGTTTGCGCTTGACAAGCCGTGTGGGCATGGTAAGCTTTCTGAGCAACTTGAGTAGGAACACGGACGGCACACGCATCGAGTGGAACACGGCGTGTGGCGGAGAGAGAGGAGCGCATGGCTGGGGAAGGGGTGGCCACCCGTCTGGCGGATCCTACGCGTTCTGCTGGAGATGACTGTAGTGTGAAGCGCTGCTGATCCGTCGCGTTTGCCTAGCATGGCCCTCCAAAAGGGCGGGCTGGGTACCCACAAGGCTATGGGCTCGCACCGTTGGCTATTGGTAGTTGACCGGTAACTCGGACGGTACGACGTTATTCTCCCATGCATATACATCGTGATGCTATGCTCCGTCACGTTGCCGTGGCGGGGCTTTTTTGTCCGTACGGGCCCGGGGAGCGACAGCATGGCTCGTGGGAGCGGCGTCGACGGATACAGCGCGCCCGGGTTGTAGCCGGACGGGCGCAGGGAAGGGGCGCTGTCGGGTGTGGCGATGCCGGGTACAGCTGGAACAGCGACAATGTCGTCACGCACAACGCGGGGTATGGCGGCAGCACGCATGCCGCAGTCTCATGTTCGAAGCGTCAGGCGTGCCATCGTAGCCTGGCGATACAGGGTAAAGGAGATCAGGACATGGGTGTGTTAAAGGTGTCGGCTCACTCCAAGTGCACCGCCGTGGCGGGAGCCATTGCTGGCGTCATCCGGGATTGCGGGCGGGCTGAGGTGCAAGCGATCGGTGCTGGCGCGGTCAACCAAGCGGCCAAGGCTGTGGCCATTGCCCGGTCGTACCTGGCGCTCGACGGCCTTGATGTTGTGCTGATTCCGTCATTTACAGAGGTGAGTATCGCCGATCAGGTACGCACGGCGCTCAAGCTGGTCGTAGAGTGCCGTCAACCCATCGAGTTCTCGAGCCCCGCTGGTGAGCGCCGTGGCAGTCGACAGTTTCTCGAGCGCGTGATGGGCGGCTCGCTCGAGGGGCAGGTGCATGGTGCCGCGCGGATCGCGTCGCCCAATGGTGAAAAGGGCGCGGGGGTCTAGGCACAAAGTAGGAATCTCGGCCAAAACGCGCAGGAATACTTGACATCATGAATGCAATATGTTAGTATAGTAATGCAGGGTTCCGAGGGGCTGAGTGACCCTCATTGGAGGATCGTCGCTGACTGGTGAGCGACTCGATCGAGGGAAACCTCGATGGAGTGGTGAGTTGGTCGAATGGACGCGGGAGACCGCACCCGGGAAGCCAACACGCAAGTACCGGCAAAAGTCGGGAAAACGGGCCAAGCGGTGATAGATCGTACTCGAATGGGGAGACCAAGGTCAATCGGGGCCCTGCTTCCTCCTGTGGTTACCTAGAACGAGGGGCGACGTGCGGCCGGGACATCCGCAGCGTCGCCCCTCGTTTGTCTGTTGCCTCCACACGAAACGCAGCGGTTACCACCGCTCCCAGTGGATCAGTTGCTCCTTGGGCTTGCGCAGCTTGGCCGGCATCTCGTCTGCTGGGTAGCCGAGCGGCGTCATGGCGATCGGTTCGACGCCTTGGGGAAGCCCAAACACCTCGCGCGCCGCCACGGGATCAAAGGCTCCGATCCAGCAGGTGCCCAGGCCCTCGTTGGTGGCCGCCAAGATGAGGTGGTCCATGGCGATGGTTACATCGACATCGGCATAGTGCTTGCCATCGCGGCGGCGCCAAGCCGCTTCTGGCACGGCGCAGGCGCAGACGACGAGCGGAGGCTGCCGGGCGAACCATTCGGCGTTGTACACGCGATGGAGCTCCTGTTCGCGTCCCTCGGTCTTGATGACGACCAAACCGATGGGTTGGCGGTTCGCCGCCGTGGGAGCGAGCACAAAGGCGTCGAGTACGCGCTGGAGGACATCGTCGGGAATCGGCGTGCCGCGGTACGACCGCACACTGTAGCGCTGGCGAATGACATCGTCGAACTGCACGGAACACCTCCTGATTTGCAGGGCAAGGGCTCGTATGGATGCTGTATGATAGCGCGCGGAGAGACACCTCGCAAGGCGGTGCCGTGGTGCGGGTGCTGGCGCGATTGTGAGCGAGGGTGAGGCGGGCTATAATGCCGCGCGTCATGCATCACCATCGGTGCTCGACACGACGACACATTAGCGAGGAGGGTGACGATGGCCGACGTGAAAGAGTTGTTGCAGCGCCACACCGCGTTCTGGAACCACGAGCGCCAGGGAGAGCCGCTCATGCGCCTGCGACCGATGCACTACCGGCGGCCGTTCGATGATTTGGACGTGACGCCGGACATGCTGGACGTGGATGCTCTGACCCCCGAGGTGGGCCATCGCGATTGGCGCAAGCGTCTCGTGCAGGGTGATCTCTTTCACGGCGAGCATGCCTTCTCGCGCATCCCCTGGATGGAGGCATTGGTCGGCTGCGAGATCCATTCGGGTACCGACGAAGCCATGTGGCCGCGACCGGCCTTGGGCCCCGATTTCGAGGGCATGGATGCGATCGTGCCGGCTGACGACAACCCATGGCTGCAAAAGCTGCTCGCGCTGACCCAGGCGTTGGTGGACGCCAATGACGGATCGTACATGGTGACGCATACGCTCATGCGTGGCCCGAGTGACCTCCTCTCGGCGTTGCTGGGGGACGAACGCATGGGCCTCGCGTTCTTCGATGCTCCGGACACGGTATGCGAGATCCTCACGCGGGCGCGGGAGGCGTTCATCAAGGTGGCGCGGGCGCAGTACGCCTTGATTTCCGCGTTTGAGGGTGGGTGGTCGTGCTGGGCATACGGGCTGTGGGCTCCCGGGTCGGTGATTCGTTTCCAGTCGGATTCGTCAAGCCAGCTCTCGCCGCGTATGTATCGGGAGCATATCTTGCCCCACGATCGCGCCATCATGCAGTCCTTTGACTATTCAATCATCGACCTGCACTCGGGTGGCACGCTGCACATCCACAAAGAGCTAATGGACACGCCGGATCTGAACGCCATCTCGGTGACGATGGATCCGTACGCCAACGCCCCGAGAGTGGAGGACCTGTTACCGACGTTCGCCGCCATCCTCGAGGCCAAGAGTCTTTTGGTGACCGGCGAGATGACCATGGCAGAGGTTGAGCGCTTGCGCGACGCCCTGCCGACGGCGAGTCTGGCGATCAACGCCCACGTGACGGACAAGCTGCTGTATGAGCGGCCGATCTAGGTAGCGTTTGGAGCAAGGGGGCACAGCGGCGTACTAGGTGACGCACTAGACGACGAGCGCTGCAGACCCAAGCCTGGCGCTGGCACGGGATCACGTCGGCCGCGGCCGGCGCCTCCCAGTCGACGGAGGTGGGTTGCCAGGCTCAGGCGTCGTCCGCCTGAGCCGGTAGTGTCAGGCTGTCGATGTGCGCCAAGGCCCACCGCGTACGCTCGGGGCCACACCGTTTCTGCGCGTGCCTTTGACGCCCGAGTCTGTAGCAAGCGATATGGGTTGCGGGGTGGTTGCGCGGATGGTCACCGCTCAAGGACCGCGCCCACCCCCATGATATGCGTTCATGCCTCTCGAGGTGAGGTACCGCCGATGCGCGTGACAGTGTTGGGATCGGGGACGTCCCATGGCGTGCCCATGTTGGATTGCGTGCTGAACAACTATGAGCGTTGCCCGCACATGGTGTGTCTCAAGGCACGCACCGATCCGCGCTATCGGCGCATGCGGGCCTCCATCCTGGTCGAGGTGGATGGCTGCAGCATCCTGGTGGATACATCCCAGGATTTCCGCCAGCAGATGTTGGCCCACTCGGTGCGACGGATCGATGCCGTGATCTATACGCACGGGCATGCCGATCACATCTATGGGCTGGCCGACATGCGCTCCTACAGCAGCCATCAGGGAGAGCCCATCCCCATCTACGGCTCTGTGGAGACACTGGCGTGCATCCGCGGCGCCTTTGACTATGTGTTCAACCCCCCGGCGCTCCTTGGGGGCGGCGTTCCCTTGGTGGAGGCCCACGTCCTCGACGGCCCCATGGTAGTGGCCGGGGCCTTGGTGACGCCGGTACCCGTCGAACACGGGCCGCTGAACGGCTGTCTCGGGGTGCGCATCGGTGATACGGCCTATATCCCCGACGTGAAGCGCATCCCCGATGCGTCCCTGGGACTCTTGGAAGGGCTGGATCTGCTCATCATCAATTGCCTCCGGTTGCGCTCCCACGCCACGCACCTCACTCTGGACGAAAGCCTGCGCTACGTGCGCGAGCTCCAGCCGAGGCGGGCACTGCTGACCCATCTCAGTCACGACATCGATGCAGATGTGGAGGGGTGGCTGTTGCCATCAGGTGTGGCCTTTGCGCGGGATGGCCTGGTGGTGGAGTGTGTCTGAGCCGACACGCACAGCGCCTTGGTCCCGCGCAGGGGCGCCCCCCGCAAGGGGTGCTCTGCTGAGGGTACAGCTCCTCTTTCTCGCCATCTATGGCGCCTATGGCACCACGTCGTTGTTTCGGGGGCTGTACTATCGGCGTGTGGGGCTCAGCAGCGCCCAGATTGGACTCCTCATCGCCCTCGAGCCGATATGGTCATGCTGGTATCGGGTCCGGCGTGGAGCATGGTAGCCGACCGCGCGGGGCTGCGCGACCGCCTGCTCACGCTCGTCACCGGTCTGAGCATCCTTCCCCTACTGGCCATGGCCTGGCTGCACAGCTGGGCAGCGCTCGCATTCCTTACGGCGCTTCACGCCGTGTTCCTCGGGCCGATCCAACCCCTCTCCGACAGCAGCGCCCTCTCCGCCCTGGGGGCCGAGCGCCAGCAGTACAGCCGCATCCGCGCGCTCGGCTCGCTCAGCTATGCCGTGGTGGTATGGGGGACGGGACTGCTGCTCCAGGGGCGGGACCTGCGGTGGGCCTTTCTGGGGTTTGCCCTCTTCATGGGGAGTGCCTGCCTCATCTCGACCGGCATACGCTCCGCACAGCCCTCCGTCTCGGTGAGCCTTGGGTCCGGCTTGAGGCTGCTCATGCGCGATGCCGGGTGGGTGACCTTTATGGTGGCCCTTTTCGTTGCCATGGTCATGCAGACGGTGACGTTTGGCTACAGTGCGCTGTACCTCGATGCGTTGGGCGCCTCGGAGAGTGTCGTTGGCTTCTCGGGTGCCTTGGGCTCTTTTGGCCAGACCCTGCTGATGCTGTTCGTCATCCCTGCCATGCTGCGACGATGGGGCAGCGATCGCCTGCTGCTGCTGGCGCTGGGCACCTACGCGTTGCGGCTGGGGGTGTGGAGCCTCGTCCCCCAGGTGTGGGCGGTGGTGGCGAGCATGGTGGTGATGGGGCTCACGTTTGGCGCCTCGCTGGTCGCGGCCGTGGACTATGCCGACTGACACGCGCCTCCGGGGTTGGCGGCTACCTCGCAGGCCTTGGCGACTGGGCTGGTCTCGGGGTTGGGGCGCTCGGCGGGGGGCGTGATGGCCGGATTCCTCTACGATGGCTTTGGGCCCCAGATGGCGTTCGGCGCCTTTGCGGCCCTGGCTGTCGTGGCCCTGGCGGTTTTCAGCTGGCTGTGGCGGCGACGCCTGTCCCCCGTGCCGGCGCGTCGATAGGCCCGCCGCTTGCAGTGCCATCGATATGCCTCGGGAGGACGTCGCGGCGCGACGTCCGTGTTTTGTGGCGCTTGTGAGTTTGTGTTATAGTTTAGTTACTATCTCGATGGTTTCTGCCCTTGACGCTTCACCCTCCGGCCGAGCGCGTAGCGTGCGAAGCGAACCCGTGGAGCGATTTGGGCAGAGTTGGTATAAGGGAAGTCTGATGGATACGGGACGACCTCTGATCCGGAACCTACCCGAGGCGCTGACGCCCGAGCAGGAACGCGTGGCGTCACACCCCCGCGAGGGGCGTACGACGCTGTGCCTGAACGGCGTGCCCGGCACGGGCAAGACGACGGCGCTCATGGCGCGGCTCGCAGCGCTGCTCCGCGAGGGCACGCGACCTCACGAGATCTTGGTTCTGGTGCCGCAGCGCGCCCAGGTGGACGAGTACGAGCGCCTGTTGGCGGGCCTTGACGCCCCTACGCGGGGCGGAGTGGACGTGACGACGTTCTATAGCATGGCGCAGCGCTTTGTGGCGCTCTTTTGGCCGGCCATTGCTGAGCAAGCGGGTTTTGCCCAGCCGGACAAGGAGCCGGTGTTTTTGACCATCGAAACGGCGCAGTACTTTATGTGGCGCGTGGTCGAGCCGCTGGTGATGAACCAAGGGTACTTTAGGGACCTCGCCATCCGCCGCGGGCGGCTCTTGGCACAGATCATCGATAACCTGAACAAAGCGGCGCTGGTAGGCTTTGAGCATACCGAGATCTATCCACGGTTGAGTGGTGCCTGGACGGGGACTGCTGAGCGTGTGAACAGCTACTGGCAGGCGCAGGACTGTGCGCTGCGCTTTCGGCAGTACTGCCTCGCCCACAACCTGATCGATTTCTCGCTGCTCATCGAGCTATTCCACCGCCACGTGATGCCCAGCGAGGCATTCCGCGAGCACTTTCGCTCGCGCTACCGGCACCTCCTCGTGGACAACCTCGAAGAGAACGTGCCAGTGGCGCTGGATTGGCTCCGCTGGGCCAGCGAGCAGTGCGACACCACGGTGCTCGCCTTTGACGTCGGTGGTGGGTATCGCCTCTTCCTGGGCGCCGACGTCCATGCGGCCGAGCAGCTGGGCGATTGTTGCGATGATACCCTCACCTTTGGGCAGCTTGCCGAGCCTACCGCCGATGCCCTGGCGCTGGCCGGCGCGATCCGCAGGACGCTCGATCTGCCCGAGGTGACACCCGAGTCGCTGGGCGTCGGGCCGCTGGAGAGCGCCGGCGAACGGCCTGGAGATCCGCGGCGGGCCATTGCCGATCAGGGCGGTGGCCGCTATTGGATCAGCATGGTGAACTGGATTGTCGAGCACGTCGTGGCGCTGGTTGAGGAGGGCACGCCGCCGGGCGAGATCGCCATCATTGCGCCGTATGTGAGCGAGGTGATGCGCTTTGCCATCGAGGATGGGCTTCGCCAGCATGATATCCCTATCTATCTGCTGCGGCCGTCGACGATGATGCGCGACGACCCCGTGGTGCGCGCGCTCCTGGTGCTGGTGTTGCTGGCCCATCCTGATTGGGAGATCGAGGTTGGCGCCGAACCCTACGTGCTTTCCGAGGCGGACGTGGCGCTGGCCCTGGAGGTAGCGCTCGGCGATCTCGACCCCATCCGGGCGCGACATCTGGCCCAGGCGGCGGTGCCTACCGGCGAACGTACGCTGGTGGATCTGAGCGGCGAGAATGCCGACCAGCACGGACAACGCGCGATTGGGCGGCTGTGGGAGCAAGTCGGATACCAGGTGCGGGAGCGCTATCAGGACCTGTACGAGTGGTTCGCTGGCTATCGCGCGGGCGAGCCCGAGCCGGTGGACATTATGCTGTCGCGGCTGTTCGGCGATCTCCTCTCGCGCCGAGGATTTGGCTTCTATGACGATACCGAACGGGGGCGGGCGTACGGGCGTCTGGTGGAATCGGCGACCAAGTTTGGCCAGGCAGTGCGCTTGGGCGAGACCCTTACGGAGCAGCAGATGTGGAGCGACTATGTGCAGCTGCTGCTGGGCGGCATTACCAGCGCCCAGTACCTGCTCGACTGGCCGGAACCGGATGGTGAGGCGGTGGTCCTGGCGACGGCCTATGGCTATCTCACGCGCGATCTACGTTCCACGTACCAGTTCTGGACGGATCTCGGTGATGGGGGATGGCTGAGCCGTCCCAACCAGCCATTGACGCACCCCTACGTGCTGCGGCGCGACTGGCCCGTAGGCCAGCCGTGGAGTGACGTGGAGGACCTCGAGGCGAACCGTGAGGCGCTGGGGCGGGTGATCCAGGGCCTCGCGGCGCGCTGCACGGGCAAGGTGTACCTGGCCTACAGCGAGCTGGGCATCGGCGGTGAAGAACAGACCGGCGAGCTGCTGCATGCGCTGATGCGTGCCCTAACGGTGGCAGACCATGCGTGACACGATGCTGTACGGCTATCGATTGCGGCCGCGCCAGGTGGAGGTGCTCAGCTATACGGGGGGGTTCGCGGCCGTGTCGGCGGTGCCGGGGAGCGGCAAGACGCTGACACTATCGCTGCTGGCCGCGCGCCTCATCGTCGAGGGGCGCATCGGCAACCAGGGCGAGGTGCTGGTCGTCACGGTGCAGAACTCGGCGGTGGACAATATCGGGCAGCGTATCCGCGGCATTCTGGCGGAGCAAGGGCTGCCCCCCGTAGGCTTTCGCGTGTGCACGCTGCACAAGCTCGCGGCCGACATCCTCCGGCAGCGGCTCGACCTCGCTGGTGTGGAGGAGGGGTTTGCCATCATCGATGAGGTCGAGGCCCGCCGGGCGATGCACAATGCCGCTGACGTGTGGATCAGTCGGCATCGGGCGTGGTGGCTGAGTTTTTTGGACAACGGCGACGGGCAGGTAAGCGGCACCGTCGAGGAGCGGTGGCGACAAGAGACGGAACGGGTGGGCCGTGAGGTCACCAAGCTGGCCAAGCACCTCAGGTTGACGCCCGAGGCGGCCCAGCGCCTACTCCTCGGTTCCGGTATCCAGGACGATTTTACCGCCATGGGGCTCGATCTGTATGCACAGTACGCCCGCTACCTGCAGGTGCGCACCGGACTTGATTTCGATGATCTGATCTGGCGGGCGCTGGACATGCTCGATCAGGACCCCAGCTTTGTCGAAAACCTTCGCGCGCGGTGGCCCTACATCCTAGAGGATGAGGCGCAGGATAGCTCGCCGCTGCAAGAGCGTATCTTGGAGAGGTTGGCGGGACCTGCGGGCAACTGGATACGCGTGGGTGATCCGAACCAGTCGATCAACAGCACCTTTACGGCGGCTGATCCGCGCTACTTCCGCCGTTTCTTCGGGCGCGATGACGTGACGTCGGTGACGCTTCCCCAGTCGGGGCGCAGCGGAACGCCGATTATCGACCTGGCGAACCGCCTCGTGCGCTGGGTGCGCGCAGCGCACCCCGAGCCCGCCATCCGCGACATGGCCTTCATGGGGCAGGATATCCAGCCGACGGATCCGGGCGATGCGCAGCCGAACCCGCCAGCGGAGGAGTGCCACATCCACGTGGTGGATCGCCCCTACCCCTCCGTCGATGTCGAGGCCGGCAAGGTTGCCCTTTGGGCGGCGAGCTATGCGGGGCGCTACCCTGAGCGCACCGTAGCGATACTGGTCCCTTCAGGTTGGCAGGGGGGCGTGGTGGTGGACGCGCTGCAGCAGATGCCCGGCGAGATTCCCTTTGATGATCTCTTGCGGTCGACCCCCGAGACGCGGAGTGCGGCGCGGGTGATGGCAGCGGTGACGCGCTACCTGGGCGCGCCGACACGGCGGCGAGCGCTGGCGCGGTTGTTCGCCGCTCTGCACCAGGAGGGGATCCTGGGGATGGAGCTGCTCGCGGAACGGCTGCGGCTGGTGCGCGCGGTGCTCGACAGCATCGCACCACATGAGCTTCTCTTTCCTCACGAGGCCACGGTGGTGGAAGAGCTGTTGCCTGCGCAGGTCGCCCTGTACACCAACGAGGTGGATCTCGTCGAGCGCTTTGCGCGGCTGGTGGGGCGCTGGGTGCGCGCGGCATCGCTGCCCGTCGACCAGTTGCTGCTGACGGTGGCGCAGGACCTCTACCAGAGCGAGCCGGACCTGGCCATCTGTCACAGCCTGGCGACGAGCCTGCGCGGGGCCAGCGAGATGCACCCCAACTGGGGGTTGACCGATTTCGCCGCCGAGCTCGACGAAGTCGCAGGCAACCGTCGGGCGCTGGGAGGCTTGTCGTTGGCGGATGTGGGGTACACGGCACGGCCGGGGCGCATCGTCGTGACGACGATGCACAAGGCCAAGGGGCTAGAGTGGGACGCCGTCTACCTGATGTGCATCGACAATCTCGAGTTCCCCGACACGTGCGACGATGCCTTTCGCGATGAGCCGTACTTTATGCCCGGGCGAGCCCCAGCCGTAGAGGCGCGCAAGCAGCTGGCGGCGTTGGGTGGCGAGACCCTCGGCGATGAGGCCGATCGGTCGCCGGTGGAGCAGGCACGGCTCGAGGTCATCGCCGAGCGCCTGCGGTTGCTCTACGTGGGGATCACCCGCGCGCGCCGCGATCTGGCGATCACCTACAGTGAGATGAACGGCCGCCGACGCGTCGGCGCGTCGGTAGCGCTCATGGCGCTCGTCTCTGGCGTCGCCCAGGCGACGAACGCGTAAGGGGGTCGGTGTGGCAATCTGGGAGAGTTACTACAGGTACCCGCTCTGCTGGAGGTGCCCCCAGGAGAGCCGGTACCCCGTCACCCAGAACCCCCAACACACACCACCGAGAGCGCGTTACGAGAGCGCCTGCACGTACGCACGATTCCGTTCCAGCTTTTCGCGGGTGTTGCCCGCCGAAAAATCTTCGAAGGAGCACCACCCGGTATAGCCCACAGCGCACAGGTCGGCGATGAACTGGCGCAGGTCGACGATCCCCTCGTCGATGGCGGCCGCGGCGGGCTGCCAGACCGCTTCGCCGGTGGGACGGGTGCCCACGCGCCTCCACTGGCTGTTCTTAAGGTGCACATGGGCTAGGTAGGGGCCCAACAGCTCCATTCCCATGCGCCAATCTTCGTACCCCTCATAGACCATGTTCCCCGGATCGAGTATGACGCCAACAAAGCGCGGGTCAAAGTGGCGCACCAGGCGGTGCGCCAGGCTCGGGCTGCTGCAGATGTTGCCCGGGTGGATCTCGAGGCAGGCCTGAACGCCATGCTGGCGTGCGAGGCGCTCGACGTCGGTGTAGGCGGCCAGGGTCTCAGCAAAGAGACGCCGATAGCCGATGACGCGATCGTAGCGCGGCGGTGATACGCGAATTGGCGGACACCCCATCGCGCGGGCGGCACGCATGGCGCGATCGATGGCGTCACAGTCGGTAGCAGCCATGTACGTGCCCAGCGCGGGCACCTCGAGGCCCGCACGAGCGGTGAGGTCGGCCAGGGCGGCGGCTTCTGCATCGACGGTATCGATGTGAATCGTACAACGGTTGTTCTGCCAGTAGCTCGGGGCTGCGGCCGGGTCGAGCACGCGACGTGTGACGCGCCACTCCACCCCTTGATAACCCACCTCTGCCAGGAGCGCCACGGCCTCTTCAGGCTCGTATTCGGGCAGCATGACGGTAAAGACAGCGAGCTTCATGGGAACCCCTCCAGCGAGCGTGCGCGGGCCAACCGTCGCGGACGGGCCGAGTCTAGCGTACTATGTGGACTCCCGGCAAGGGCATGCGCTTGTGGGTATGGCTCGCTGGATGGATGGCACGCAGTGATTGGTTGTGCTAGAATGCTGCGGAGTGCCGGTGTGGAGTGTGGCGCCGACATATTGAATGCATATCCGAGGGGGCTCCATGATCGAGATTGCACCGGAACGGCTGCGGGACGCTGTCAGGGACGTATTCGTCGCGGCGGGAACGCCGGAGGATGGCGCGTGCCAAGTGGCGACGTCGCTCGTTGAGAACAACCTCATGGGCCACGACTCGCATGGAGTACTGCGGGTGGGCTGGTACGTGGACGCTATCCTGACGGGGCGTGTGAATCCCAAAGCAGCCATCCGTATCGAACGGGAATCGGCGACTACGGCCCTGGTGGACGGGGGCAGCAACTTTGGCCAGCTCGTAGCCCGGCAGGCGATGGATATTGCCATCTCCAAGGCGCGTGAGCACGACTTGGGGCTGGTAGCGACCCATCATTGTGGACACACGGGGCGCATGGGCGAGTATTCGGTGCAGGCCGCCGAGCAGGGCTTTGTGGGCATGGTCTTTGGCAGTGGCTCGGCGCCGGGCGGCATCGTGGCGCCATACCTCGGCACGGGGCGGTTGCTCAACACGAACCCCACATCGTGGGCGGTTCCCGCCGCCACACATCCGCCGGTGTTCCTCGACTTTGCCACCTCGGTGGTGGCTCAGGGCAAGATCCAAGCGGCCATCGACAAGGGGGTCTCCATTCCCGAGGACTGGCTACTGAACGCCGAGGGAAAACCGACGACGGATCCGAACGACCAGCGAAACGGCGGCGTGTTGCTGCCCTTTGGGCGGCACAAGGGATACTGCCTGTCGTTCCTCATCGAGATTCTCTGTGGTGGGCTATCCGGCGCGGTGTGTGGGCCTCTGGCCGCTTACTGCCCGGACTATGCCACGCTATTCCTGGCGATCAACATCGAGGCGTTCCAGCCCCTCGACGAGTTCCGGCAGATGGTTGATGATATGGTGGCGGCGGCCAAGGCGGTACGCAAGGCAGAGGGCGTGGACGAGATCCTCGTGCCGGGCGAGCCGGAGTGGCGTACGAGAGAGCAGCGCTTGCGCGACGGGCTGCAGCTGCCGGATGCCACCTGGGAGCGCATCGTCGAGTCGGGTGCCAAGTGTGGGCTCACAGTGACGCTGTGATGGCTGGCGGGCGACATGCCCCCGTTGCGGTGGCATCCCTGGGCGGTGCACGGTTGACGCTGCTCCTCGACGCGCGGGGCACGATTTCCGGCGACCGGGTGTTCAGCCCGGCGTCGCGAGAGGAGTGGAGCCCAGGCTTGACGGTGAGGCGCGACGGTGAGCTGGCGATTCACTGTACGTGCTTGCTGATCGAGGCGGGTGGGCAGCGTACGCTTGTGGATACCGGCTTTGGCGATAGCCTGCGCACCGACCGGCACCACAGCCTATTGGTCAGCCTAGACGCCGTCGGAATGCGGCCGGAGGACATCGGATGGGTAATCCTCACGCACACCCACGGCGATCACGCCGGCGGTACGACACGCCGCGCGGGAGACGGCTGGGTGCCAACGTTCCGCGAGGCGGAGTATGTCGTGCAAGATCGCGAGGTAGCCGCCATGCGCGATCGCGATGATGCTTTCTGGCGCACGCGGTTCCAGCCCCTGGTGGATCACGGCCAACTGCGCCTCATCAACGGCGATGGGGCGCTGGACGGCTATGTGGCGTGCCGCCTAACGCCCGGGCATACACGGGGGCATCAGGCGGTGATGATCTCGACGCCGCTGGGTGATGCCATCTTTCTTGGGGATCTCGCAGTGTTGACGCGCAACCTGGAGCACCCAGAGTGGAATCCGAGCTGGGCGTGGTCCACTGAGGAGGATATCAGCAGCCGCCGAGCCATCATCGCGCTGGCAGCGAGAACGGGTGCCCTGGTCATCGTCGGGCACGATCCCGAGCGGCCGTTCGTGCATGTTGCGCTCGATGGCGACAGGGCTAAAGTAACCGACGCCCCCCGCGACGCGTAGCGGGGGCGCCCGATGCTGGAGCGCCCGCTGAACTCGAGGACGGCACCGGCGCGAGGCGTGACGTAGCATCTGACATATCGGACCGATAGCAGGGCGAAGACGTGCCAGCCTTTACCCTTGGAGGACCTGGCGATGAAGATCTATATTCTCACCGATCTGGAGGGGGTGGCGGGCGTGGCCCGGTGGGATCAGACGGGCCGCGACACGCCAGGATATCCGCAGGCGGTGCGGCTGATGACGGAGGAGCTGCGCGCCTGCGTTGCCGGTATCCAGGCGGCCGAAGCCGAGGCCGAGATCTGGGTGTGGGATGCCCACGGACCCGGTGCGATCGATGTGGAGCGCTTTCCGCGCGGCGCCAAGCTACTGAACAACGGTCCGGTGCCCACATCAGGGTTCATGGATGCGACGTTCGATGCGCTGTTCTTCCTGGGGCAGCATTCCAAGGCGGGCACGCGCAATGGGAACCTGGCCCACTCGTATTCGTCGCTCAGCATTGAGCGCATTCGCATCAATGGGATCGAGCTGGGCGAATTCGGCTGTCGGGCAGCATACGCCGGAACCCTCGGCGTGCCGACGGTATTTGTCAGCGGCGATGATACGATGATGGCGGAGGCGAAAGCACTCGTGCCGGGGATCTATGGGGCCCAGGTCAAGGTGGCGCTTGGCCCGCAGGTCGCGCTACACCTGGCGCCGGAAGATGCCCGGGACCTGATCCGCGCGGTGGCGGAGGAGGCGACTGCTAACGCTGGCAGCGTCGTGCCGTTCGTCCTGCCCGGGCCGCCGTACGAGCAAGAGATCACCATCTGGGCGCGCACGGACCCCGCCACGTATCTTGCGCGGGGATTCGAGCAGACAGGTGCGCGAACGTTCGTCAAGTGTGCAGAGCGGCTCGAAGCGCTCATGATCTAGCCGGTCTGGAGTGAGGGCTGTGAGAATCTCGGTTCTGGGTGCGACGGGGAGGACGGGGCGTCAGATCGTGGAGCAGGCGCTTCAGGCGGGGCACGAGGTGGTGGCCTTTGCACGGAAACCTGAGGCGCTGGAGATGGACCACGAGCGCCTGACGGTGGTCCAAGGCGATATCCTCGATGCTGAGCGTGTGTCCGAGGCCGTAGGAGGGGCCGAGGCAGTGATCAGCGCACTGGGCGCGCAACGCGACTCTCCGGAGGCGATGCTGACGCGTGGGATGGCCAACGTGGTGGCGGCCATGAAGGAGCACGGCGTGCGCCGCCTCATCGCACTCACCGGCGCGGGAGTGCGCCTCGAGAGCGACCCGGCGTCGCTAGGGCGTACCATCGTGCTTGCGTTGCAGGGGCTGTTCTCGCCGAGCCCGCTGCGGGATGCCCAGGGCGCTGTCGAAGTGATTCGCGCCAGCGGGCTCGACTGGACCGTCGTTCGGGTGACGCGCCTGTCCGATAGGCCCGGCACAGGGCGCGTGCATGGTGGCGCTCCTCGGCTGGAGCCGATCCGCTCCATCCCACGGGCGGATGTGGCACGGTTCGTGTTGGAGCAGGTGACGGACGAGCGCTATCTGGTGCAGGCGCCCATGGTGGCGCCCGCACCTCGCTAGTAGTCGAGCTCCTGGACCTGCTCCAGCTCGATGGCAAAGTCGACGTCCTCATCGAGCCAGTCGACAGCATCATCCCCCGCGGCAGAGGCCACCCCTGGCGTCGCCGCCTCGCGATGGCAGAGGGTGGCATAGTTGCAGTGTGCGCACTGACGCACGTCGTCGGTTGGGGCAAAGGCGTCGCGCGGCAGGTTCGCCACCTCCTTGATGAGATCCTCGAGCATCTCCCCGTCGCGGCAGTACTCGGCCTCCGAGTACGACACCGTCGCCGTCTCTTCCGGAAAGTTGGCGAACCAGTAGAGCATGGAGGCTTGGTCGGGGGCGATGGGGGTCCCACCGGTCAAGACGCGCCCCGCAGCGATGAGCGCGTAGAGGTAGATGCGCGTCTGCATGCGGTCGCGAAGGGTGCGTTGCGAGGGGCGGCGTTCTAGCGTCTTCCAGTCGACAATGACGGCGTCTCCACCCACATCGAGCGCCAGCAGGTCAAAGCGGGCATAGAGGCGATACGCGCCGATGGGCACGACAACAGGGAGCTCGGCCTCGCGCAGGCCGGAGGGGAGCGCGCACCAATCAAAGCGTTCGACCTCGCGCCACCAGCGACGCAGGTCGAGGTCCTCGTGGGCGCGGACGATGGGGCCCATGTCGATGCCCACATGCCTACGGGCGAGCCAATGGTGAAAGACGCGGCCGCGCTCCAGGTGTTGGCGATAGGGCAGGGGGTTGTCGTCCTCGAGACAGGGCCAGGGCTGTCGGTCGACGTACTTGAGTAGAAAGCGACGCTTGCAGCGCCGATAGGTGCCAAGGCTGTGCTGGCTAAAGAGATAGCCGGGCTGGATGACCGGCGATGAGAGCATGCTGTGCCTCCCGGGCCCGTGGCCCGTGTAGTGTGGAGTGAACCTCGTTTCTAGATCACAAGCAACGTGTCGTTGCGGATGGTGCGTAACGGCGCCGGACAGTCCGCAGAGTGGCCTGCCGATGCGGGATGCCGTCGCCGCCCCGAGCGTACACGACGGGGGGCATCGTTTGTACGGCGGGTGTGTCCTCGAATCACGGCCTAGCCGTGATGGAATCGCGCTGCGATGGGCATACGACGCCCGACGCCGAATGCTTTCGACGTGACGCGCAGACCGGGGGCGGCCTGTTTGCGTTTGTACTCGTTATGATCGACGGCGCGCGCCACCCAGCGCACCGTCTCGGGGGCAAACCCCTCGGCGATGATCTCGTCGACAGAGCGCAGCTCTTCGATGTACTGATGCAAGATGGCGTCGAGGATCGGATAGGGCGGCAGGGTATCCTGGTCCGTCTGGTTGGGGCGCAGCTCGGCGGATGGTGGTTTGGTGATGCTCGCGAGCGGGATGATCTCTCGCTCGCGGTTTATATAGTGCGCCAGCTCGTAGACCATGGTCTTGGGCACATCCGAGAGAACCGCCAGGCCGCCACTCATATCACCGTAGAGGGTGCAGTAGCCGACGGCCAGCTCGCTCTTGTTGCCGGTGGACAGCACCATGTGGCCGAGCTTGTTCGATAGGGCCATGAGATAGTTGCCGCGGATGCGCGCCTGGATGTTCTCCTCGGTGGCGTCTGGGGCGCGCCCCTCAAAGTGCGGTCCGAGGGCGCGCACGTAAGCTTCGTAGGGTGCGTCGATAGCGATGACCTTGTAGTCGATGCCCAGGTTGTGCGCCAGGTCCTCGGCGTCCGAAAGGCTGCCCGGGGAGGAGTACTGGGATGGCATGCCGACGCCGAGAACGTTCTCAGGCCCCAGGGCGGCCACGGCCAGGGCGCAGGTCACCGCCGAATCGATACCGCCCGAGAGACCGATGACGGCACGATCAAAGCCGACCTTGCGCATATAGTCCTTGAGACCCAGCACCAGGGCATCGTGTACGGAGGCGATCTCGTCCTGGGGGACGTAAGGTCCGACCGGCGATGAGGTGGCCGTATCGATGGTGACGATCTGCTCCACGAAGGGGTCGAGGAGGGCGATGGGCTCACCGTCGCCGTTCACGGCGACGCTGCGACCGTCGAACACGAGGTCGTCGTTGCCGCCGACCTGGTTGACGTAAAGGAAAGGAACGCCGTGGCGCCGGGCGTGGCCGCTGATCAGGTCAAAGCGCGTCCGCTCTTTGCCCACGCTGAACGGAGAGGCCGAGAGGTTGATCAGCAGTGTCGCCCCCTGGCGTGCCAGCTCGGTCACCGGATCGGTGTCATACGGAGGGCGCTTGGGCCACATCTCGGCGTCCATCCAGGCATCCTCGCAGATATGGATACCGAGGGACTCGCCCCGAAAACGAACGGGCTCGACGCGCGTGGTGGCGTCAAAGTAGCGCCCCTCGTCAAAGACGTCGTAGGTGGGGAGGAGGGCCTTGTAGCGCTGGGCCACGATCTCGCCGTTAGTGACCAGGATGGCTGCGTTGTAGAGCCCCTTACCGTTGGGGCGGCCGGTGGGCACGGGCGCCCCAAAGAGGATGCCGGTCTGGCCATACTCCCGCGAGACAGCGCGGATGCGCTCGATACCGTCGAGCACGTCATGGATGAACCAGTCGCGCTCGACAAGGTCCTTCGGCGGGTAGCCGGAGACAAACATCTCGGAAAAGACCACGAGATCAGCGCCGCCCCGCTCGCGACACGCCGCGAGCGTACGGATAAGGCGATCAAGGTTCCCGTCAACGTCGCCGACGGTCGGGTTGAGCTGGGCGATGGTGATGCGCATGGGGCCCCAATTCCGCGTAGAGGTAGATCACGCGTGCGTACCTCACGCGTGAGTATAAGCGATGATGGCACGCGTTGCCAGTGAAAATGCACCGCCAGGCACCAGATGCTGACGGGTAGCGTGTGATCTCGTTGACAGGCAGCCGCTGCGGTTCTAGACTGCGGGCCAATTGGTGGGGGAGGAGGATATGAGGCGCGTCTGGAGGCCGGTGCCGCCGGTGGAGCCCTCTACTGCACTACGTGAGGCGGTCGGTGGGCATCCGCTGGTGGCCAGAGTGCTGGCGCAACGTGGGTTTGCCGACCCCAAGGAGGCGCTGTCGCACCTGGACCCGGAGCAGTACTGCCCAGCATCGCCCTGGGAGCTGCCGGGCGTGGCCGATGCGGTGGCGCTGTTGCGCGTGGCCATCGCCCAGGGCAAGCGCGTGCGTGTGTGGGGCGATTTCGACGTCGATGGGCAGACGGCAACGGCGCTGCTGGTGGAGGCGCTAACCGCGGCAGGGGCAACGGTCGACTTTGACTTGCCACGGCGCAGCGAGGGGCACGGCCTGGCGGAGCGCGCGATCGACGAGGCGCTGCGTGACGGCGTCGATGCGCTGCTCACGTGTGACACGGGCATCTCCGACATCGAGGTCGTGGCTGAGGCTGGACGGCGTGGGCTGACGGTGATCGTGACCGACCATCACGACCTGCCGCCGGAGCTACCCGCAGCCCACGCGGTGGTGAACCCCAAGCTGCTGCCGGAGGACCACGCGCTGCGAGAGCTGTCGGGTGTCGGCGTGGCCTACGAGCTGATGCTGGCGTTGCTCAGCGAGCGAGCGGCGGACGAATGGCTGCGCCCGCTCGATCTGGTCGCGGTTGGATTAGTGGCGGACGTGGCGCGCCAGGTGAAGGACGTGCGCTACCTCGTGCAGTGTGGGCTGGAGGCCCTGCGCGCGGGGCAGAGGCCGGGGATCCGCGCCCTGGCGGAGGTGGCGGGCCTGTCGGTGAGCGCGCTAGACGAGAGCGATATTGGCTTTCAGCTGGGGCCGCGGCTGAACGCGGCCGGCCGGCTCGATGATGCCCGCAAGGCGGTGCGACTGCTCCTGACGCGCGATGCCGCCGAGGCGATCACCATCGCGCGCGAACTTGAGGCGCTGAACCAGGATCGTCGGGCGCGTACCGAGGCCGCGCTGGCGGCAGCGGAGGAGGCGCTCCACCGGGAGCCGGGCGCGCTGCGCGAGCCGGTGCTGGTGGTCGAGGGGCCCGGTTGGGAGCCGGGTGTGTTGGGGCTTGTGGCCGCAGAGCTCGTGCGGCGTTACGGGCGGCCCGCCATCGTCATCGCGCACCGCGATGGCCACCTGAGCGTGGGATCAGCGCGGTCCGTTGAGGGGTTCGACATCCACCAGGCGATTGCCTCGCAAGCCACACTGCTGGTGCGTGAAGGGGGACACCCCATGGCGGCAGGGCTCAGCCTGGAACGCGACAACGTCCCTGCGTTTCGCCACGGCGTGCTTGCTTGGGCTCGGCGGTGCAGACCAGCGGGCCCGGAGCCGCTGACAGTCGATGCCGACATCCCCTGGACAGAGGCTGGGCTCGAGCTCGCCCGCGAGTTGGGCCGGCTGGCGCCGTTTGGCGCTGGAAACCCACGCCCGGTGCTGGTGGCGCGAGGTGGGGTGCTCGTACGCGTCGACGATGTGAGTCGGCGTCGTGAGACGCGGCATCGGCACCTCTTCCTGGAAGGGCCGGAGGCGGCTACGCTACGCGTGACGTGGTTCAACGCTGACGAGCTACCTCAGCTGGGCGAGCGCGTCGATGTGGCCTTTTGCCTGGAGGTGAATCGCTGGCGTGGAGAGGAGCGCGCTCAGCTGCAACTGGTCGATTGGCGGCCCGCTGCCCCGGCACCGCGCCAGGTGGTGGAGATCCTCGTGGCGGGGCGCGACGTGGTGGATTGGCGCCATGAACACGACACGGCGGCGCGCCTCCGCGCCCTGCGGGATCGGTTCGGGGATCGGTTGGTGGTGTGGGCCGAGGGTGTGACCCCTACCCCCGAGGAGAGCGTTACGCGACGCGAGCTGTTCGCGCAACGCCGCGATGCCCTTGCCCTGGCGCTTCTGACGGCTCCGCCCTCGGGCGAAGCGCTTCGCAGCGTGCTCGCTGCTACGAAACCTCAGAGTGTCTACCTCATGCCGCCCGTGCCGGTGGAGATGCCCTCGGCGAACGTGTTTGTCGAACAGGTGGCTGGGATGCTGCGCGTTGCGCTGCGGGCGCACAAGGGGGTGATCGATCTCCGGCGCATGGCCGCGCGGGTGGCCGCCCGAGAAGAAGCCGTGATGGCGGCGCTGCGCGGTTTGGAGCTGAACGGGGTAGTAGTGCTGCGTCGCGAGGGGGGCGTCCTCCGCGCCTATCTGCCGGGGGAGGCCCCCGATGAGGATGATCTCGACACCGACGGGATGGTCGCCGAATCGGAGGAGGAGCGCAAGGAGCGGCTCGCTACGGCGCGACAGCAGGTCCGCCACGCACTGGTGTACCTATTACGGGAGACGGATGCCTTTCGGCGGGCGTGGGCAGAGCTAACGGTCGAGGCGTTGCTGGGCGCGGACTGAGCGTGTATTGGGGTGCGCGGTGCTCCTGATACAAGCCGTGCGGACTGGATGGCGTCTGAGGCGGTCAGGTGGTGGCGATGCGGAATGGATTCGGGCAGACAAGGGAGGGTGGTTAGCGTGCTGGCGGCGGTGCCGGCGGCGCTGCTGGAGAGAGCACCGACTCTCAGGGGAGGGAACATGTCTGACAAAGTGCGCATCGGGATCATCGGGGCTGGCGGGATCGCCCGGGCCCACGTCAAGCGTCTCATGGATATCCCAGAGGCGGAGGTGGTGGCTTTTGCCGATCCGAGCGAGGCCGCAATCGGGCGTATGCGGACCGAGTTTCCCCACACGGCGGGGATCCCTTGCTTTGCGGACTACTGTGAGATGCTGGCGCGCGTGCCGATGGATGCCGTCCAGATCAACACCCCGCATACGCAGCACTTTGAGCAGGGGATGGCGGCGCTGGCAGCGAACAAGCACGTGCTGATGGAAAAACCGATGGTGTGCAGCGTGCCGCACGCCCACGCGCTGATCGAGGCGGGCAGAGGCAAGGTGCTCATGATCGCGTATCAACGGCGCTTTCAGGGGACCTATGCCTGTGTGCGCGATCTAATCCAAAGCGGCGCCGTGGGTCAGGTGCAGTATGTGGCCGCGCTGCAGTCCCAGGGTTGGTTGCGCGGAACGCGGGGCACGTGGCGACAGTGCAAGGCGCTGAGCGGTGGTGGGCAACTCAACGATTCGGGCAGTCACCTGATCGACGTCCTCCTCTGGGCGACGGGCCTGGTGGCCGACACCGTCTATGCCACGTGCTGCAACTATGATACCGAGGTGGATATTGACTCAGCTTTGGTGCTGCAGTTCACCAACGGCGCCCAGGGGACGCTCTCGGTGATTGGCGATAGCCCCATGTGGTGGGAAGAGTTCTCGGTGTGGGGCAGTGAGGGGGCCGTCTTGTATCGTAATGGCGCCGTGATGATGCAGCGCTTTGGCGAGAGCACCATGACAACGGTGACGGATTTGCCCGCCGATTCGACGCCAGATCGCAACTTTATCGATGCCATCCTCGGCCGTGATGCGGTGCAGGTGCCGCCCGAGTGTGGCCTGCGGGTGATCGAGCTCACCGAAGCCGCGTGGCGTTCAGCCGAGGAGGGGCGCCCGGTGCGGGTATCAGAGCTTGCGTAGGGATGGCACAGGGCGAGGGGACGATGGGCCGCGATCCGGCTCGACCGCAGAAACCTCGGGACCGGAGCATCCGCAGGGAACACTACAGACTCAGGGGGTGGGGATGAACGCGCGGGAAAGGGTGTTGAGCGCACTGGAGCGCAAAGGGTACGATCGCATCCCGGTGCACCACGAGGGGACACCAGAAGTCAATGCCATGTTGCGCGACCACCTGGGCGTAGACGATGACCTGGCGCTTGCAGAAGCGCTGGGAGACGACTGGCGGTACGTGCAGCCCGAGTACATCGGCCCCGCGTTGCGCACCCACGAGGACGGCAGTATCGAGGGGCTCTGGGGTGAGCGCTATGCCAACGTGCCGTACGGCGACAATATCGGCACGTATCCGGAGGCGGTGTTTCTGCCGTTTGCCGAGATCGATGACCCGGCGCAGCTCGACGGGTACCCCTTTCCCTCGGCGGATTGGTACGACTATGCGACGATCGCCGAGCAAGCGGAGGGTTGGGCGGACTATGCGGTCTTTTTCGGCTCGGCCGGGCATCTGGACTTTATGAACGGAATCGCCCGCTGCCGCGGTGTGGAGCGCGTGCTGTTCGACGTGGGATCTGAGGATCCGGTGTTCATGCGCCTCGTGGAGGAGAGGTTTCGTTTCTTCTACGAGGTGACGGAGCGCGTGCTCCAGGCGGCGGGAGGTAGGATCGATATCGTGCACTGCGGAGAGGATCTCGGGACACAGCGCGGGCCGATCATCTCGTTGCGCTCGTTCGAGCGGCTGTTCGAGCCCTTCTATGCACAGTACTTTCAGCTGGTGCACCGCTACGGCGCTCGCGTGCTCATGCACTCGTGCGGCAGCGTGCGTCACTTTATTCCCAAGCTCATTGGCCTCGGCCTCGATATCCTCGATGTGGTACAGGTGGCAGCGGCCGGGATGGAGCTGGAGGGGCTACAGCGAGACTTTGGTGCGTACCTGAGCTTTAGCGGGACCATGTGCGTGCAGTCAATCCTGCCGTTTGGCACGGTGGAGGACGTGGAACGCGAGGTGCGCCGACGACTCGATCTGTTTGCGGATGGCGGCTTGATCCTCGGCCCAACCCACGCCATCCAGGTGTTCACCCCGATCGACAACATCATGGCGATGTACCGGACGGCCGGGAGTCTGCGGGAGCCGTAGCCGCCACGAAACGCGAAACGAAAAGGGGCATCAGGCCATTGCCGGTGCCCCTTTTGGGTGTCTGCCTCGGTCGTTATTGAACGCACCTGGCATCTTGTCGAGGCGGGCGCGTTCAGCGCAGCGCGGGCCGCGTCGATGGGCGTCAAGGCCCCTCGCCCACGCTCGGGGCGACATCGTTGCGGCGTAGGGTTCTCAAACGCGTCCTAGCTCCCCTCTTCGACACCGAGATAGTTCAGAATCGTGGCGATGAACACCTTGGTGGTGCGGACGATGTTGGGCAGGTCGACCCACTCGAGGTCGGCATGCGATGTGGTGGACCCGGTCCCGTGCGCCACGACAGGGATCCCCGCCTCACGGGCGATGACGTTGACGTCCGAGACACTGAGGTTTCCCTCGAGGGGAAGCTCTCGCCCGACGATGGTGTGGTACGCGTTCCGTAGCGCCTGAACGATGCCGGCCTCTGGAGAGACTTGATAGCCAAGACCATTGCCGAACAGCTTGCGCGTCACCGTGATGTCCGCGGGCCAGTCAATGGCGGCAATCTGAGCGTCGACCTCGCGGTAGACATCGGGCCAGTCCTTGTCCGGCAGGTAGCGATAGGTACCGTTCATGAAGGCGCGGGTGGGGACGCGGTTGTAAAAGTCGCCACCATGGATCTGGCCGAGGAAGTACGTCTCGGGACCGATGAGGGGATCAGCGTGCACGCTCAGCTCTTCATGGCGCTGCAGCATCCGGTGCGCCAGGCGGGCGGCCTGCTCGAGCGGGTTCGAGACACCCCGCGGGCGGGCGACGTTCTCGTGGAGCACCTCGCCCTCTCGGGTGATCTCGATCTCAAAGAGGCACTGTCCCTTGCCACGGATGGGGAGGGTGTCAAAGCCGCACTCGGCGACGATGGCAGCATCCACAAATACGTCTCCCCGGGCGATGAGGGCCTTGAGTCCCTCCATATGGCCCACGGGCGCCTCGTGCAGGGAGTGCGTCGCCAAGATGAGGTTGCCCCGGAGACGAACATCGTTCTCGATGAGCACGCGGGTGGCCTCGATCATGGCGGCGATGCCGGACTTCATGTCGCCGGCGCCTCGGCCATAGATGCGCTCCCCCTCGACATACGGGGGCACGTGGTCGGCATGGATGGTATCGACGTGGCCATCGAGGGTGATGGTTGGGCCGTCGGGCGTGTTCTCCCAGCGGGCGATGGTGGATGGGCTCTCGGGGTAATCGGTGAGCATCTCCACGGGCAGGCCCAAGCCGCGCACCGTCTCGGTGTAAAAGGCGGTCACGTCAACCGAGTCACCCGTTGGGCTGGGAATGCGCACCAGCTCGAGGGTGAGGTCGCGCAGACGCTCGGGACTCACGCAAGACGTCAGCTGGTCAAGCAGCGTAGACATGGCAGCCCCCTTCTGGGTCGGCGACCGCGCTCCATCTAGAGCGCGGCCATGGCGGCGTCGATGCTCTCCTCAAGGATATCGCACATGGCGTCGAGCTCGTCGTCGCTGGTGATGAGAGGCGGCGCCAGGGCGATCCAGTCCGGGTCGTGGCGTATGATGAGGCCCCGCTTCTCAGCCTCGGCGCCGATGCGCTTGCCGATGCGGACGTCTGCTGGAAAGGCCTCGCGTGTGGCGGGATCGCGAACGAGCTCTACACCCCACAACAGCCCTTTGCCGCGCACCTCACCAAAGATGCCGCACTCGGCCATACGCCTCAAGCGAGCCTCAAGGCGGGCGCCCTGGCGCTGGGCGGCGCCGGCCAGGTCTCGCTCGAGGATCTCGGTCACAGCGGCGAGCCCTGCCGTGGCGGAGAGCGGGTTCCCCGCAAAGGTGTGGCCGTGGCCGAACTCGATGCCCGCCTCCTCCGGTCCCCAGAAGGCGCTCTGGATACGGTCGGACCAGATCGTGGCGGCCAGGGGGGCATAGCCACTGGAGAGCCCCTTCCCCAGGCAGAGGATGTCCGGGGTGACGCCGAATGTCTCTGCGGCGAACATCCTTCCCGTCCGTCCCATGCCGGTGATCATCTCGTCAAAGATGAGTAGCACATCAAACGCGTCGCAGATGTCGCGCAGGATCCGCAGGTACTCGGGCGGCGGAACGAGGATGCCGCCGGTGTTGCCGATGGGCTCGACCATCACCGCGGCGACCGTCTCGGGTCCCTCGAGAGTGATAACCTGTCGGAGGAACTCGGCACAGAACACGTCGCATTCCGGGTAGTGACGCGCGTACGGGCAGCGATAGCAGTGGACGGTGGGGATGTGCACATAGCCCGTGGGGAAGGGCTCGAAGGGAACGCGCCGTGAGGGCGTACCGGTGGCGGCCAGCGCACCCTGGGTGGCACCGTGGTAGCCCCAGTAGCGGGTGATGAACTTGTACTTGGTCGGTTTGCCGGCCTGCTTCCAGTACTGGCGGGCCAGCTTCATGGCCGTCTCGGTGGCCTCGGAGCCGCTGGACAGCAGCTTGACGGTGTTCAGGTCTCCAGGGGCGATACGCGCCAAGAGATCTGCAAAGGCGACGGCTGGGCCATTCGTGGCGTGGAGGGGTGCGGCGAAACAGAGGCGCTCCATCTGCGTTTTCATCGCGTCGATGACGCGGCGGTTGCCGTGGCCCACGGCGACAACAAAGATGCCCGAGATGCCGTCATAGTAGTGCTTGCCGTTGATGTCCCAGTAGTGAACGCCCTCTGCGCGCTCGATGATGAGCGGGTTCTGCACAAAGGTGCTCATCTGGCGGAAATCAAGGACGCTGTGCCTCAGGACGTCAGGGTCGGTGAGCCGCTCGCGGTCGTACATGGCCTCTGCCCTCCTTGTTAGGTCGGGCAGATGGTAACACTGCCGCCGGTGTGCGTCAATGCGCAGGGGAGCCGGGTGTGGGGCTGAAGCGATGCTTTTCCCGGGTGAGGTAACACGTACAGGCCCTAGCGCATCGCCTCGCTAGGGCCTGTACCTTGCAACCAACAATCGATTACGAGCTAGCGCGCGAGAGCGCGCGACCAATGCCCCAGGATGGTGGCTACGCCGTCATCTCGGCCACGTCCTGCTCGACGGTGGTGATGGGCTTGATGTTGAACGTGTCCACGAGCAGGTTGAGCACGTTGGGCGAGATGAACGCCGGCAGCGTGGGGCCGAGGCGGATGTTCTTCACACCCAGGGAGAGCAGAGCGAGAAGCACGATGACGGCCTTTTGCTCGTACCAGGCGATGTCGTACTCGATGGGCAGGGCGTTCACATCGTCGATGCCCAGCGCCTCAGCGAGCTTGAGGGCAATGACCACCAGCGAGTACGAGTCGTTGCACTGGCCGGCATCCAGAACGCGCGGGATCCCGCCGATCTCGCCGAGGCCGAGCTTGTTGTAACGGTACTTGGCGCAGCCGGCCGTGAGGATGATGGTATCCTCGGGGAGAGCGCGGGCGACATCGGTGTAGTACTGGCGCTCCTTATGGCGCCCGTCGCAGCCCGCCATGACGACGAATCGCTTCAGCGCGCCAGCCTGAATCGCCTCGATGACCTTGTCGGCGACCGAGAGCACCGTGTTGTGGGCAAAGCCAATGGGTATGGTGCCCGTCTCGAGCTCCTTGGGCGAATCGCACGTGAGAGCCTTGGCAATGACCGCCGAAAAGTCCTTCTGCCCACCCTCGGGGCGCTCGGGGATGTGCTGGACGCCAGGCCAGCCCACGACGCTGGTGGTAAAGATCCGGTCGCGGTAGCTGTCGCGGGGCTCTACCAGGCAGTTGGTGGTCATCACAATGGGACCGCCAAAGGCCTCGAACTCGTCGCGCTGGTGCCACCAGGAGCTACCATAGTTGCCTACCAAGTGCGGGTACTTTTTGAACGCGGGGTACGCGTTGGCAGGAAGCATCTCGCCGTGGGTGTAGACGTTGATGCCCTTGCCCTCAGTCTGCTGCAGCAGGTCGTCCAGGTCCCGCAGGTCATGGCCAGAGACCAGAATAGCCGGCCCTTCGCGGACGCCGATGTTCACCTGGGTGGGCTCGGGATGACCATAGGTTGAGGTGTTGGCATCATCTAGGAGGGCCATCGTCTGAACGCCCATCTCACCGCAGCGCATGACCATGGCCACGAGATCGTCGACGGTGGCGTCGTCGTTGATGGTGATGGCCAGCGCCTCCTGCATAAAGGCGGGGATGTCATCGTTGGTGTGCTCCAGCACATAGGCGTGCTCGGCATACGCTGCCAGGCCCCGCAAGCCGTACGTCAGTAGGGAGCGGAGAGAGCGCACGTCCTCGTTGAGGTCCGGATCGGCCATGACCCCGACCTCGATGGCCTTGGCAAGGAGGGTAGCGCGGTCGCTATCGGCGGGAGACCAGGTGGCGGCATCGGGAAGGTTGGCCGTGTCGCCACCGGCGGCGCGATAGCGCGCGGCGAGGTCATCGCGACGGCGCAGGGCCTCCTGCACCAGATCGACGAAGCGGTCTGCATGAAAGTTGACGTTCGTGATCGTGGAGAACATGGCCTGAAGCAGGAACCGTTCGGTCTCTGGCGCGGTGATGCCCAGTGCGCGGGCACGTGCGCCATAGTACGAGATGCCTTTGAGGACGTAGGTGAGGAGATCCTGAAGCGCAGCGACGTCCTGTGGCTTGCCACAGACGCCTCGAACAGTGCATGCCTTGCCGCGGGCGGTCTCCTGGCACTGATAGCAGAACATATCCATCGAAAACGCTCCTTTCGTGGCCCATGGATGCGGGCTGCGAGTGTGTGCCCATACAGAGTAGCATGGGAGCTCTGCCGGGAATGTGACCTCGGTTACATTGGAGGAACGCGGGGTGCAGGTGGTGCCGGCGCCACCCTGCTCGCTGCACCGGACTGGGTCTACTGCGCTGTGCTGCGCTTGGGCTATCGTCGGACATGGCATCTCTCCAAGAAGGGCGACATGACCGGCTCGTAGCGGGCGGGGCGGACCACAGCCCGATCAAGCCGTGCCAAGCGGACTGTCAGCAGCACCGCAGCGAGCAGGAGTGTAGCAGACAATGGTCCGAGCGCAAAGCTGGTCACACGCGGGTAGCCGGAGGCCTCCGTGGCGGCAGTGGCGTGGCCAGCCTCCTTTCCCTTGGCTGGTCAGAGCATCTGGCCTGAGCCGATGCTGCGCGGCCGTTGGCCGCACGCGTCGCCTTCGTGGCTAGTGGTCAGCGACCGCGGCGCTGTCGAGCGGTACCGGGAGGGCGTCTGTGGTCGCTGTGTGCAGTAGCGACTGGACCCATTGACGACGCTCCCACAGGGCACACCCGCCGTTCGTCTCGCCGAGGTGCTCGTCGCTCGTGCGTATCGCCTCCAGGAACCGCGAGCGCAAGGCCTGGCGCAGCGACACGTCCTGAAGCGACACGTCCGAATAGGGTGCGAAAGGGCACGGCTCGAGCCTGCCGGATGGGCTGACGTGTACGAAACCCCTTCCTGCCGCAAGGCAGCCACCGTACATCTCTTCATCGCCAGGAAAGGCGACAAATAACCCTGGCAGCTCGTCACGGTAGGCGGCCAAACGCGTGGCCTCGTCGTCACGTTGTTCCTGGGTCAGCGTCAGGCACTCGGTGCCGGGTTGCACGGGAACATAGTCGACAAAGAAAAAGAGGCGGCACCCCGTGTCCAACATGCGTTGGAGGAAGGGACGTCCGGTGACGAGGTCATAGTTCTGTCGCGTGACGGTAAGCGACGTACCGAAAAAGACGCCGGCCCGGTGGAGGCGGGCCATCATCTCGAGGGCACGCTCGTGCACGCCGCTGCCACGGCGGAGATCGGTCTCATTCTGGCGCCCCTCGATGCTGAGAACGGGCACGATGTTGCGATGGCGACGCAGATGCCTGACGACGGTATCGTCGATGAGCATGCCGTTCGTAAAGAGGGGAAAGATGACGCGCGGATGCTCTCCGGCGATGTCGAGTACCTCTGGTCGGGTAAGGGGCTCTCCTCCGGCGAGCATCATGATCGACACGCCCAAGGTATCGGCCTCTGCGATGACGCCCCGCAGCTTGTCGGCGGTCATCTCGACTTCGGCGGTGGGATGCTGTGCACGAGCGTAGCACCCCTGGCAGGCCAGGTTACAGCGATGCGTAACGCTGATGATCATAAAGGCCGGCACGTGCACGCCAACCGCTTCCCATCCACGGCGCACCTGAGCGGCGCGAGCCTGATGGCGCGTCGCCCGTGCGACAAAGATAGCCATCCGGGGGTCGTGCAGGCTGATGCGTGCCGCATCGGCAAAGAATGCCTGGAGGTTTCTATCGAATACCCGCTTGTAGCTCTCGGTCATGATCTCCTCGCTCACAGGATCACTGCACTATCAACGCAATCTGTCCGTGATCCAGCATACACGGGGAGCGGGAGGTGAGCGCCAGCCAACACGCTAGATCGATGTTGGATGGGCGGCCTGGACGCGCCCTGGTCTACTGGCCAGCCTTCTGCAGCTTTTTATGTTCTCCTCCAACGTCAATCCACGCGGCGCTCCGCGGTCGCCGGGTGCGGCGCCGAGGGCGGCGCGTGGCTGCAAAGAGAGGCTCGCGCGGCGCGCC